>NZ_JARFVE010000059.1:0-981 GCF_029194105.1 Rhizobium mulingense | reverse complement strand
CCAAGCGCTGATCTACAGCATATGGGGGGTCAAAATTGGACGCCGATAAGGGGTGAACTTTGGACGCCGATTGACAGCTGGCGATGATCCTGTTTGAGAAGTTCGCCCAGCATCAACCGCTGAACCGCCAGAGCGAGCGCTATGGCCGAGAGGGGATCGACCTCAGCTTATCGACACTGGCCGACCAGGTCGGTGCTTGCGCGGCGGCGCTGAAGCCCATTCATTCGTTGATCGAGGCGCATGTTCTGGCCGCCGAGCGGCTGCATGGCGACGACACCACCGTGCCGATCCTGGCGAAAGGCAAAACCGATACGGGGCGCATCTGGACATATGTCCGGGATGACCGACCGTTCAGCGGGCAGTCACCACCCGCAGCTCTTTACTATGCGTCGCGGGACCGGCGGCAGGAGCATCCCGAGCGCCACCTGAAGACCTTCACCGGCATTCTGCAAGCGGATGCTTATGGCGGCTACAATCCCCTGTTCAAGGTTGACCGCGATCCCGATCCGCTGACGCAGGCACTGTGCTGGGCGCACTCACGCCGCAAGTTCTTTGTGCTCGCTGACATTGCCACGAATGCCAAACGCGGCAGCCGTGCCATGCCGATCTCGCCGCTGGCGCTGGAGGCTGTCAAACGGATCGATGCCCTGTTCGACATCGAGCGGGAGATCAACGGGCTTGCCGCCGACGAACGCCTGCAGCGCCGTCGCATCGACAGCCTCTCACTCGTCAAAGAACTCGAGGACTGGATGCGGACCGAGCGGGCAAAGCTGTCGCGCAGTTCTCCTGTCGCCGAGGCTATCGATTACATGCTGAAGCGTTGGGACGGCTTCACGTCATTCCTGGAAGATGGGAGAATTTGCCTGACGAACAATGCAGCCGAGCGGGCGCTGCGAGGCTTTGCCGGACCTGAGTCATTGTGCACTCCCTCTTTAAGTATCTGTAAACATTGGAAGCGTCTCGGTGTCAGCAATGCGACAC
>NZ_JARFVE010000058.1:0-1052 GCF_029194105.1 Rhizobium mulingense | reverse complement strand
TGTGGAGCCTCAACAGGTTGTCCTCGGTCAGGCCGAGTCTGCTGATTGGTGTATTATATTTTAGGCTGCCATGGGGTCGATGCCAATTGTAGCGATGGAGCCATTTTGGCAGTTGGTCGGCTCGCATGTCCGAGGTTGGGTATGCGACGGCATAGGCCCATTCCCGAAGCGCGGTCTGAATGAAGCGTTCGGCCTTGCCATTGGTTTTTGGCGTATAGGGTCTTGTTCGGACGTGCTTGAGGCCAAGTTCGCGGCAGGCGCGGGCAAATTCGCCTGAGGCATAGCAGGGACCGTTATCGGTCATGACGCGCTCGACGGTAATGCCGAGGGTATTATAGTAGGTCAGTGCCGCCTTGAGAAAGGCGACCGCGCTGTCCTTCTTTTCGTCTGGCAATATCTGCGAGAAGGCAACGCGCGAGGCGTCATCGATGGCGACGTGAACGTACTCCCAGCCAGCGCCCCAGCCTTTGCCCCTGCGCGAACTTTGGCGGGTTCGATCACCCGTGATGCGGTGGCCAACCTGGCTGAAGCGGCCAGGTTTCTTGATGTCGATATGGATCATTTCGCCGGGCCGCCCGCGCTCATAGCGTCGCACCGGTTCGGCCGGCTCGATATCCTTCAGCCTGGAAAGACCGGCGCGCTTGAGCACCCGGCTCACCGTTGCCGCCGACACGCCCGTCTGCTTGGCGATGTGCTTGCCCGTCAGCCGCTGTCGGCGCAACACTGCTATCTCGCCGGCAATGTTGGCCGCGGTTCGTCTCGGGCTTGTCCGCGGCCGCGACGACCGGTCCGCCATGCCGGCGGCGCCATCCGCCAGAAAGCGCGCCGTCCAACGAGCGACCACCTTCGACGTCACCCCATATGTCCGCGCAGCATCGGCTTTGGAACAAGCGCCATCAATACCGGCGCGCGCCATCTCCTCTCGACGCCGCGGTGTTAAACGGGCATTCTTGTGAATGTTCATTCGGTCCTCCGAGAATCACTGAAGCTTTGACAACCTCAGCTTTCTCGACCAGGGCCGAATGGACAACCTCCTGAAAGCTCACAACTAG
>NZ_JARFVE010000057.1:0-1068 GCF_029194105.1 Rhizobium mulingense | reverse complement strand
CACGTGCCGAGTTCAGATCAACTTCGCCGCTGCAGCAGGTTGATCCATCGATCGAAGGCCGCAGCGGATTGTCGCTCGACCATACCGAATGGCTGGGCGACCAGCATATCCAGACGGATTATGAGCTGCTAATGCAGGACTTGCAGCGAAACGATCCGGATCTCGCCGCCAGGACGCGGCTTATCGATCCCCTGATAGCCCATTATCATCTGCGCCTGGGCGATGAGAGGACCGCGCTGAGCGCTTTCCAGCGCATCGTTAATGATCAGAATGGAAGAGATACAGCCGACTTCCTGTTCCTTCCAGTGAGCGATGCCAGTGCTTCGGATCCTGATCACCGGGGCACCCATTGGTCGCTGCTACTCGTTGACCGTCGCAACCGCGAGGGGCCGGCTGCCTATCACTATGACTCCTTCCGGGGCCAGAACAACGAGTTTGCAGCAATGCTCGCACAAAGGTTGGGTACCCGTCTGGAGCCCGTCCGCATGACCCAACAGCGCAACGACTATGATTGCGGAGTCTTCGTGGTTGACGGCACGCGGGCGCTCGTTAGACGACTGGCGCGAAGAGGCCGGCCAGCCGTGCTGCACCTCGACAACCTCGTCGCCGATCGGGAGCAACTCCAACGACGTCTGAGCACCGCGCCCAACGGTGATCGAGCGGGGGCTGCGGCGGCTGGACCGGAGTCCTCCACACAGATCGCCGATCCCGCAGAGTTTTGGCATGGAGTGACTCAATCAGGCCAGCTTCCCGATAGCTGGAATACAGCGCCCTTCCGGCAGGATTTGCCGTCAGCCGCCTATTCACCGGTGCAAAGCGTCAATCCGCCAGACGCACCATGGGAGCAAAGCTTGGGGGCATCGATCTTCGGCACCCCACAGTACACGCTGCCTGTGGACGACTTGGGAGAAGCTGTCCCTCCGAGCTGGCAACACCGCAATCAACCGGCACCGGCTGGCCTTCGGCTTGCAATGTCCTGGCTTGAGTTGCTGCCGAGCGCGGACAACCCCCAGACCAGCATCACTATCCATGGTGTGCCCTACACGGCCACTCTGGGGCCATCAGGCA
>NZ_JARFVE010000056.1:0-1084 GCF_029194105.1 Rhizobium mulingense | reverse complement strand
CCGCAGTCGCTGGCGCCGGAGAGGGGTTCGGGGCAGCAAGACGTCGATGCCGCAACGGAGACTCACGTGGTCTCAACCAAGGTTCGCGTCGGCGCCAAGCGTGGTCGCGCCGCCGACTGGGACATGCATCCCGATGACGCGTCCCGCATCAACCAGTTCGCGGAAGCAGTCCGAAACTACGAAATTCTACCCGACGGTAGCATCGGCCGAGGGGACGGAAGGGTTCCCGAGCGTACCATCGAGAACAATTTATGGGTTCTTAGGGGGTTCGCTCGTTGGCTCAGAGCAGAGAACAGAGATTCGATGGCTTCTCGGCTTTTAAACGATCCAGATTCACTAGCCGTTGATATCGCGGATTATTTGGCAAGCGGTGGGGATGGTCGGAACCGTCTTCAGTCAGCACTGTCTCATTTCAGGAGGCTCGCGCCTGAGGGGCAAGAACTCCAAGCCGTTGGACCTGGGCCGCGCCTGATGGGGCGCCAGATACATGATCCTTATCCCGACGACGCCCTCATTATTGATGCCTTGGCCAACGAAGAGCGGAGCAAGCTCGGATCAGTCCCGAATTCTCAGAAAAATACCAGTAACCAACGAAAGTTTAGCGCTTGGCTCAAAAGGGAGGGCAGGGAGAGCATAGTCAGCCGGCTCAACGGCAGTGATGAGCAGCGACGGTCGTTGCAGGAGGATTTTAGGGCCTTTACCAAGGAGGAAGGAAAAAAAGTGGTCGTGGGTTTCGATCGGCTGCGGCAGTATCTAGGCGCCGAGTCGCAGTTGAAACAGCATGATCCTTATCCCGACGACGCCCTCATGATTGATAGCTTCGCCAACCAAGAGCTGAGCAAGCTCGGATCGGGCTCGACTTCCAAGAGGAATGTTGTCTGGACTATAGCCAGCAATCAACGAAAGTTTAGTAATTGGCTGCAAACCAGGGGTAGGGAGAGCATAGCGAGCCGGCTCAACGGCAGCGAGATGCAGCAAAGGTCCTTGAAAAAAGATTACCAAGACTTCACCGAAGCCATGGGAAAAAACCTCACCATGTCTTTCAAGCGGCTTCGGCAGTACCAGCAAGTCGTTGAGGCGAACG
>NZ_JARFVE010000055.1:0-1139 GCF_029194105.1 Rhizobium mulingense | reverse complement strand
ACGACAAACCTGACAAAAGTGGCGGATGCCCGACATTTGCGAGAAATGTCGACGGTTGCGCTGGGGACAAGGGAATTAGCATGTAATTCAACCGCGCTCAGGATCGTCCTGTGTCGGATCGTATTGAGCCTGCGGGGTGGAAAGTGGCGTTGCGGTCCTCGCCGCAAGTGCCTCCGTCAGCTGCGCACTGGTGCTTACCTCGACGGTCAGCTTGCGCGAGACATTGCGTGCAATTGCAGTGCCTTCTTTGCACCGGCCGCCATTGATTAGAACCGCCGCATCCGCGGATCAGGCATGGGACACGAACGGCACGATCTGTGGCGATCCAATCGCGGGGCATCTGCCTTGGCAACCGGATAAGTTCATCGCCGAGGGCGACGAGACAGCGATCGCCACTTCGCGCTTTTAAAAAAGTCCTATTGAAAGAAGCGACGAACTAGCCACCATCGCAGCGCCAACTTTGTGGATGGAATGCCACACGAAGTAACTACGTTCGTTCGTTTGCGCAGACGACGAGCAGCAGGAGACAACAAACGATCTGAAGGTAACAGCGTTGACTTGTTCGCGAGATCACGCAGTAACCTTGTCTGCCGCGACATGGGTCTGACAGTTCTTCGGGCAGACGCGCGCGCAGGCGCCGCAACCAATGCAGCGGCCGGCCTCATCGACAACCATGATCATACGATTGAGCTCGCCATCGAAGTCTTCCTCCTCGTCGTCGCAGATGCCGAGGATTTCACCCGCTTCACCGACGCCATAGAGGTGCATGACTTCGCGAGAGCAGGCTTTGAAGCATCGGCCACAGCCGATGCAGGTTGTAGCATCGATGCAGGTCAGGTACTCCGGCACCCAGCTGGAGCCGTCGCGCGTGACGAAAGGGCCAGTCATCGTGAATTCTCCAATGCAGCGAGCTCTTCCTTCGCAGCGTTCAACTCGGCGAAGGCGTCGAACGTCTCTCCTGCAATGGTCTTGATTCTAGCCCAATTAATCGGAAGGTCCTCGGCAAGATCGTGCAACTCCATCTTCGCAGCGGCGGCGCGGGACTGCAGCTTGCGGACCTTTTTCAGCTGCTCCACAATGTCTGACATGATCTCTTTCCTCGAAAATTGATTTCATGATGCCCGCGCCACGTCGGGATA
>NZ_JARFVE010000054.1:0-1151 GCF_029194105.1 Rhizobium mulingense | reverse complement strand
GCCGAGCGCGGACAACCCCCAGACCAGCATCACTATCCATGGTGTGCCCTACACGGCCACTCTGGGGCCATCAGGCAGGGAGAACGACATTTACCTTTTCCAGCAATAGGGTGGAGATGGATCGAGCAATAGATGCCAGTCGTTCTTGAAAAAACACCCAAACCGTTGAGAGAGAATCCGTTTTTACGCGGCCACGTGCAGCGCGCCAACCCAGATGAGACGATCCCCAGTGCCCGGGGCAACATCGAATGTGCACGTCGCCAGTCTTCCTTCAAAACGTTGACGTTTGGGCATCCCAAGAGGCGACGGTGTCGCATCTGAAGTGTAGACAGATACGGATGCGGGAAGAGCCTCGGGGGCGAAGGAGGCTGGCGCGGTCGCTGAAGTGCTTAGTGCCGTCTATGACGGCCTATCCTTTGCGGGTTCTACTATGGCTTCAGGCCCGGACGAAACCCGCCCATGGCGCCGGATGCATTTCATACGGCGATCATGAACCAACGTGTGAGTTGGGTGCTCGATGCCGACCCCGTATCCTGCAACTATCAAACTATGCCTGCGGGCGGGTGCCGCGGTGGACCGACTTGTTCATCACGCAACGATCTTCGAAATGAACGTCGAAAGCTATCGACGACGTTCCGCCATGGGGGTCAAACGCCGGCGCGGCAGGCCAGCCTCATTCGCGACAATCAAAGGCACCGCACAGTTTGTCGCGCGCATTGCCTCGCCTGAACTGCTCCCTGAGAATGGGTTATTGCCTCATCTAAATTGCTCCCGCCGAATCAACCTCGGGAGCTGTGATGAGGAAGGTCAGCATGGCGACACGTGCGGAATTGGTGGCAGCGATCAGTTGTCGCTATGTGTTAGGCGGGCGGGCCGAGAAGGCGAGGATGTTAGACGAGTTCGTGGCGCTCACGGGCTTTCATCGCAAGCATGCGATGCGACTGCTGCGAGGAGAACGCAAACCGGCGAAGGGTGGTCCTCGGCCAGGGCGCCGGGTTTACGGCGACGACGTGCGGGCAGCGCTCGTCGTTGTTTGGGAGGCGTCGGATCGAATTTGCGGCAAGCGACTACACCGTAAGCGGCAAGCTGAGACCGTTCAGCGCGCGTAATTCCACGGCATGAGTGCATCGAGATCGCTGCTCGACCAGCCG
>NZ_JARFVE010000053.1:0-1250 GCF_029194105.1 Rhizobium mulingense | reverse complement strand
AGGCAAGTCATCCTGCCGGTTGCCGACAAGCTCGGGGCTGCCGTCGGCGCCAGCCGCGCCGCCGTCGATGCCGGTTATGCCCCGAACGACTGGCAGGTCGGCCAGACCGGCAAGGTGGTGGCGCCCGATCTCTATATCGCCGCCGGCATCTCCGGGGCCATCCAGCATCTGGCCGGCATGAAGGACAGTAAGGTGATCGTCGCCATCAACAAGGACGAGGAGGCGCCGATCTTCCAAGTCGCCGACTACGGCCTCGTCGCCGATCTCTTCGACGCCCTGCCGGAATTGCAAAAGGCGCTTTAAGGGGGAGATCGAACGTGGCGCGCATGGTGGGACGTCCAACCAGACCTGGTGCTGACCTTCTCCTGAACGATGACGAAAAGCCGGCTTATATTAGGCTGCACGACATCGGAAGGGAAAGGCGTCCCCAGCCGCTGCAGGAATTTCTCAACGATATCGGTGGGCTGATGCTGTCGGCCGACGCTCCCGCCGTAGCCAGTTTCGTTGCCGGAAAGGTCCTCCAAAGACTGCTCAAGACAGGCAAGGTGCGCCCGGAGGGAGGCCCTCTCCCCGGGATGCCCGAAGGGTTGATTGACGCCGTCAGCCATCTGGCGAAATCCGGGCGGAAATATGAGGCAATCGCCAATCAGTTCAACAGTCTCGCCGGCAGGCTGCTGTGGAGACGCGGCCGCACTGGCCCGTTTGCGAGCCTAAACTTCGGCAATACGCACTCCCATGCGGTTCTGGTCGGCCCTGGCGGCATGGAGGAGCGCGCCGATCTCCGGGTCGGCGTGATCTATATGGATCGTTACACCCGCTTCCCCGACCATGTTCAGACGCAGCCGCGCGCCTTCATTCTGCTTTCGCCGGGAGAAATCTGCCTTGGCGATTCCCAGTGGTTTTCTGCCGCCACAGGAACGGTCTTCGCGAACGATGCCGGGCAATCCTTCGCGATAAGATGTACGGCCCAGCCGCTTCTTGCGGTGTGGTGTCAGGTCGAGCCGGGATGAATGAGGCGAGGCCGAAGCGAATTGTTTCGATCTCTCGGTCGTATATCCAAATATCTACAACCGAAATTGAATTAACAGGAGGGATTATCAAATGGACGTTCGCGCCGCCGTAGCCGTTCAGGCCGGAAAACCGCTGGAAGTGATGACCGTGCAGCTCGACGGTCCGAAGGCCGGCGAAGTGCTGGTTGAGGTCAAGGCGACCGGCATCTGCCACACCGACGATTTCACCCTGTCGGGCGC
>NZ_JARFVE010000052.1:0-1295 GCF_029194105.1 Rhizobium mulingense | reverse complement strand
GCCCACATGGCACGGGTTTTGAAGATTGCCATGCGAGGCGGCGCGAGCTGCCTGCCTTTTACTCAGCGATGGATGGAACGAAAGAAGGAAGGCGATATGGTAGATTTGCGTCAAATCGCATTTTACGGCAAAGGGGGGATCGGCAAGTCCACCACCTCCCAAAATACGCTCGCAGCGCTTGTCGACCTCGGGCAGAAGATCCTGATCGTCGGATGCGACCCGAAAGCCGACTCCACCCGGCTGATCCTGAACGCCAAAGCACAGGACACGGTTCTTCATCTGGCGGCGCAGGAAGGTTCGGTGGAAGACCTTGAGCTCGAGGACGTGCTCAAGGCCGGCTACAAAGGCATCAAGTGCGTGGAGTCCGGCGGTCCGGAACCGGGCGTCGGCTGCGCCGGGCGCGGCGTCATCACCTCGATCAATTTCCTCGAAGAGAACGGTGCTTATGACGATGTCGACTACGTCTCCTATGACGTGCTCGGCGATGTGGTGTGCGGTGGCTTCGCGATGCCGATCCGTGAGAACAAGGCCCAGGAGATCTACATCGTGATGTCCGGCGAGATGATGGCGCTCTATGCCGCCAACAACATCGCCAAGGGCATCCTGAAATATGCCCATTCCGGCGGCGTGCGGCTCGGCGGCCTGATCTGTAACGAGCGCCAGACGGACCGCGAGCTCGACCTCTCCGAGGCGCTGGCTGCCAGGCTCAATTCCAAGCTCATCCACTTTGTGCCGCGTGACAACATCGTCCAGCACGCCGAGCTCAGGAAGATGACGGTGATCCAGTACGCGCCGGACTCCAAGCAGGCCGGGGAATATCGGGCGCTAGCCGAGAAGATCCATGCCAATTCGGGCCAAGGGACCATTCCGACCCCGATTACCATGGAAGAGCTCGAAGACATGCTGCTCGACTTCGGCATCATGAAGAGCGACGAGCAGATGCTGGCCGAATTACAGGCCAAGGAGTCAGCGGTGGTTGCGGCTCAATAACTGCCGCTGTCGACAGGACGCGCTGGCCCTTGAGCCAGCGCGTCCTTCCACGAAAGACGCTTCGGCGACGACGACCTAACCCGAACCTTGAAAGGGGGCAGGGGCCCATGAGCCTTGATTACGAGAATGACAGCGTTTTGCATGAAAAGCTCATTGCGGAAGTGTTAGCGCAATATCCAGACAAGGCGGCGAAGCGCCGCAAGAAGCACCTCAGCGTCGCAACGAGCCGCGACGAGCCTGGCGATGAGCCGAAGGCCCTTTCCGAATGCGACGTCAAATCGAACATCAAGTCCATTCCGGGCGTG
>NZ_JARFVE010000051.1:0-1479 GCF_029194105.1 Rhizobium mulingense | reverse complement strand
ATGAAGATTCTCGTGCCCGTCAAACGGGTTGTCGACTACAACGTGAAGATCCGGGTGAAGCCGGATGGCACGGGTGTCGAGCTTGCCAATGTGAAGATGTCGATGAACCCGTTCGACGAGATCTCGGTGGAAGAGGCGCTGCGGCTGAAGGAGGCCGGCAAGGCCGAGGAAGTGGTGGTCGTCTCGATCGGTCCGGCCAAGGCCGAGGAGACGCTGCGCACCGCGCTCGCCATGGGCGCCGACCGGGCGATCCTGGTCGAGACCGACGATCAGGTCGAGCCGCTCGCTGTCGCCAAGATCCTCAAAGCGGTCGCCGATGCCGAGCAACCGGGGCTGATCATCACGGGCAAGCAGGCGATCGACGACGATTCCAACCAGACCGGCCAGATGCTGGCGGCATTGCTGGGTTCGGCCCAGGCAACCTTCGCCTCGAAGATCGAGATCGGTGACGGCAAGGCGACCGTCACCCGCGAGGTCGACGGCGGCCTGCAGACGATCGAGATCAAGCTGCCGGCGGTGGTGACCACCGATCTTCGCCTGAACGAGCCGCGTTATGCCTCGCTGCCGAACATCATGAAGGCGAAGAAGAAGCCGCTCGACAAGAAGAGCCCGGCCGATTTCGGTGTCGACACGACGCCGCGGCTGAAGGTCTTGAAGACCGAGGAGCCGTCCGGCCGCAAGGCCGGCGTCAAGGTCAAGTCGGTCGCCGAACTCATCGACAAGCTGAAAAACGAAGCCGGCGTGCTGTAATCGGGTTGGAACAGGAGCAACTATCATGACCATTCTTCTTCTGGCCGACCATGACGGCAATCACCTCTCCGACCAGACCGCCAAGGCGCTGACGGCAGCTTCCCAGATCGGCGGCGATATTCATGTGCTGGTCGCCGGTAAGGCCGCCAAGGCGGCCGCCGATCAGGCCGCCAAGCTCTCCGGCGTCTCGAAAGTGCTGCTCGCTGAGAGCGACGCGCTTGCCAACAATCTCGCCGAGCCGCTGGCCGATCTGATCGTCTCACTCGCCGGTTCCTACGACACGATCCTGTCTGCCGCCACCTCGGTCGGCAAGACGGTGCTGCCGCGCGTCGCTGCCCTGCTTGATGTCGCCCAGGTCTCGGAGATCATCGAAGTCGTCAGCCCCGATACCTTCAAGCGGCCGATCTATGCCGGCAATGCCATCCAGACGGTGCAGGCAAGCGATGCCAAGAAGGTCATCACCGTGCGCACCGCCTCGTTTGCTTCCGCCGCCGAAGGTGGTTCGGCAACGGTCGAGACGATCGCAGCGATCTCCGATCCGGGTCTGTCGCGCTTCGTCGCCGACGCGCTGTCGGCCTCCGACCGTCCGGAGCTGACCTCGGCGAAGATCATCATCTCCGGCGGCCGGGCGCTCGGCTCGGCCGAGAAGTTCAGGCAAGTCATCCTGCCGGTTGCCGACAAGCTCGGGGCTGCCGTCGGCGCCAGCCGCGCCGCCGTCGATGCCGGTTA
>NZ_JARFVE010000050.1:0-1566 GCF_029194105.1 Rhizobium mulingense | reverse complement strand
GGCTGGTCGAGCAGCGATCTCGATGCACTCATGCCGTGGAATTACGCGCGCTGAACGGTCTCAGCTTGCCGCTTACCAAACACTAGGAGTAGTCCTATGACGAAGCATCCGATTGAAGTGATCACGTCTGTCGAGCGCCGACGGCGCTGGTCTCGGGAAGACAAAGAGCGGCTTGTTGCGGCCTGCTTTGAGCCAGATGCGGTGCTTTCCGAGATTGCCCGTGCGGCCGGTATCCATGTCAGCCAGCTTTTCCGTTGGCGCAAGGAGCTTTGCCAAATCGAGGAGCCGAAGACGGAAATGGCGAGCACGTTGGTGCCGGTGATCCTGTCCGAGGCCGCGCCTCCAGCCACGCCCATTCCCTCGGGGCCGCCTGCCCCATCGCAGTCCCGCCGGAAGCGTAGCGATGTGACGATTGAGCTGGGTCGGGGCCGTCGTATTCGCGTGGACAGCGACATCGATACCGAGGCGCTGGGCCGCATTCTCGATGTCGTGCTGGAACGGAGATGATCCCGGTTCCGAGTGGTGTGAAGGTCTGGCTGGCGACAGGCCATACGGACATGCGCAAAGGCTTCCCCGGTCTATCGCTGATGGTGCAGGAGACGCTGAAGCGCGATCCGATGTGCGGACACCTGTTCGTGTTCCGCGGTCGCGGTGGTGGCCTGATCAAGGTCATCTGGCATGACGGCCAGGGAGCCTGCCTGTTTACGAAGAAGCTTGAACGCGGACGCTTCGTCTGGCCGTCGGCGGCAGATGGATCGGTGGTGATCACACCGGCGCAGCTCGGTTATCTGCTGGAAGGTATAGACTGGCGGATGCCGCAAAAAACCTGGCGACCGACGTCGGCAGGATGAGCAAAAGCACTGGAATGGCTGGGTCGAATATGATTCCATCCTACCATGAACGATGCGGCCGAACAGCTTCCTGACGATCTTGCCAGTGCGCTTGCACTGCTGGCGCAAGAGCGTGCCTGGCGTATGAAAGCCGAGGCGGAAGCCGCCAGTGCCAAGGCGCTCGTGTCACATTCAGAAGCGCTGATCGCGCGGTTGAAGCTGGAGATCGAGAAGGTTCGCCGTGAACTTTACGGCAGCCGGTCCGAGCGCAAGGCGCGACTTCTCGAGCAGATGGAGCTGCAACTCGAGGAACTCGAAGCCGACGCTGGTGAAGACGAACTGGCGGCGGAGATTGCTGCCAAGGCTTCTACAGTCCGGGCGTTCGAGCGAAAGCGTCCATCACGGAAGCCGTTTCCCGAACACCTGCCGCGCGAGCGCGTCGTCATCGCCGCCCCGACGAGTTGCCGCTGCTGCGGTTCCGCCAGGCTGTCGAAGCTCGGCGAGGACATCACCGAGACGCTGGAGGTGATCCCGCGCCAGTGGAAAGTCATCCAGACTGTGCGGGAGAAGTTCTCCTGCCGCGAATGCGAGAAGATCACTCAGCCGCCCGCACCTTTCCATGTGACGCCGCGCGGTTTTGCCGGGCCGAACCTGCTGGTTGTGTTTCGGCGTGCAAATTTGACCCCCTTGGCGGGGTAATCGGCGTCCAATTTTGACCCCCCTCAGATTTCATCTG
>NZ_JARFVE010000005.1:0-470559 GCF_029194105.1 Rhizobium mulingense | reverse complement strand
AGGCAAGTCATCCTGCCGGTTGCCGACAAGCTCGGGGCTGCCGTCGGCGCCAGCCGCGCCGCCGTCGATGCCGGTTACGCCCCGAACGACTGGCAGGTCGGCCAGACCGGCAAGGTGGTGGCGCCCGATCTCTATATCGCTGCCGGCATCTCCGGCGCCATCCAGCATCTGGCCGGCATGAAGGATTCGAAGGTGATCGTCGCCATCAACAAGGACGAGGAGGCGCCGATCTTCCAGGTCGCCGACTACGGCCTCGTCGCCGATCTCTTCGACGCCCTGCCGGAATTACAGAAGGCGCTCTAACGAGAGCAAGTGCTTTTTTCTTTCGCACTTGCGAATGACTGGAAAATTGTCTTTTATCTGCTGCCGGGCGATCTTTCGTCCGGCAGTAATGCTAAAATAATGCGGCAACGCGGGGGCGACTGCCGAGCGGGGGTTTGGAGATGAGTGCGGTGTTGAAGAATATTGGGATCATCGGTGCCGGCCAGATGGGCTGCGGCATCGCGCATGTTTCGGCCGCCGCAGGGTACAGGGTCCACATCTACGATCTCTCGCAGGACCGCATCGAATCCGGCCTTGCCACCATCAACGGCAATCTTGCCCGCCTGGTGACGAACGGCAAGATGACGGATGAGGAACGTAAATCGACCTTGTCGCGCATCACCGGCTCCGCCGATGTCAACGACCTCGCCCCGTCCGATCTCGTCATCGAGGCGGCCACCGAGGACGAAAGCGTCAAGCGCAAGATTTATAGTCAGGTTTGTCCGGTGATGAAGCCGGAAGCGCTGCTGGCCACCAACACCTCGTCGCTTTCGATTACCCGGCTTGCCGCCGCCACCGACCGCCCCGAACGCTTCATGGGCATTCATTTCATGAACCCGGTGCCGGTCATGAAGCTGGTCGAACTGGTGCGCGGCATCGCCACCGATGAGAAGACCTTCTCCGCCGCCAAGGAATTCGTCGGCACGCTGGAAAAGACCATTACCGTCGCCGAGGACTTCCCGGCCTTCATCGTCAACCGCATCCTGCTGCCGATGATCAACGAAGCGATCTACACGCTCTATGAAGGTGTCGGCACGGTCGACGCCATCGATACGGCGATGAAGCTCGGCGCCAACCATCCGATGGGGCCGCTGCAGCTTGCCGATTTCATCGGCCTCGACACCTGCCTGTCGATCATGCAGGTGCTGCATGACGGCCTGGCGGACTCGAAATATCGCCCCTGCCCGTTGCTGGTGAAATATGTCGAAGCCGGCTGGCTCGGACGCAAATCCGGCCGCGGCTTTTACGACTATCGCGGCGAAGTGCCTGTCCCGACGCGGTAAGCGGGGCATCACCAAAACGGGCGAATGGACCGGACGCCCGCGAAATGCTTTCCTTGCCGCGAATGGGGGGAAACGCCATGTGGACCGAAACACCGATGTTCCTGCTGCAATGCTGCGTCCTTATCGGAATTGCCGGCGTTTTCCTGATCAGAGGAAATGGCGACTCCTGACCGCTATCCTCACGATCCGATCGCACCCTTGATCAAAGTCTTGGCGTCCTCGCTGTCCCAGGCGGCGGGTCCGTTCATGGCGGAGATCAGGCAGCCCTTGTCGTCGAGCAGCAGCGTCACCGGCAGGCCGAAGGCGAGACCTTCCTTCTTGAGGCCATTGAAGACGCCGATCGTATTGTCGCGATAAAGCTGCAGCGCATCGACGCCCGTCTCGGCCAGGAAAGTCTTCGGCTTTTCGTCATCACCGGTATCGATATTAACCGGCACGACCTGGAATTTGTCGCCGCCCATTTGCTTTTCCAGTGCGTTCAGCGCCGGCATCTCTTCGCGGCAGGGCACGCACCACGTGGCCCAGAGATTGAGCAGCACGGTCTTGCCGGCGAAATGGTCGAGCGTCAGCGGCTTGCCGTCGGGGCCGTTGAAGGACACCGCGGTCAGCTTGCGCGGCTCGCTGGCGGCGACCATCGCGGCAACCTGCCCCTTCATCAGCGGCGCCAAAGTGGCGGCGCGCTCCCGCGCCAGCGGGCATTCGGCCGAAGCCGTATCGCCGATGCCATTGCCAATCCCCGTCTCCTTCACGTATACCGCTGCCGCACCGGCAATAACGCCTGCAACGGCGGCGATTGCGATCAGTTTTACGGACGGCAGACCGAAGGGTTTTTTTGTCGTCATTTCATTCTCCAGGACGGGCATCCATGGCCGAGAGCAACACGGACACCAAATCCTCCAACCAGATGTGGGGTGGGCGCTTCGCCTCCGGCCCGGACGCGATCATGGAGGAGATAAATGCCTCGATCGGTTTCGACAAGAAGCTATTCGCGCAGGACATCCGCGGTTCCATCGCCCACGCGACAATGCTCGCCCATCAGGGGATCATTTCGGCCGAGGATAAGGACAAGATCGTTCACGGGCTAAACACGATCCTGTCAGAAATCGAAAGCGGCAATTTCGAATTCTCGCGCCGGCTCGAAGACATCCACATGAATATCGAGGCGCGCCTGGCGACGCTGATCGGACCGGCTGCCGGCCGGCTGCATACCGCCCGCTCGCGCAACGACCAGGTGGCGCTCGACTTCCGCCTCTGGGTGAAAGAAGAGCTCGAGAAGACCGAGAAGATGCTGACCGGCCTGATTGCCGCCTTCCTCGATCGCGCCGAGGAACATGCCGAAAGCGTCATGCCGGGCTTCACCCATTTGCAGACCGCCCAGCCCGTCACCTTCGGTCATCACTGCATGGCCTATGTGGAAATGTTCGGCCGTGACCGCTCGCGCGTGCGTCATGCCATCGAACATCTGGACGAAAGCCCGATCGGTGCTGCCGCCCTTGCCGGCACCGGTTATCCCATCGACCGCCACATGACGGCCAAGGCGCTCGGTTTCCGCGAGCCCACCCGCAATTCCATCGACACGGTCTCGGACCGCGATTTCGCCATCGAGTTCCTGGCGATCGCCGCGATCACGGGCATGCATCTGTCGCGCCTGGCCGAAGAGATCGTCATCTGGTCGACGCCGCAGTTCGGCTTCGTGCGCCTCTCCGACGCCTTCTCGACCGGCTCCTCGATCATGCCGCAGAAGAAGAACCCGGATGCGGCCGAACTGGTGCGCGCCAAGACCGGCCGCATCAACGGCTCGCTGATCGCGCTGCTGACGATCATGAAGGGCCTACCGCTCGCCTATTCCAAGGACATGCAGGAGGACAAGGAACAGGTCTTCGACGCAGCCGAGAGCCTGGAGCTGGCCATTGCCGCCATGACCGGCATGGTGCGCGACATGACCGTCAACACCGCGCGCATGAAGGCGGCGGCCGGCTCCGGCTTCTCGACGGCGACCGATCTTGCCGACTGGCTGGTGCGCGAAGCCGGCCTGCCCTTCCGCGATGCCCATCACGTCACCGGCCGCGCCGTCGCGCTGGCCGAAAGCAAGGGCTGCGACCTGGCCGAGCTGCCGCTCGTCGACCTACAGGCGATCCATTCCGCAATCACCGACACGGTCTATGACGTTCTGACGGTCGAAGCCTCGGTCGCCAGCCGCAAGAGCTTCGGCGGCACGGCCCCCTCCGAAGTGCGCAAGCAGATCGCCTTCTGGCGCGCCCGCAACTGAAAGAAAGGCGAAGCGAAACGCCGCTTCGCCCTTCCCCCGCACGGGAAAGACCGTGCAACAATCAGGGTGCACAAGGCGGAGAAACTTCGCTATGAAGATGTCCGTCGTTCGGAATGAACGATGTCTGTCATATCTCGTCCAAGAGGATATCCATGCAGAAGAGCTTGCCGCACCTCATTCGCTTGACGGCAGTCATCGCCGTCATCGGCCTTGCCGTTGCCGGATGCGGGCGTAAGGGCGATCTCGACCCGCCGAGTGCTGCGGCAACGAAAGAAGGCGACGTTTCCAAGCCGACGAAACAGCCGGGAACCGTTGACAAGCCCTTCCTTCTCGATCCTCTTCTTTAAGGCATAAGCCCGTGAACCATTTCGAGCACCGCGACGGCATCCTTCACGCCGAGAACGTTCCCGTTCCCGAGATCGCCAAGGCGGTCGGCACGCCGTTCTACGTCTATTCCACCGCCACCCTGGAACGCCATTACCGGGTCTTCTCCGAAGCCTTCGCCGATATGGACTCGATGGTCTGCTACGCGATGAAGGCGAATTCGAACCAGGCAGTGCTGAAGACGCTGGGCCGCCTCGGCGCCGGCATCGACGTCGTCTCGGAAGGGGAATTGCGTCGCGCGCTCGCGGCCGACATTCCGGCAAGTCGCATCATGTTTTCAGGCGTCGGCAAGACCCCATCCGAGATGGATTTCGCTCTCGAGGCCGGCATCTACTGCTTCAACGTCGAGTCCGAACCCGAGCTCGAAATCCTCAACCAACGCGCCGTCAGCGCCGGAAAGAAGGCCCCCGTCTCTTTCCGCATCAACCCGGATGTCGACGCCAAGACGCATTCGAAGATCTCGACCGGCAAGAAGGAAAACAAGTTCGGCATCTCCTGGGAGCGCGCCCGCGCGATCTACGCCCATGCCGCCAAGCTGCCCGGCATCGAGGTCACCGGCATCGACATGCATATCGGCAGTCAGATCACCGAGCTGCAACCTTTCGACGACGCATTCAAGCTGCTGCGCGACCTTGTCGCGACGCTCCGCGCCGACGGCCACACGATCGATCATGTCGATATCGGCGGCGGCCTGGGCGTCCCCTATAAGGACGACAACAATCCGCCGCCGCTGCCGGATGCCTACGCAGCGATCGTCAAGAACCAGCTGCGCGATCTGGACTGCAAGGTTATCACCGAGCCCGGCCGCCTGATCGTCGGCAATGCCGGTATTCTGGTGACCGAGGTGCTTTATGTGAAGGACGGCGGCGAGAAGACCTTCGTCATCGTCGACGGCGCGATGAATGATCTCATTCGCCCGACGCTCTACGAGGCCTATCACGAAATCCGCCCGGTGACGATTTCGGCGGCTAATGCGCCGCGCATCCGCGCCGACGTCGTCGGCCCCGTCTGCGAGACCGGCGACTATCTGGCGCTCGACCGCGAAATGGCAATGCCGAAACCCGGTGATCTGCTGGCCGTAAGCACTGCCGGCGCTTATGGCGCGGTCCAGGCCGGCACCTATAACAGCCGCCTGCTGATCCCCGAAGTTCTGGTCAAGGGCAGCGATTTCCATGCGATACGACCGCGTAGAACCTATGCCGAGCTGATCAGCCTCGACTCCGTTCCCGCCTGGCTCGACTAAAAGCATGTCACGTAACGTGTGCGGCGGTTTTACGATCACCGCGTGCGCAAAACAAAGACCCAAAGCGCCGGAAAGCGACCTGAAAAATCGCGACGCGCTTCAGGTAGACCATCACTTTTTGGCGAATAAACGTGAAAAGCCGGTATTGCCGGCGGCTCGCCCTCGCCTTCGCCACAAAGAGTGTTATCCTTGCCGGCCATGAGCGTATTGCCCCGCAATCGCCGGAAGCGCCCTCTGTTCCACTTGAGATCGCGGAGACCGGACCGATGACAAGCCCCTTCAGGCAGAAGAAAGGTGCATTTGCGCTCCGCCCTGCCCTCGCCCGGCTGGTAACGACGAAACGTCTGCTGGCGCGCATCGTGCTTTTTTGCGAGCAGCTGCTGCCGCCTCTGTTGCCGGTCCTGTCGGTCGCCGCGCTTTATCTTTCCGCCTCCTGGTTCGGCGTCTTCCGCAGCGTGCCAGACTGGTTGCGCATCCTTCTGCTGATCGCTTTCGCTCTCGCTTTGCTCGTAGCGCTCCTTCCCTTCCGCAATCTGCGCTGGCCGAGGATTGCCGAAGCCGACCGCATGTTGGAAGAGCGCAACGGCTTGCCGCACCAGCCGGTCACCGTCCAGGAAGACGAACCGGCCTTCGATGCGCCCTTCGCCCTGGCGCTTTGGCGCGAGCACCAGCTGCGCATGGCCGAAAAGATCGCAGCGCTCGACGCCGGCATGCCGAGGCCTGACATTGCCGGGCATGACCGTTTCGCCCTTCGCGCCATTCCGGCGCTGCTTGTCGTCACGGCCTTTGCTTACTCGCTGTCGATCAATGGCGGTTCAGTCAGTGACGCATTGCAGGCAGCACCCGAACAGGTGACGGTCGACCCGGCGGTGCGCATCGACGCTTGGGTGGCGCCGCCTTCCTATACCGGCCGCGCGCCCGTCTACCTTACCGCCGACGGCAGTGAACAGGCGCCGATCGACATTCCGAAGTTTTCCGCTCTTACCGTGCGCGTCAGCGGTGGAAAGACGGCCGAAAAGGTCGTGTTCCGCAAAGCGAACGGTCAGACGCTGGAGATCGCCGCGCAGGCGGACGCAAGCCCGGGCCAGACAGCTGCGACGGCCGGCAACCAGCCGGATGCCGCACCGGCCGGCCAGGCCGCCATCGCGCAGACGCATGTGATGAAGCTCGAGGAGAACGGCACGCTCGAAGTCAACGGCCGCCGCTGGAGCTTCGACATCCTTCCCGACAAGGCGCCGGAAATTGCCTTTGACGGCTTGCCGAAGCGCAGCGTCAACGGCGCGCTTGAAATTGGTTTCACCGTCAAGGACGACTACGGCGTCCAAGAGGCTCATGCGGAGATCGTACCGCTCGAAACCGATCCGAAAGCAACGCCTCTTTACCCGTTGCCCGAGTACAGGCTGGATATCCCCCGCCGCAACGCCCGTGACGCCAGGGGTGTGACCAGTCGGAACCTGACCGAACATCCGCTCGCCGGTAAACGCGTGCGCGTGACGCTTGTTGCTAAGGACGGAGCTGGCCAGACCGGCCGCAGCCCGCCGCATGAGATGACGCTGCCGTCGCGGCCCTTCAATGAGCCGCTTGCCGCAGCCGTCGCCGAGGAACGGCAGGTTTTCGCCCTCGACACCCGCAAGATGCCGCAAGCGATCGCTCTGAACGAAGCGCTGACCATCCGTCCCGAGGAGACCATCCCCAAGCTCACCAACTACCTGTTGCTGGAATCCGCCTTGGCGCGCATGAAGCTCGCAAAGAGCGAGGAGGCGCTGAAGGATACGGCCCAATATCTCTGGGAAATCGCGCTCGGCATGGAGGACGGCGATCTTTCCCTTGCTGAGCGCAAGCTGCGCCAGGCCCAGCAGAATCTTGCGGATGCATTGAACCGCAACGCCCCGGATGAAGAGATCAAGAAGCTTATGGACGAACTGCGCAAGGCGATGCAGGACTATCTGAGCGAGCTTGCCGAGCGCATGCAGAATGCGCCTATGCAGCCGAACCAGAATGCCCAGAACATCCTGCGCCAGCAGGACCTGGAACGGATGATGGACCAGATCGAAAATCTCGCCCGCTCCGGCAACCGCGACGCGGCCCAGCAGATGCTGTCGGAATTGCAGCGCATGATGAACAATCTACAGGCCGGCCGGCCGCAGCGCGGCCAGCAGAGCCAGGAGAACAGTGAGGCCCGCAAGCAGATCGACAAGCTTGGCCAAATCCTGCGCGACCAACAGAAGCTGATGGAACAGACCTTCCGACTCGATCAGCAGCTCAAGGACCGCATGCAGCGCGGCGAACCCGATATGGGCGAAAACGATCCGCTGCTCGACGAGATGGCCCCCGGCGAAAACGGCGAGCCGCAGCAGCAACAGGGCCAGCAAGGCAATGAAGGCCAGCAGCCCTCCGACCAGATGACGGCCGAACAACTGCGCGAGGCGCTAAAACAGCTGCGCGCCCAGCAGGATGGGCTCGGCAAGCAGCTGGGTGAATTGCAGAAAAAGCTGGGCGAGATGGGCATGAAGCCCGGTCCCGGCTTCGGCCAGGCGCAACGCGAGATGGAAGGCGCCGGCCGCGAACTCGGCCAGGGCCGCGGCCAACCTGCCATCGAAAACCAGGGTCGCGCGCTGGAAGCGCTTCGCCAGGGCGCCCGTGACATGATGAACCAGATGATGCAGGCGCAGCAGGGCCAGCAGGGGCAAGGCCCGAACGGCCAGGTCGGCCAGGGCGAGCAGAACGGCCGCGATCCGCTCGGCCGGCCGCGCATGAGCGAGAGATATATCGAGGACGACGGCGTGAAGGTGCCTGACGAAATCGACGTTCAGCGGGCGCGGGAAATCCTCGATGCGATCCGCGAAAAGCTCGGCAACAATCCGCCGCAGGAAATGGAACGGCGATATCTCGAACGGCTACTGGATATCCAATAGGCGCTCAAGCGCATAACCCCGAAAATCGCAATCGATTTTCGGGGTTATGCGTGAAATTCCGAACAAGCGTTAGGCGACCAGCGCCCGGGCAATCGCCTTGCGGATATCGGGAAGCGCGAATGGTTTGGCGACGACGTCGATGATCTTTTCGGCAAGATCGTCGGCTCGTTCGCGCTGCTCGGCATAGCCGGTCATCAGCAGGATCTTCAAAGCAGGAAAGGCATCCTTGGCCTGGTGGGCGAGCTCGATGCCGTCCATCACAGGCATGCGGATATCAGAAAGCAGCAGGTCGTAGACCCCATCCTTGAGCTTCTCCAGCCCCTCGGCGCCATCGGCCGCTTCATCCGTCTCGTGACCGTCGAGCCTGAGCGCCCGGGCTACGAAAGACCGCAGGGAGTCCTCGTCTTCCGTAATCAGAATTCTTGCCATATGTGCATTGCTCCGTCTTCAGCCCCGCGACGGAAATCACCAGACTTTCCTTTTCGATCGGTAAAGATGGCGAAGCGATGGGCGGGATGGTTAACAACCCGTCTCGAGCGGCAGCGCAGCGCGGCGCCTCTTTCAGACGTGCGAAGGCGCTGCAATACTCCCGATCATTCAGGCGTCGCCGGTCACCACGCCGACGAAGGGCAGTTCACGAAAGGCATACGCGACATCCATGCCGTAGCCAACGACGAAATAGTCAGGGCATTCGAAGCCGACATAATCGGCCTCCAGCTTTTCCTTGCGCTTGACGCGCTTGTCGAGCAGCACGGCGATCGTGACGTTGCGTGCGCCACGCTCGAACAGCAGTTCCTTGGCAAAAAGCAGCGTCCGGCCGGATTCGAGAATATCGTCGATCAACAGGACGTCGCGGCCATGCACATCGCTGTCGATATCCTTGACGATGCGCACGCCCTGGGAGACCGTGCCGCTTCCATAGCTCGACAACGTGATGAACTCGACCTCCGGGGCAAGCCCGGTGTCGTGCAGGGCGCGGATCAGGTCAGCGGCGAAGATGAAGGAGCCTTTGAGCACGGCGATGACGAGCAGATCCTTGGTCGGACCGTTGGCGATCTCCCGCGCCATCGCACGATTGCGTTCGGCAATCTGTTCGGCGGTGAAGAGCGGCTCGATATTTTTTCCGCGCACGACAGGCATAAGACTTGCTCCATGAAAAGAAGGGTAAGCCGTTAGCACATATGCGCTCCTGAAACAGCCTCGCAGGTCATGAAATTTAGGGCGGAATTGGCAGAAAATGCCGGCAGCGGTCGCTCGCGGACATGATCGATCCGGCTTCGATGCCGACAGAGCCCCATCTATTCCGGCACCAACGATCCCCGTGATTTGCAGCATCCTGTCTCGACCCGACATACATCCTGTCTGCCCTAGTTCCTTCGAGGCTAATTGCAACTTGCGGTAAAGGGATTACCATCATACGCGAAGGCAGTACTTTTTCTCAGTTGGCCACAAGATCGATCAACAAATGGCCGCCGGCGGATTCGACAATGAACACTTGTGGGGAAGAAAACGACATCATTCCAAATGAAATGATTGAGAAACTACTGCGCGATCTCACTGACGTGGGACCGCTGAAGCCCATCGGATATTTGCCACGCTCTACGATCAAGCGCTTTTTGAAGACGACCTCGAAAGCTCTTGCTGCTTCTCTAGTAAAACGGGGCCTTGCAGTGGCTGAGTTCACCACGAGACACTCCATGATCCATAGCGGGGCGCTCTACGTCTATGATCGCAATGCGCTGGATAGCCTGATTAGGGAACAGGCCGAGGCGGTTCAGGCGGCCGGGCTGCCTTTGAACGCGGATTCTTTGGTGGCGCACATCGCTGCCGTCTTCTACGACTTGGATCATCCGGCCCATGGGATCATTGCAACCGCCTTCGGCGAGCGGTCCCAGGTGGAAAAGACAGGCGCAACAAGATCATAGAGTGGGCAACCGTATTCTTTTGCGTAAGCAGCGTTCTCAGGAAATTCCCATGAGCAAAATACCTGATGATCTGGTTCGAATTTCAATATTGCCCCGATCCGAAAAAGATAGGGAGAGATTGGAGCGGGGGCTTCGCTCCTGTGCTGAGGGAAACCTCCTGCCGCGCGTTTGGATCGACCACGAAAGCGGTTTTGCGATCGCGACGGGGCAAGCGAGGCGGATGTCGACGCGAAGGTTGATATAATCAGGCGGATTTACGGAATCGACTGCGAAGTCGGCCCACCCAGGTCATTTCTCGCAAGACGATCGCAAGAACGGTCGCGGTCGACTACACCCACAAGAAGCAGATCGGCGCAACCGGCGAGTTTGCTCGCGTGATTTTGATTGTGGAGCCGAGTGAGCCGGGCGACGGCGTTGATTTCACGTCGCAGATCGTCGATGGCGCAATTCCATTCGCGTACATCCCGGCTATTGAAAATGGTGCGAGAGCGGCGATCGGCCGGGACGAGGTTGACGGAGTCTCGGTAGACATCAAGGTCCAACTGATTGCCGGTGCTTTCCATGATCTCGATTCGTCTGCACCAGCCTTCGAGGTCGCTTCGAGCGGGGCTCTCATCGAAGCGTTCCGGCTGGGCGGCTTCGTCTTGATGGAGCCGATCATGAAAATCGAGGTCGTCACTCCGCAGGATTATACCGACATAGTTATCGCAGACCTAAGGTCGCGTCGCGGCAGCATAGTGGACAAGTTAGTCTTCGGCGACGCCGTCGCGGTGCATGCGACGGTGCCCCTGGTAAATACGTTCGGTTACGAGAGCGAACTGAGCACCTTATCGAAGGGCGCTACGATCTGCACCATGCAGGTCGATCACTATGAGCAAGTTCCGACGGAAGATCCCGATCCTCCATTTCGACCAGCCGCAGCAATCAGATTGGCATCGGGCTGAGTAAACTGGTCTTGCCGGCGCTCTTTACGGCAGGAACGAAAGCCGGACCTCTGGCAATTTTCCGCCGGCATGCTGGACGCGCGCCGAAAAGCCTCGGCTCTGGCCGCCATAGATGACATCAACAGGTGGGTTGATGACGATGCTCGCGGTCAGCCGCTCGTCAGTCACGAGATCGGCGCGAATCGGCTGCAGCGTCTGCGTCGTGCCGCTGTCGTTTTCGATGATGCCGTTGATGACGAGCACGCGCATTCCGTTCGCGTCACGCGGCGTCACCGTCACATGGGTGAAATGCAGCGGCGCTCCGGAATAAGCTCGACCGCCCGACAGGCCGGAGAAGCCACCCGCAAGGCCGAAGACGAGCACGGCAAGCGCCAGCACCAGTAGGGCGAAACTACGAATCGACGCGCGCTGCAGCCAGGTTTCCGCCTCCCGCAGAAGAGAAGCGGCCATCGCCGGCCGAAGCGGCGGCTGTGCGGCGCCTGCCCGCTTGCGGTTGTCGTTATGGGTCCTCGCGGTGAATTCCCGCGGCCGCGCCTTACCGAGCGTGACGAATTCGGCGTCGGCAATATCGGCAGGACGCGGATTGCGGTACTGGCGGCTTGCGGGTTCGGGCGGCAGGAAATCATAGGCCTGGCCCGGTGTCCGGCGGCTGAAGAAGGATGCTTCCATGGTGACTGCCTCGCAGATGTCCACATGGTTTCGCTGCCAGCGGTAATCTTGGCATTGAAACGAATCCTGCTCAGTCGTAAATTTTAATGGTTAATGCTTCGCAAAGGTCGCCATCAAACGGGCGTCTTTCCGGCAAAATTTACCGGCTGTTAACGGTGTTGGTTAACAAGTCGCACCGTGAAACCCACAACAGACTGAGCTGCCCGTTGATCCACTTCGAGAATGTCGGTTTGCGCTACGGCATGGGCCCGGAAATCCTCCGGGACCTGACCTTCGACATTCCGAAGAAATCCTTTCAGTTCCTGACCGGCCCGTCGGGCGCGGGCAAGACATCGCTGCTGCGGCTGCTCTTCATGTCGCTGCAGCCGACGCGCGGCCTGATCCGCATGTTCGGGCGCGATATTTCCGAAATCCCCCGCCCGGAGCTGCCGCTGCTGCGCCGGCGCGTCGGCATCGTCTTCCAGGATTTTCGCCTGCTCGATCATCTCACCACCTATGAGAATGTTGCTTTGCCCTTACGGGTGCGCGGTAAGGAGGAGAGTTCCTACAAGACAGACGTTCTGGAACTGTTGAAATGGGTCGGCCTTGGCGAACGCATCAACGTGCTGCCGCCGGTGCTCTCCGGCGGCGAGAAACAGCGCGCCGCCATCGCCCGGGCGCTGATGGACCGGCCGGAAGTCCTCCTGGCCGACGAACCCACGGGCAATGTCGACCCGCCCATGGCCAGGCGCCTGCTCAATCTTTTCCTCGAGCTCAACCGGCTCGGCACGGCGGTCGTAATCGCCACCCATGACCTGGCGTTGATGGAACAGGTGGAAGCCCGCCGCATGATCCTCTCGGAGGGGCATCTCGATCTCTATGACTGAGCCCCCGTCCAAAAACCGAGACAAGGCGCCGGCCCAGGCCCAGCAGAAGCGGCCGGAAATGCGCGTGCGCCCGACCGCGCCGATCCTGCCGCCCTCCAACATCCAGGGCAATGCCCTGATGGTGGTGATATCGATCATGGCCTTTCTCGCCTGCCTGACGCTCGGCGGCGTCAGCATGGTGCGTTCGACGGCGGCGAGTTGGGAGAGTCAGATCTCCCGCGAGATCACCATCCAGATCAAGCCGGACGACAATCTCGACATGGAAAAGGCGCTGACGCAGGCGCGCGACCTGGCGCTCACCTTCGTCGGCACCAAAAGCGGCCAGATCGTCGACGAGGCGGCCACCGCCCGTCTGCTCGAACCCTGGCTTGGCCCCGGCCTCGACCTCAAGGATCTGCCCGTCCCCCGCCTCGTCGTCATCACCATCGACAAGAGCAACCCGCCGGATTTCGAGGCGATGCGCGGCCTCCTGAAGGACAGCATCCCGCAGGCGAGCCTCGACGATCATCGCACCTGGGTCGACCGGCTGGTGTCCATGGCGCACACGACGGTGCTGATCGGCACCGGCGTTCTGCTCCTGGTCTTTTCGGCCATGGTGCTCACCGTCGTCTTTGCCACGCGCGGCGCGCTGTCGGGCAATCGCCACATCGTCGAAGTGCTGCATTTCGTCGGCGCCGAAAGCTCTTTCGTCGCCACCGAATTCCAGAAGCATTTCCTCAAGATCAGCCTCAAGGGCTCGGCGATCGGCAGCGCGCTTGCCGCTCTCTTCTTCGCTACGGCCGGCTTCTGGCAAAGCCGCACCCTGGCGACGCCGGAAACGGATCAGGCAACCGCGCTGTTCGGCACTTTTTCGGTCGGCGTACTCGGTTATGCCGGCATCTTCGCGACCATGATCGTCATCGCGCTGCTGACGACCGTCACGGCGCGGCTGACCGTCATGCGGACGATCTATGAAATCGATACATTGCGCTCGGACCCGACGCGCACCGACGGCATCGCAAGTTGATCGTGACCGTGTCGTTTTGTCATTGTAGCGTCTGTTCCACGCCGTAATCAGCGTATAATCACGATTCATGACCATGGGCCATACGACACCCAACCCGATTCGGCAGGATCCAGAGCTTGATCGCCCGGCGGGCCTGCCGCCGCGACGCGGGCCGATTCGCCGCCTGCTGCGCTGGGCCGGCTTTGGTTGCGTTCTGGCGATCGCCCTGGTGTTCGGCGGCTTCCTGCGCTTTGCCGATTCCGTGACGACGCTTAAGCCCCCGGTCGAGCCGAAGGCGGACGCGATCGTCGTGCTGACAGGGGGCTACCAGCGCATCGACCAGGCCGTGGAACTGCTGCAGAAGGGTGCCGGCAAGCGGCTCCTGATCTCCGGCGTCCACCCGACGACGACGCCGGCTCAGATCCGCAAGATGACACAGGGCTCGGCCGATCTCTTCTCCTGCTGCGTCGATATCGGTCATGATGCGATAGACACGATCGGCAATGCCGAGGAAACCTCCAACTGGATCCATGCCAAGGGATACAGAAGCGTGCTCGTCGTCACCAACAATTATCATATGCCGCGCAGCCTCGCCGAACTTTCCTATGTCGATCCCGACATCGAGTTCATCCCCTATCCCGTCGTCAACTCAGATCTGAAGACCAGCAACTGGTTCACCGATCCGAACGCGATGCGCGTCATGCTGGCCGAATATCTGAAGGTGCTGCTGGCCGGCGCCCGCAACATCACCGGCTTCGGCCGCCACACCGGGCTACGCTCGGCCAGCGTGTCCGCCGCGGACTGAGGTTTTGCTTGAGCATGATGCCGAAAAGTGTGAGCGGTTTTCGGACGACGTCATGTTCTAACTCTTTAATCCAGAACAGGATTCAGATTGTAGGTCCGGCTTAAAATCTGAATCCTGTTCTGGGGCACCATCAAATGCTTTTTATGACGGGCAATATCGTGTAGGCCGGTCGCGTGAGCATGCCTCGGGAAAATTTCATGATCGCCCTGCGTTCCGTCCTCTTCAACACGATCTTCTACGCCAACCTCATCATCCGGATGATCGTGCTCTCGCCCTATTATTTCGTGGTGCCGCGGCTAACCGCCTATGAAATCCCGAAGAACTGGGCGCGCTCCAATCACTGGCTGATGCGCGTGATCGTCGGAACGACCTTTGAGATCGAGGGGTTGGAGAACCTGCCTGACGGCAGCTATATCCTGGCGCCGAAGCACCAGTCCTTCTGGGACACCTACGCGCTGCTGCCCAGACTCAAGGACCCGGTCTACATCCTGAAGCGCGAGCTCATGTGGATTCCGCTCTTCGGCTGGTATGCGAAAAAGCAGCGCATGATCCCGGTCGATCGCGGCGCCCGCGGCAAGGTGATGGTGGATGTGCTGAAACGCACGAGGGAAGAGCTTTCGACCGGCCGCCAGCTCATCATCTATCCCGAGGGCACCCGCCGCCCACCGGGCGCCGAGCCGGTCTATAAATACGGCATCGCCCGCATGTACCGCGATCTTGGCATTCCCGTCGTGCCGGTCGCGATGCATCCCGGCCTCTTCTGGCCGCGGCGGAGCATCCGCCGTTATCCCGGCCATTTCAAGGTACGGATCCTGCCGCCGATCATGCCGGGAATGGATCCCGACACCTTCTTCGCGCACCTGATCGAGGTGACCGAACGAGCAAGCGACGAGCTCTTGCTCGACACCATCGAACGCAATCCGCATCTGCCGTTGCCGCCGACAGCGATCGCCAGGCTGACAGAGCTGCGCAAAGTGAAGGCGGCGACGGCCTGAAGTCTTTCAGACGCGCAAAGGACGCTGTAACACTTTGAGTTGCTGCACAATTTCATGCTTAAATCGATACCGATTTAGCGAATTGTGCAGGCAGCCCGCAGCCGTTCTACCTCGTTGACGACCTGCTCCAACCACTGATCGCGAATGCCCATCTGCCTCAGATGCGCAAGCGTGTTGAAGACATAGGCATCGTTCGGACCGGACTGACCCCTGGCCTCGTTCACCACCTTTGCCGCCGCGAGCGTATCGAGCGTGCCGGCATATTGCTCGTGGTCGCGATCAGCGACATAGGTAACCGCCTGCGTCCTGCGACCGCCGGCAAACTGCAGCCGAACCCGGCGCTCCAGATAGACATTGGTGACAAGTTCGCGGGCGCGGAGATACTCGATCACCTCATCCCATCTGTCCGGCGAAATACGGAAGGCCATGCCGCGGCAGGCGCCGCCCCTGTCGAGGCCGAGAACGAGGCCCGGATTGTCGCGTGTGCCGCGATGAACGAAGGAACGGACACAGAGCGAACGCCTGTAACCATGCACCAGGGCTTCTGCCCGTTCAAGGAACTCGAAGCCCGGATTCCACATCAGCGAGCCGTAGCCAAACACCCAAAATTCGTCCATATCGCACGCCAGACCGGAATCACTTTGCGATTCACCATTGGAGAACATCATGGCAGCGTCAAGCCGATCCGGCAGCGGTCAATCCAGCAGCGGCAAGAAATTCTGGTTGCTGGGCGGAGGTATTCTCCTGGCGATCACGCTTTATACCGGCGGCTGGTTCTATGCGGCATCGGCGTTGAAGACCACGGTGCTGAAAGCGATCGCGCCGCGCGATCAAGCGGGCGTCAGCGGCGAATGCTCCGATATCGAATTCCGCGGCTATCCCTTCCGCATCGGCCTGTTCTGCTCGAAGGTCGATGTCGACGACAGTGTCAACGGCGTCTCCGCCACCTTCGGCGCCCTGCGCTCGGCAGCCCAGGTTTATGCGCCCGGCCATATCGTCTGGGAACTCGATTCGCCGGCCGAGATCCGCACCAGCAACGGCCTTTCGATCTCAGCTCAGTGGGCGAACCTGCAGTCGAGCCTGGCGACCAGACTGAAGGGCATCGACCGCAGCTCGATCCTCATCGAGGGGCTGAAGGCGACGGCGGTCTCTTCCTTCACCGGCCAGACGGTGAGCTTCGATGCCGCCCGCACGGAAATTCATCTGCGCCAGAACGGCGCCGATCTCGACGGCGCGATCTCCGTGAAGGATGCGAATACGGCAATCACCGACTGGCCCCAGGTCTTCCCGAAACTCTCCGCCAGCATCGATGTGACCGTTGCCGGCAAGGCCGGCCTGATCGACGGCAGCGACCCGAATGGCCTCAACGGTTCTGCCGGCGAGCTGCGCCGCATCGTTGCCAACATCGGCGACGGCAAGGTCATGACGCTGACCGGTCCCTTCTCCTTCGACGAACAGGGTTTACTGTCGGGAAAATTCAAGTTGGAGATCGAACGGCTCGAACCATGGGGCGAGAGCCTGAAGCAGACCTTCCCCGACATCGCCTCGACCGTCAACACGGCGACCAAGCTCTTGAAATCACTTGCCGGCGGCAAGGATAAGGTGTCGGTAGATCTCATTGTCGATCATGGCAACGCCACCGTCAGCGGCTTCATCCCGCTCGGCCGGATACCGCCGATCTGACCAGCCCGTTTCTCAGGCTATGTGCTTGATGAAAAAAACCTCGGGCACCGATTGCAGACCGGGCAGCTCGATTGCGCCGGTTTCGATAAATCCGTTGCGGCGATGCCAGTCCTGCGGCCGGCTCTCGTCGCATTCGCTCGAGGTCATCAGCAGGCGTGCGCCTTCGCCGCGCATCGCCGCCTCCCAGGCGAGAAACAGCGTCGTCCCGACACCCGACCGGCGATGACCGGGAAGGACGCGGATCATTTCCATATAGGGAACTCTGCCCCAGAAGCGGGAGAACCGCAGGAAACCGACCATCTCGCCGTCCTCCCGGGCGACGAGATATTCGCCGAGCGCCACACATCGCGATATCCATGGCTGACCGAGGTTGGCATCTTCGCGCACAAGCCAAGCGATATCCTTCTGGCTGGCGCTCGCCACCTCCACCATCGCTCGGCTACTTCTTGTCCAGCGGGTGAGGGCGGCCGAAATCCGGCGCGTCGACGTCTTGACCGGCCTGGACGATCGAGCGGCGGATGGCGCGCGTACGGGTGAAGAGCTCGAAAATCTTATCGCCTTCACCCCAACGGATCGCCCGCTGCAGATAGGCGAGATCTTCAGAGAACCGCGCCAGCATTTCGAGGATCGCATCGCGATTGTGCAGGCAGACGTCGCGCCACATGGTCGGGTCGGAGGCGGCGAGGCGGGTGAAATCGCGAAAACCTGAAGCCGAATATTTGATGACTTCCGATTCCGTCACCGTCTCCAGATCGTCGGCCGTTCCGACGATATTATAGGCGATGATATGCGGCAGGTGCGAAACGATCGCGAGCACCTTGTCGTGGTGTTCCGCATCCATCTCGTCGACCTTTGAGCCGAGCGCCTCCCAAAATGCGCGCAGCCGCTTCAGCGCCGTCTCGTCGGTGCCCGCGACCGGCGTGAAGATGCACCAGCGGCCTTCGAAAAGGCCGGGGAAGCCGGCATCGGGGCCGGATTTTTCCGTGCCGGCCAGCGGATGGCCGGGGATGAAATGCACATTGTCAGGCATATGCGGCTGCATCTGCGCGATGACCGACGCTTTGGTCGAGCCGACATCGGTGACGATCGCCCCGGACTTCAGGTTGCCAGCGATTTCCTTCGCCACACTTTCCGAAGCGCCGACCGGCACCGAAACGATGATGAGGTCGGCATCCTTGACGGCCTCTGCCGAAGAGGTCGTATAGCGATCGCCGAGGCCAAGCTCCTCCGCACGCTTCAGCGTATCGGCGCTGCGTGTGGCAACGACGATCTGCTTCGTCAACCCGAGCCGGCGAACGTCGTGGGCGAGCGAAGAGCCGATCAAGCCGATGCCGATCAGCGCGATCCGGTCAAACAGCACGCTCATGCCTGACGTCCCATGAATTCGCGGAGGGTTGCTATGACACCGCGATTGGCCTCTTCGGGACCGATGCTCATCCGCAGCGCATTGGAAAAGCCGTAGCTGCGCACCGCGCGCAGAATGTAACCGCGGCTCGTCAGAAGTTCGTCCGCATCGGCGGCACGCTTGCCGTCGATCTCAGGGAAATGGATGAGGATGAAATTGGCGACCGAAGGCGTGACTTTAAGCCCGATCGCTTCCAGCGCCTCCGTCAGTGTTTCCACCCACATCTGGTTGTAGGAGACGGCCTGCTGCACGAAAGCCTGGTCACGGATAGCCGCGGCACCGGCAGCGATTGCCGCCGCATTCAGGTTGAACGGCGCACGGACGCGGTTCACCGCATCGACGACCTCGGCCGGCGCATACATCCAACCGACGCGCAACGCCGCCAGACCGTAGGCCTTCGAAAAGGTGCGGGTCATCACCACGTTGGAGCTGGAAGACACGACCTCGATTCCGGCTTCGTAGTCGTTGCGGCGCACATATTCGGCGTAAGCCGCATCGAGCACCAGGACGACGTGTTTCGGCAGGCCCGCCTGCAGGCGGCGGATTTCGCTCACCGGAACATAAGTGCCGGTGGGATTGCCGGGATTGGCGATGAAGACGATCTTCGTCCTTTCCGTCACCGCGGCAAGGATCGCGTCGACATCGACGGTATAGTCCTTTTCCTTGACGACGACAGGCGTGGCGCCCGCGCCCATGATCTGGATCTTGTAGACCAGGAATCCGTGCTCGGTGATGATGCCCTCGTCGCCGGCGCCGAGATAGACATGGCAGAGCAGGCCGAGCAGTTCGTCCGAACCATTGCCGCAGAGGATGTTTGCCGGATTGAGGCCATGCACGGCGGCGATCGCCTCGCGCAGTTCGATCGCCTGCCCGTCGGGATAACGTCCCAGATTATCGGCAGCGGTCTTGACCGCCTCGATCGCTTTCGGGCTGGCGCCGAGCGGCGTTTCGTTGGAAGAGAGCTTGTAAACGCGGGCAACACCCGGCGCATGTTCTTTGCCCGGAACATAGGATGCGATATCGAGAATACCGGGACGCGGAACGGGCTTGCTGATCTCAACGCTCATGGGTCGACCTTGGATTTTCCGGAAAATGACCCAGTGGCATTAAAGCGGAATGCGGTTCTTGTCGAGAGCCGGGAACGGGCTTACCGGTTGCGCGTCGTCGGCACGCCGTGGGGTGCGAGAACCGGCACGAAGACGCGGCGGGAGGCGCGTGCCGCTACCGGCAGTCCCTGATAGAGCCGCTTCTGCGCCTCGACGATGATCACGCCCGAAAAAGCCGGCCACAGCGTCCGGCCGATCCGCTCGAAGGCGCGGCGAAGCCGCAGGATGGTCCTGAGCTTCGAGGGCGGAAAGAACAGCGCTTCGGCCGTCGCGCCCGGGGTGAAATTCGTCTCGCGCAGCAGATGCGTCAACTGACCGCGCGAATAGGGCCGGCCCGAACCGAAGGGCGTATGCTCCATGCGGGCCCAGACGCCGCGCCGGTTCGGCACGACGATGACCAGCCGTCCGCCCGGTGCCAGCACCCGCCAGAGTTCCTTCAGCGTCTCGCGCGGGCTTTCCGCAAATTCCAGCGAATGCACCATCAACACCCGGTCGATCGAGGAATCGGGCAGCGGCAGTTCCTCATCGAAAATCAGCGTCGTCGACGACAGCGAGCCCATCGGCCAGTTCACCGCGCCCTGCCCGGCCGGCATGAAGGCAAAGGTGCGCTCGGTATCGGCCTGGAACCGATCGAGGAAGGGCACGGCATAACCGAGACCGACCAGACGCTCCTGCGGCAGGCGCACCCAGAGCGAGGCTAGCGCCATGGCGATCGACTGCTCGGCAAAACGCCCGAGGTCGGAATGATAGAACTGACGTAGGTCGACGATATCGGCGTGCATTGCGATAAATGTTATCAGCGGGCGGTTGGACTTCAAGGCCGGAACCTCTACATTCCCGCGAGACTCGCAGGACAAAGGATTATTGAACGATGAAACCTTTGGAATTAGACGTTTTTCTCTGCCGCACCGATAATTTCGGCGTTCTCGTGCATGATCCGGAGACGGGATTTACCGCGGCGATCGACGCGCCGGAGGAAGCCCCGATCCTGGAAGCGGCGACACGGCGCGGCTGGAAGATCACGCATATCTTCACCACCCATCATCACACCGATCACGTCGCCGCAAATCTGGCGCTGAAGGAGCAGTTCGGCTGTGAAATCATCGGCCCGATCAACGAGGCCGTCGCCATTCCCGGCCTTGACCGGACGATGGCGGATGGCGACAGGTTCCTCTTCGGCAACCACACGGTCAACGTGATCGAGACGCCGGGCCACACCGCCGGCCACATCTGCTATCACTTCGTCGACGACAAGCTGCTTTTTGCCGCCGACACGCTGTTTGCGCTCGGCTGCGGCCGCCTGTTCGAGCGCCCCGCGGCCGACATGTGGCATTCGCTGCAGAAACTTGCCGTGCTGCCGGATGAGACGGCCATCTATTTCGGCCACGAATATACGCTCTCCAACGCCCGCTTCGCGCTGACGGTTGATCCCGACAATGAACGCCTGAAGAGCCGCGCCGCCGAGATCGAAGCTTTGCGCGCCGAGGGCAAGTTCACCATCCCGACGACGCTTGGACTGGAAAAGGAAACCAATCCGTTCCTGCGCGCCGGCGATCCGGCGATCCGCCGCAACCTGATCATGGAAGGCAAGACGAACGAGGAAGTCTTCGCCGAGATCCGCAAGCGCAAGGACAATTTCTGATGTCGCCCGAGGACATCGTCCGGCAACTTGGCATGCAGCCGCATCCGGAAGGCGGCTGGTACGTCGAGACATTCCGCGATACGGCAGGCGGAGAGCGCGGACATTCCACCGCGATCTATTACCTCCTGACCAGCGGGCAGCGCTCGCACTGGCATCGCGTCCACGACGCCGCCGAAATCTGGCATTACTACACCGGCGCGCCGCTGGCGCTGCACCGCTCCCAGGACGGGGCGGCAAGCGAGACCCTGACGCTCGGACCGAATCTGATCGCAGGCGAGCGGCCGCAGGCGATCATTCCCGCCAATTGGTGGCAATCGGCCGAGACCCTTGGCGATTTCACCCTGGTCGGCTGTACCGTTTCGCCCGGTTTCCTATTTTCAAGCTTCGAAATGGCCCCGCCCGGCTGGACGCCCGGCGGCTAGAGCCTTTCCTGGTTAGATTGAAGCATTCTGCCGGGGGCAGGTTTTCGTCATGGCAGAGGCGATTGGCGACGGGCATACCCCAAGGTACGTCCGAGCCGATCGCCTCTGATCCTGGTGGAAACATGCCCGGCCCACCGGCCGCACCGCTTCGCCGTGGCGAAGCGATCAGTGCGTCCGGCGATTCTGAGTCTCGCAGATTTGCCAGGAAAATCTGCGGGAGGGTTGGCTGAAACGGGCCGGCTGATGGACCGGCCGGCTTGGCCGTAGAGCCGGGCTACGACGCGCGCCGGCCGGCAGAATGCTTCAATCTAACCAGGAAAGGCTCTAAGACCTATTCCGCCGCGGCCGGCCTTAGCCCGGACTTGCGACGGAACATCTCCTGAGCGGCCAGCACCGCCCCGCCGGTGACGAGCAGGCAGGCGAGCGCGATCCGCCAGCTCGGTTCGGCAAATCCGAACAGCGTCAAGATCAGCGTCGAAAGCAGCGGGGCTGCATAACTTGCCGCGCCGAGGATCTGGATATCGCCGTTCTTGACGCCGTAATCCCAGGCGTAGAAAGCAGCGCCGACGGGCAAAAGTCCAAGCCCGATGACGGCGATCCATTCGAAGCCCGTTGCCGGCCAGACGGTCGTCTCGAGGCCGAGATGGCAGAAGAACGACAGGATTGACGTCGCAAGGCAGAAGCCGGTGACGACGTCGGTGGAGACCGCCTCGAAGCGCCGCGTCAACAACGAATAGCCCGACCAGGTGAAGGCGCAGAGGAAGGCGGCGCCGTAACCGACGGCATAGGCGCCGTCGAAATCAATGCCATTGCGGCCGACGATCAGGAAGGTGCCGCAAAGGCCGGCCAGCGCGCCCGCCACGTGATACCAGCGCAGCCGTTCGCCCGGCAGCAACGCCGAGCCGACGACGATCAGCAACGGCCAGAGATAGGCGATCAGCCCCGCCTCCACCGCCGGCGCGTTCCTGAGCGCGGTGAAATAGAGGAAATGGTAGCCGAAGAGCCCGGCAATGCCGGTCAGCCACACCTTTGCCGGCTGCTTCAACAGCGTCAGCCGCGACGGCTTGAGAATGAGCACGACGAGGCCGGGGACGCTGCCGATCGCAAAGCACATGGCCGAAAGCTGGAACGGCGGCATCTTGCCCGAAGCAGCCGTAAACAGCGCCAGGAACGACCACATCAGAATGGCCGTAAAACCGATAAACGTCGCGCGAAGCTTCACCTGTCCCCCCTTCACGGAGGCGAAAGCTCTCCGTCAGCTGACGCTGCCATATTTGACGGCAGTGATCGTCACCATCCCATATTCGGTTGGGATGCGCACATAGACGGGAGCATATACATTTGCCGCGTCCGACTTGGCAAACCAGATTTCCATGCGGTCGCTCTTGCTCAGATAGTCGATATCCTTGCGGCCCTTCTTGTAGCCCGAGCGCGGCACAAAGCGGACGCCGCAGACGACCGCCTTGCCCTTGAAGCCGTCGGTCGAAAAATCCTCGTCGCCCTTCGGAGAGAGCACGAGATCCATGCGCGTCTCGCCATCGAAGATCGGCAGCGTCTGCGGGCAGATTTTGGTGTCGCCGGTGAAGACCAGGCCGGAGATCGGATCGAGCACGGAGCGCATGTCGCGCGGCGTAACGTCGATCCAGTTCTTCGGCCGCTTCGGCGGCGGGGTCGTCGTCGCCGAGATGATATCGCCGTTGCGATAGCTGACCTCGTAGACGCGGGCTTTCTTGCCTTTCTTGTAGTAGAGCGAATATTTCAGCGCCTGCAGTCGGTCGTTACGGACGACGCCGCTGACGCTGGTCTTTGCCGAAATGGTCGTGACGAGATCGGCAAGGCCGGCGGATTTGATATCGCCGGCGATCGTGTAGCTGTGATCGTCCTCGATCTGCGTCAGGAACGCGGCGCGCGCGATCGGCAGGCCCGCAAGCGTCACCCGGTATACCGTCCGGTGCTGGATCTCGGCCGCCGATGCCGGTATGGCAAGAAGCGCGGCGATGACCGAAATGAAAATGCGTCTGCCCGAATGAGCCATGTGTGAAGCCTTGTCTTGCACCGCGCGCGGCAGCCCTTGCCGAAACGCTCTATACTCCCGCCATGCCGGGAAGAAAACAGCAGCTTTTTGACAGAATTGCGGGAAAGGCCAAGGTTTGGCTTGACGCGAGCGGGCTCTCTGACTATAGAACCGCAACTTTCCAATCATGCCTGTTGGATTGCGAGCCCGGTTTTGCCGGGGATGGCAATTCGATGGCCCGAGAAAAAACAAGAATAGGTGTTCCATGTCCCGCGTGTGCGAATTGACCGGCAAGGCCGTCCTGACTGGTAACAATGTCAGCCATGCCAACAACAAGACCAAGCGCCGGTTCCTGCCGAACCTGTGCCAGGTAACGCTGATTTCCGACGCTCTCAACCAGCGTTATCGTCTTCGCGTTTCGGCTGCTGCTCTCCGTTCCGTCGAGCATCGTGGCGGCCTCGATGCCTTCCTGCTGAAGGCCAGCGAAAACGAACTGTCGATGCGCGCACGTCTGCTGCGCCGCCAGATCGTCAAGAAGACCGCCGAAGCGGCTGTTGCCGCCTAAGCTTCCGCCCTTCTTGCATACGGCTTCAAAGGCTTGAACGGGTGATACCGGACAAGCCTTTTGCTTTGCCGGCCCGTCTCTCCAACTGGTGGCATCACCCAGGATAAAAAAATGCTGAAGACGCGCTATACCATCGCCTATGTCGCGCTGATGACGCTGATCGTCGTCGCCTCCAACTTCCTCGTCCAGTTTCCGCTGAACGCCGAAGTTGCCGGCATCAACCTTGCCGACATTCTGACATGGGGCGCCTTCTCCTATCCGGTCGCCTTCCTGATCACCGACCTGACCAATCGCCAGTTCGGCCCGCAGGCGGCCCGCAAGGTTGTCTTTGCCGGTTTCGTCGTCGGCGTGACGCTCTCGTTCTTCACCTCGGCCCCGCGCATTGCCATCGCCTCCGGCTCGGCCTATCTCGCCGGCCAGCTGCTCGATATCGCCGTCTTCAACCGCCTTCGCCGCCAGGCTTGGTGGCGCGCGCCGCTCCTCGGCTCGCTGATCGGCTCGGCGCTCGACACGGTGATGTTCTTTTCGCTTTCCTTCGCCGCGTTTTTCGTCGTCCTCGGCCCGAACGAGCCCTTTGCGCTGGAGGCGGCTCCCATCCTTGGCGTTTTCGCTGCCGAGGCGCCGCGCTGGATTTCCTGGGCGATCGGCGATTTCGCCGTCAAGATGATCGTCGGCCTCGTCATGCTGCTGCCTTATGGCGCACTGATGAACGTGCTGCGGCCGATGCAGCCCGTCCGCGCTGGCTAAGTCTGAGCAAGTCACCGCCGCCGCCGGACCGCACCGGCGGCGATTGCCGGGTGCAGCAGTACCTCCGCAGCTAGATCGTCTAGTTCCCGCGATGAATCGAGCCTGAGGACGGGCGCCGTCTGCGTTTCCAGCCATTGCTCATGCGCCGCAAGACTACGGCGTTCCGGGCCGGCCGTGTCATAGCTTGCCGCCCATTCCAGGAATTCTCCGCCTTTGGTTTCCATGTCGCCGCCAGGCCCGATCCTATTTCCGTATCGAGCCGCCTCGCGCGCACAGATTCGCGCCATTCGAAGCTCCGGTTCGATCCTGAGGAACACGATCAGATCGTAGAGCGGCTCGAGCGGCCTTCCCCATTTCAGCGCCGACCCGGAAAGAACCCAGGCCGCCGGGCCGCCGCGTCTCCTCGAGCAGCAGCCTTATGCGCTCGCCGGCATCCCGCGGCGTCGTGAACGGTGGATCAGTCGGCAGCCAGAAGAAGTCGTCGGTGTCGAGATGGGCGATATCCAGCCGTGCCGCAAGCGCGTGACCGAGCGACGTAGTGCCGGAACCGGACGCACCCATGACATGAATATGCACCATGATTTTCCTCCGAAACCGCCGCTTGCGATACCGCGAGCGGGATAACCGAGGCATGTGACGTCAATCTGACGATCCGAGCAATTGCGGCTCTTCGGCGAGCCGGAATTCCAGCATCAGATTACGCTGCAGAATGGAATGGTTGTCATCCGACACCAGAACGATATGGGTCGTGCCGTCGGCCGCCTGAAAAGCATCGAGACCTTCCATATTGTCGATCTGCGAATTGAAATTGCCTTCGAGCAGCAATTCGCCCTCGACCACGGCCCCCGGCCTGATATCGGCGCCCTTGATGCGACGAAGCCGCATGCCGATGCCCTCGGCCATGTTGAAGCGGCGTTCGAGCAGCAGCAGGTCGCCGTTCGGCAGGAAGGTCCCGTCGGTGGCGTCGAAGCTGCCGTCCCGCGCCACCGCAAAACGCCCTTTCAGCGGCCCGCTGAGAATCGCCGCCACCCGGTTGCCCTCGCTGTCGAGGCCGCGCTCCGAGACCACAACCACACCGCCCTTGAGCGGGCTCGATGCGGGCGCAACAGCAATCGTCTCGATGCCGCGATTGTCCTTCAGCATCTTGCGCGGAATGAGCAGCGGAAGGGTGCCGATCGCCCGCGATTCGGCAAAGCCGGGATCGGGATAGATATCGACGCGATGATCCTGCTCGAAGGAGACCAGGACCCGGTCGCCGTCGAGCGCCAAGCCCTCGGCATCCATATATCCCTTGCCTTCCAAACTCAGGCCCGCACGGTTCTTCATCGGGGTGATCTCGACATCCGAAAGGCCCGAAAGCTTTCCCTTGGCGTCGCGCTCGATGCTGCCGGTCAGCCACTGGCCGGTATCGAGCACGACCACGAAATGCTTTTGGTCCGGCCGGAAACGGATAGAGGAAAGCGAGCCGAACAGCGCCTTGCCGGAAACCATCTCCAGGCCGCCGAGAAATTCCAGCGGTCCGAATTTCGCCTCCGAAGAGCCGATCCTGAATTCCGATATTTTGCCGGCTAATAACCGGCACTTCGCCGCCGGCCCATGAGGGGCAAGCGCCTGTTGCGATGCAGAGAGCGATCGACGCCGCACGGCGGAGGCGCTTACCTGTCATTCGGGACATTTCCCTGAAGCGGCGTCAGCCGGCACGGCGCAGCCGGCCGCCGCGCGGCTGGACGGATTGATCTTCGAAGAGCGACGCAAGCTGCTCGGTCATCGCCCCGGCAAGCTCGTCGGCATCGACGATCGTCACGGCCCGGCGGTAGTAGCGCGTCACGTCGTGACCGATACCGATCGCCAGCAATTCCACCGGCGAACGGGTCTCGATCCGTTCGATGACGGCACGCAAATGCCGCTCCAGATAATTGCCGGGATTGACCGACAGCGTCGAATCGTCCACCGGCGCCCCGTCCGAGATCATCATCAGAATGCGGCGCTGTTCGCGGCGCGCAAGCAGGCGGTTATGCGCCCAGATCAGCGCCTCGCCGTCGATATTTTCCTTCAGCAGACCCTCGCGCATCATCAGCCCGAGATTGGCGCGCGCCCGCCGCCACGGCGCATCGGCCGATTTGTAGACGATGTGGCGCAGGTCATTGAGGCGGCCCGGCGTCTGCGGCTTGCCGCCGGCAAGCCAGCTTTCACGCGCCTGTCCGCCCTTCCAGGCCTTTGTCGTGAAGCCGAGGATCTCTACCTTGACGCCGCAGCGCTCCAGCGTGCGGGCAAGAATGTCGGCGCAGGTGGCCGCAACCGTGATCGGCCGGCCGCGCATCGAGCCGGAATTGTCGATGAGCAGAGTGACGACCGTATCGCGGAACTGGGTGTCGCGCTCCATCTTGAAGGAGAGCGCCTGCATCGGATCGATGATGATGCGCTGCAGCCGGGCCGGATCGAGATAACCCTCCTCCAGGTCGAAATCCCAGGAGCGGTTCTGCTGCGCCATCAGGCGGCGCTGCAGCCGGTTGGCGAGGCGACCGACGGCGCCCTGCAGATGCGCCAGCTGCTTGTCGAGGAAGGCGCGCAGGCGCTCCAGCTCAGCGGCGTCGCAGAGCTCCTCGGCGGTGATGATCTCGTCGAACTCTTCGGTATAGACGTGATAATCGACCTTTTCGTTGAAATCGGCAAAGGGCGTGTTCGGGCGGCGGGTCTCGCCCGGCGTTTCCGAATCGTCCTCGCCCTCTTCCATCATGTCGTCGTCGGAGATTTCGGCGCCTTCGGTCTCGCCGTCCTCCATCTGTTCGTCGGAAACTTCACTGTCCTCGACCGGGGCGGCATCGGTGCCGGCATCCTCGTCGACCTCGTCCTGATCCTGCTCGTCGCCGCTCGGCTGGTCTTCCTGCTCCGACTGATCGTCATTGTCGGCTTGGCTGTCGTCGTCGCCGTATTCCTCGGCCATCTCCATGGCCGACAGCATGTTGCGGATTACCTTGGCGAAGGCCTGCTGGTCGTTGATCGCGCCCGACAGGTTATCGAGCTCGGAGCCCGCCTTGTCCTCGATGAAGCCGCGCCAGAGGTCGAGCACCTTGCCGGCGGAGGCCGGCGGGCGCTGGCCGGTCAGCTTCTCACGCACCATCATCGCGACGGCTTCACCGATCGGTGCGTCTTCCTGGCGCTCGATGCCGGTGAAGTTCGCCTTGGAGTATTTCTCCTCCGTCATGGAACGAAGGTTCGACGCCATGCCCTCCATGCGCAGCGCGCCGATCGATTCGACGCGCGCCTGCTCGACCGCGTCGAAGATCACCCGGGCGTCCGAGCCCTGCGGCGCCATCGTCGCATGCACCTTCTCGTCATGGCAGGCAAGCCGCAGCGCCATGGAGTCGCCAAGCCCGCGGGTGACCGCCAGCTCATGCGCCGTCGGCCGCTTGGAAAGCTCCGGCAGGCGGATGCGCTCGCCGGTCATTCCCGGCCGTTCGTTGGCGAAGGTTACCTCGACATCGCCGTCACCGGCGACCGAGCGCACGCACCCTGATATCGCCCGGCGCAACGGCTCGACATCGACGGGCGCGCCGGGCTTTGCTTTCGAATTGTCACCGCGAGCTGCCATGATCGGTCGGTCTCAGGCTCCGAGAACGATGTTGGCGGCACTTTCCTTCAGCTCGACGCCGAAGGCGCGCTGATAGTGCTCGGCGACCAGCGGCCGCTCCAGCTCGTCGCACTTGTTGAGGAAGGTGGTGCGGAAGGCAAAGGCGAGATCACCGAAGATCTCGGCGTTCTCAGCCCAGGTGATAACCGTGCGCGGGCTCATGACGGTCGACAGGTCGCCGTTCATGAAGGCAGCGCGGGTCAGATCTGCGACACGCACCATCTTTGACACGATCTCGCGGCCTTCCCTGTCCTTGCCGAAGCTCTTCACCTTGGCGGCGACAATATTCACTTCGTGGTCATGCGGCAGGTAGTTCAGCGTCGTGACGATCGACCAGCGGTCCATCTGCGCCTGGTTGATCTGCTGCGTGCCGTGATAAAGGCCTGTGGTGTCACCGAGGCCGATCGTATTGGCGGTCGCAAACAGGCGGAAAGCCGGGTGCGGCCGGATGACGCGGCTCTGATCGAGCAGCGTCAGGCGGCCGGAGGATTCGAGTACGCGCTGGATGACGAACATCACGTCGGGACGACCAGCATCATATTCGTCGAAGACGAGGGCGACATTGTGCTGATAGGCCCAGGGCAGAATGCCGTCCTTGAATTCGGTGACCTGGAGGCCGTCCTTGACGACGATCGCGTCCTTGCCGACGAGATCGATACGGCTGACATGGCTGTCGAGGTTGATGCGCACGCAGGGCCAATTGAGCCGTGCCGCCACCTGTTCGATGTGCGAGGACTTGCCGGTGCCGTGATAGCCGGAGATCATCACGCGGCGGTTATGGGCAAAGCCTGCGAGAATGGCGAGCGTCGTGTCGCGGTCGAACAGATAGTCGGGATCGAGGTCCGGCACATAGGCGTCGCCCTTGCTGTAGGCGGGAACGCGGATGTCCGAATCGATGCCAAAGGTCTCGCGGACCGAAACGGTGGTATCGGGCAGTTCAGATATATCCAGGTCGATCTTGCTCATCATGTCTCCAAGGCGGGTGATGCCACCCGGCCATACTGTCTCAGGCCATGTCGCAACCGTGACGCCGCGATTATCTCCGCGCCCGTCCAGGTCGGAACGTCGGCGATACTTCTCCGGGACTGAAACGAAACCTCGGCGGGATGATGACCGCGTGCGAGCATTCTTGAAAGAGTCCCGGACAAGAAACGCCGCGTCCGGAAGGTCGGCGGAGGCGATGGGTAAACACGCAAATAGGAGCCGCGTTTGCCTGCGGCCTCAGCCGATTTGGACCATACCCGATTGAAGCCTAAGAGCAAGGACGGGAATTAACAAAAACCATTCTGCTTCAACAATTGATAGGCCTGGATGACGGCACGGAAACGCTCCTCCGAACCGCGGTCACCGCCATTGGCATCCGGATGGTGCTTCTTGACCAGTTCTTTGTAGCGGCTCTTGATCTCCGCCGACGTCGCATTGGCATGCAGCCCCATCGTATCGAAGGCCTTGCTTTCCAGCGATTTCAGCTTGCGCGCCTGGGGAAAACGCGGCCCGCTGCCCTTGCCGCCTTCCTTGACGAAGCCGAAGGGATCGCGAACGCGCGTATAAGCGCCGGAGCGGACTTCCGAATGCAGCGGACTGTCCTTCGCCGATTTGTTGACGCCGACGGTCCATGTCGGCCGGTGGCCGGTGACCGCCTCTTTCTGGTATCGCGCGATCTCGCCGTCCGAAAGACCGGAGAAATAGTTGTAGCCCTTGTTGTATTCCTTGACGTGTTCGAAACAGAACAAAAAGAACTGGCCTTCGGCATTGCGTCCGACGGGAGCGCGATGCGCACCTTTCTTGTCGCAGCCGTCCCATTGACAGGTAGGCGGCGCCTGCTCTGTCTCCTGCTCGCGTTTGCGGCGTGTTCGGATGCGATCGAAATATTTGGAATCAAGTCTCATGGCGGCGCTAATTATGGGGCTGTCGCAAGGCGACAACAAGAATTGACAAATGGGAATGTTGCTGGCTTGGTGGGAACCCCTTTCGCGCAACAGCAAGACCGGATGATGACCCTCAGGACCCGCATCGAAGAAAAACTTGTCGAAGCCTTCGCGCCCGAACGCCTAAGCGTCATCGACGAAAGCCACCTGCATGCCGGCCATCAACCCGATATCACAGGCACCGGCGAAACCCACATGCGGGTGAGGATCGTTTCGGCGAAATTCGCCGGCCTGTCGCGGCTGGCGCGCCACCGCGCCATCACGGATTTGTTGAAACCGGAACTCGAAGCCGGCCTGCACGCGCTGGCCGTCGAACCGGCGGCACCCGGCGAGGCGACGCGATGGTAGCAGCGTCTATATGGGGAATGACCGCCGGCGATCCAAGCGGGATCAGGCGGATTTCGCGCCGTCTTCCCCGGCCGGACGGATGCGCAGCTTGGTAATGCGGTTCTTCTCCCGCTTCATGACGACGAAACGTTTGCCGTAAAAGGTGAAGGCCTGGCGCTCTTCCGGAATGGTCATCGATTCATGGATGACGAGGCCGGCGATTGTCGTCGCCTCCTCGTCGGGCAGGTTCCAGTCGAGCGCACGGTTCAGGTCGCGGATCGGCACGCCGCCATCGACGACGACCGAACCATCCGCCTCCTGGCGCACGCCCTGAATCTCGATGTCGTGCTCGTCGGAAATGTCGCCGACGATTTCCTCGAGAATATCCTCGAGCGTGACGATGCCCTGCACCTCGCCATATTCGTCGACGACGACGGCGAAATGCTGTTTGCGGCGCAGGAAGGCATTGAGCTGGTCTTCGAGGTTGGTGCTGTCGGGCACGAACCACGGCTTCTGCGCGATCTTGACGATATCCAGGTTCTGCGGCTCCATGTTCGGCTCGGCCAGTGCGCGCAGCAGATCCTTGGCATGGACGACGCCGATGATGTTGTCGATCGTGCCGCGCCAGAGCGGCATGCGCGTATAGGGGCTTTCAAGGATGGCGCGCACCACCGTTTCCGGCGGATCGTCGGCATTGATTGCCCGCATCGCGGTGCGGTGGACCATGATGTCTGACAATTCCAGCTCACCGAGGTCGAGCACGCCGCCGAGCCGGTCGCGATCGGCCTTTACCACCGATCCCTCACGGTGGAGCAGATCGACGGCGCCGCGCAGTTCCTCATGCGCCGTCAGCATCGACACCTCCCGTGAGAGATTGATGCCGAACAGTGCCAAAATCTGCCGCACGACCGCATTGACGAAGGAGGAGGCCGGTCCGACGACGGCGACGAAAAGCCTGGCTGGAAGCGCCACCGCAAGCGCGAAGCGCTCCGGCGTCGAGATCGCCCAGCTCTTCGGAAGCACTTCCGCGAAGATGACGAGGATGACGGTCATCGCCAGCGTCGCCAGCGCCACGCCGGAACTGCCGAACAACCCGAGAAACACGCTAGTGGCGATCGACGACGACAGGATATTGGCGAGATTGTTGCCGATCAACAACGCGCCGATTAGCCGGTCGCGCCGTTCGATCAGCTGGCGGACGAGGCCGGCGCGCTCGTCGCCGTTGACCTCAAGCGTATGGATGCGGCTGCGCGAAACGGCGGTCAGCGCGGTTTCCGAGCCGGAAAAAAAGGCGGACATCAGCACGAGGGCCGTGATCGAAAGGATCTCCGGCCAATATGTCGCGAGAAATGCCAGAGCGCCTTCGACCGTCATCAGGGGTGTTTTTCCCGGAGAAAGCTGATCACCTCGGAGGCCGGAACGTCGTCGGCGACGAAGGACTGGCCGATGCCGCGCGTCAGGATGAAGGTGAGCTTGCCGCCCTTGACCTTCTTGTCCTGCGCGATCGCATCCATCAGCATCTCGGCCGGCGGCAGCTCGCCCGGAATGTCGGACATCCGGGTCGGCAGGCCGACCGCCTGCAGATGCCGCTCGACGCGGCGCGCATCGTCGGGGCTGGCAAGGTTCATCCGTCCGGAGAATTCATGGGCTAGCACCATGCCGATCGAAACGCCTTCGCCGTGCACAAGGCGGCGACTGTCATAGCCGGTGGCCGCTTCCAGCGCATGGCCGAAGGTGTGGCCGAGATTGAGCAACGCCCGCTGACCGGTCTCGCGCTCGTCGGCGACGACGACATCGGCTTTTGCCTGGCAGCTGGCGGCGATCGCTGCGATGCGGGCGGCGCCCCCGGCAAACACGGCCTTCCAGTTCGCTTCCAGCCAGGCGAAGAAATCCGGCTTGTCGATCAGACCGTATTTCGCCACCTCGGCGTAGCCGGCGCGGAATTCCCGTTCGCTCAGCGTATTCAGCACGTCGGTGTCTGCCAGAACCAGGTCCGGCTGATGGAAGACGCCGATCAGGTTTTTGCCGTGGCGGGAATTGATGCCGGTCTTGCCGCCGACGGAGGAATCGACCTGCGCCAGCAGCGAGGTCGGCACCTGCACGAAGCGCACGCCGCGACGCACAATGCCGGCCGCAAACCCCGAAAGGTCGCCAATGACTCCGCCGCCGAGCGCGATGACGCAGTCGTTGCGCTCGACGCGGGCTTCCAGCACCTTATCGCAAGCCGTCATCAGATGTTCGAAACTCTTCGTCTTCTCGCCGGCCGGCAGCACGACCGCAGCCGAGGCAATGCCCGCCGCATCGAGGCTGGCAACGAGGGCGTCGAGATAGAGCGGCGCGACATGTTCGTCGGTGATGACAGCCGCCTTGCGGCCCTTGAGGCGCGAAGCGATCTCGGCACCGGCCCGCGCAATCAGCCCCGGCCCGATCAGGATGTCGTAGGCGCGCTCGCCGAGCGGCACATGCACGGTCTGGACGGCCTGCGCTGAGCTTATCGCATTCATGACGCTGTATTTTCCTTCTGAGCTTCGATCACCGCCTTCAGCACCTCGTCGGCCATGATTTCCTTGCGCACATCGCGCGAGAGCACGGTCAGATCGGCCTGGGCGTAGATCGGATACCGTGCGTTCATCAGGTTTTCGAGCGTCTGCTTCGGACTTTCGGTCTTGAGCAGTGGCCGCGTGTCGCGTTTGTTGACCCGTTCCCAGAGCACGTCGAGATCCGCCTTCAGCCAGACCGAAAGGCCGCCCCTCTTGATATGCCTGCGCGTCCGCTCGTTGACGAAGGCGCCGCCGCCGGTGGAGACGACGCGCGGACCGCTCTTCAGCAGACGCTTCATGACCCGCGTTTCCAGCGCCCGGAATTCGTCCTCGCCATAGGCCGCGAAAAGTTCGGCGATCGTCATGCGCGACACTCGCTCGATTTCGTGGTCGCTGTCGATGAAGGGAATGCCGAGCTGGCTGGCGACAATCCGCCCGACGGAGGATTTTCCCGCCCCCATCAGGCCGACAAGGATCAGATTGCGTGAACCGAGCGCGGCGCGAGCTCTGTCTTTCAGGCTGTCAGCAACGGTCAGCAGTGGTTCACTCATCGGTCCATTCACACTTTGTTTGCAAACCGTATCGACAAATGCAGATGGAGCGTCAAGTCGCGGACAAGGGAATCATGGCTTGAATACCGCTTCTTGCACTTGCAGATACGCTTCTTATAACAGAAGCAGAGCATGAAGGAGTTGCCGGATGCCGACCCTGTTCCGTTTTCTGTTCGTCTGCGCGATCCTCGCCGGGACGGTTTACGGAGCGATGTGGGCGCTTGCGACCTTCGTGGAGCCCGAGCCGCGCGACGTGACAATCCGCATTCCGTCCGAACGGGTCAATCCGCCGGCGACGGGCGCGATCGGCACGACCAGGAAGTGACCGGCATGGTGGATCTCGGCCGCGTCCATGTGGAATCCTTCCTGGAAATGATGAGCGCCGAACGAGGCGCCGCCGCCAACACGCTGCAATCCTATGAGCGCGATCTCGATGACATCCGGTCCTTCCTGAACGGCCGCAGCATCAGGTTGACCGAAGCCGCCTCCGCCGATCTTTCCGCCTATCTCGCCTCGCTCGCCAGCCAGGGTTTCAAGCCCTCCTCGCAAGCGCGCCGGCTTGCGGCCATGCGGCAGTTCTACAAGTTCCTCTACGCAGAAGGCATTCGCACCGACGACCCCACCGGCGTGCTCGACGCGCCGAAGAAAGGCCGGCCGCTGCCGAAGACGATGGGGGTCGAGGAGGTCGGCAGGCTGCTATTCCAGGCGCAGACCGAGGCCGAGGATCCGGCCCCGGGCCAGTTGCAGCGCCTGCGCATGCTGGCGCTGCTGGAATTGCTCTATGCCACCGGCATGCGCGTCAGCGAGCTCGTCTCGCTTCCCGCCCGCGTCCTCGACCAGGAGGGCCGCTTCCTGATGATCCGCGGCAAGGGCAACAAGGAGCGGCTAGTGCCGTTGTCGCAATCGGCGATCAGGGCGCTGAAATCCTACGGGCGGCTGCTGACGACCGAAAATGCCGTGGCGAAGGAGCCGCAGGAAAGCCCCTGGCTGTTTCCGGCCGCCTCGAAGGAGGGCTACCTGCCGCGTCAGGTCTTTGCGCGCGACCTGAAGAACCTAGCGATCCGCGCCGGTCTGACGCCGTCGCTGATCTCGCCGCATGTCATGCGCCACGCCTTTGCCAGCCATCTGCTCGCCAACGGCGCCGATCTGCGCGTCGTGCAGGAACTGCTCGGCCATTCGGACATTTCGACCACACAGATCTACACACATGTGCTCGAAGAGAGGCTGCAGCAGCTCGTCCAGACGCATCACCCCCTTGCCAAACAGGCGAAAAAGCACGAATAGGACCGGCGACAAGGGGCGGAGCCAGGAAAACGCCCCGGGCACAAGGAACGGAAACGCACCTCATGCACAATTATCTCGACTTCGAAAAGCCGATCTCCGACCTCGAAGGCAAGATCATCGAGCTGAAGAAGCTCGCAACGGAAGACGAGAGCATCGACACCACCGACGAGATCAGCCGGCTGGAGGTTCGCGTCCGTGAGGCGATCGTCGAAATCTATTCCAAGCTCAACGCCTGGCAGAAGACGCAGGTCGCCCGCCATCCGCAGCGCCCGCACTTCGTCGATTACGCCAAGACGCTGTTTCAGGAATTCACGCCGCTGGCCGGCGACCGCAAGTTTTCCGAGGATGCCGCCATCCAGGCAGGCCTTGCCCGCTTTCGCGGTCAGCCTGTCGCCGTCATCGGCCAGGAAAAGGGCAACGACACCAAGTCGCGGCTGAAACACAATTTCGGCAGCCCCCGCCCGGAAGGCTACCGCAAGGCGATCCGCATCCTTGAAATGGCTGATCGTTTCGGCCTGCCGGTGATTTCGCTGGTGGATACGGCCGGCGCCTATCCCGGCGTCGGCGCCGAAGAGCGCGGCCAAGCCGAGGCGATCGCCCGCTCGACGGAAATGTGCCTCGGCGTCAAGGTTCCCCTCGTTTCCGTCGTCATCGGCGAAGGCGGCTCTGGCGGCGCGATCGCGATCGCCACCGGCAACAGGGTCTATATGCTCGAGCATTCGATCTACAGCGTCATCTCGCCGGAGGGCGCCGCGTCCATTCTCTGGCGCGATTCGACCCGCGCCCGGGAAGCGGCGACCAACATGAAGATCACCGCCGAAGACCTGAAGTCGCTTGGCGTCATCGATGGCATCATTTCCGAGCCGCTCGGCGGCGCCCATCGCGATCCCGACAGCGTCATAGCCGCAACCGGCGATGTCATCGCCAATGCGCTCGGCGAAATGGCATCGCGTTCCGGCGAACAGCTGCGCAACGAACGGCGTCAGAAATTCCTCAATATGGGCCGCAACCTCTAAGACAAGTTGCGCTTTTCAGCGATTGAGGCCAAATCTTGGCCACATTGATATTATCTGTAACATTCGCGCTTGCGGGGATGTTCGGGGCACGTCATAGGCTGATAAGGTTTTATAAAGTATAAGCCGCCTATGATTCCTTCCAGTGCCCGAACTCCATAGGCGGACCGGGTCGCACTATCTTTATGGGCTAATTTGGATGCGCATACGTCATTTTGCCTATGTTTCCCTCATCGCGCTGGCTCTCGCCGGCTGCAACGACACGCTGGAAACCGCGCAGGTTGATCTCTCCAAGGTCAAGAACAAGGTCGAGCAGCCGCTCCCTCCCCATATCCTCAACGCCATGGCCGCCAAGGGCATGGACCGCAATTCGCCTATCATGATCCGCATCTTCAAGGAAGAAGGTGCAATGGAGATCTGGAAAGCGAAGACCGACAACCGTTTCGACAAGATCGCCGATTACAAGATCTGCGCCTGGTCCGGCCGCCTCGGTCCGAAGGTCAAGACCGGCGACCGGCAGGCGCCGGAAGGCTTCTACGAGCTGACACGCGCCAACCTGAACCCGAATTCCAAATATTATCTGGCGATCAACACCGGCTTCCCGAACCGCTACGACGCGGTGAACGGCCGCACCGGCTCCGATCTGATGATCCACGGCGCCTGCTCGTCCTCCGGCTGCTATTCGATGACCGACCAGCAGGTGCTGGAGATCTATGCCTTTGCCCGCGACGCCTTCAAGGGCGGCCAATCGACGGTGCAGCTGCAGGCCTTCCCCTTCCGCATGACGGCGGAAAACATGGTCAAGCATCGGCTTGACCCGAACTACGACTTCTGGAAGATGCTGAAGGTCGGCTACGACAATTTCGAAGTGACGAAGCGCCCGCCCGAGGTGAACGTCTGCGAGAAGAAATATGTCTTCAACCAGCAGGCAACCGATGGCGGCGCCTTCAACGCCGCCGGCAAATGCCCTGCCATGTCGACGCCGCCGGCGCTGACGGCCGCCCTTGCCTCCTACGGCAAGTCCTATGATGCCGAGTATGCCAAGGCGATGAGCAAATATGACGGCATGGCCTGGTACGACCCTTCCGAAGCCGAGCGCAAAGCCGTGGTCGCCAAGCTGCGCAAGGGCCGCGAACTCGCCTTCGCGCCGACCGGCACCTCTCTCGAAGCCGGCCGCATGGTCAAGGTCGCCGAACTCGAAGACCTGATGGCCAAGCGCACGACGCAGAGCCTCACCGCCAACTCCGCGGCCGGCGCCACGCCGACAACGCCGGCCCAGCCGCAGGCAACGACCGTTGCCGCCGCGGCGCCTGCGGTCGTGCCGGTGCCGATGCAGAATCCGCTGGCCTATACCGCGCCCGCGCCCGAACCGCAGGAGACGGCAGAAGCCGCGGCAAAGAAGCCGTTCTGGAAATTCTGGGCGCGGAACTGAACGGCTTGAACCCCGTTCTCTACGATCTTCGCGGCCTGAAATGCCCACTCCCCGTGATGAAGACACGCAGGAAGCTTGACACCATGGCAAGCGGCGCGCTCATCCTCGTCGATACCAGCGATCCGATGGCGGTGATCGACATGCCGCATTTCTGCAATGAGGACGGCCACGAACTGGTCGAGATGGAAAAGACCGAGGGCGGTCATCGCTTCCTGATCCGCAAGCGGTAGAACATGTCACCAGCGCATCGGCCTGAAAATCCGACTCGATTTTCCGATAGCTTGATGTGGCGCTTTTAGATTCGCAAACCGGGAATTGCGAGCGGATTGTCGGACAGCGCCTGGCGATCCGGTGTGTCGATCCGCGGCTTGCCGAGGAAGGCGTCAAAGAGATCCTTCACGAAGGCCTCGGGTAGGTCCTTGGTGATCAGCACCATGCGCGTGCGCCGGTCTTGCGGATTCGGCCACGCTGGCAGCCGCATCGGCGGGTGAAAGATGCTCTGGACGCCGTGCAGCACCAGCGGCCGTTCCGGCCGGTCGGAGACGGATACGATCGCCTTCATCCGCAGCAGCTTTTCGCCATGGGCCGAGCGCAGGAGATCGACGAACATTTCGAGTGCCATCGGATCGATCGGCTTCTCTTCGACGATGGAGAAAGACCGGATCGAGGCATCGTGACGATTGACGTCGTGCGGATCCTGACCCGCATGGCTGTGGCCATTGTGATGGTGATGGTGATTGTGATCGTGGCCGTGATTGTGGTGATGCGCCTCATGCGCATCCTCGTCCTGCAGCCAGCGGCCGACATCGGCGATCTTCGTCGCCGGATCGTAGAGACCGTTCACCAGGAGCGCGGCGCTGCCGGCCTCGGGTTCGTCGGCATCCATTATCGCCGCGCGCGGATTGAGCGTCCGCAGGCGCTGTTCCAGCTCCGCCGTTGCGCCGGCCATTGATATCTTCGAGACGATCAGCCGGTCTGCGACCGCAACTTGCTTGCGCGCTTCCTCGTGATTGTCGAGCGTCTGCAGCCCATTAACCGCATCGACGACCGTCATGACACCGTCGAGCTCGAAATTCGTGGCGATGACCGGATTGCCCATGATCGCCTGCATGACGGGCGCGGGATCGGCAAGGCCGGTCGTTTCGATGACGACGCGCTTCACTAGTTTGACGCGACCCGTCTGCACGGCGTCCATCAGGTTCGCCAGCGTATCCACAAGCTCGCCCCGCACCGTGCAGCAGAGGCAGCCATCGGACAATTCGATGATGGAATCGCCTGAACTTTCGACCAGCAGATGGTCGATGCCGACATCACCGAATTCATTGATGATGACAGCCGTATCCTTCATGTCAGGGTCTTTGAGGATGCGGTTCAATAGCGTCGATTTGCCGGCGCCGAGAAAGCCGGTCAGGATGGTGACCGGAATCCTGTCATTAAACGCGCTCATATCTGCTTTTACCTTAGAAAGCCCATCTTGTCTTAAAACGAGGTCGGGCGCCGCAGCGGCACCGGCACGTTGGCGATGCCTCCAGCCGTATCGCCGGTCGCCACCTTTTCCGGCTGCTGAGACGGCTGCGGATCCTGCCCCGGAATGAGGCCGGCGAAGACGAATTGCGGGTCGTGGTCCATTTCCAGAATATAGGGCGAGTGCACCTTCATGCGGCCGACCTCGTCTCGCGTTTCGCTGCGTATCTTGGCGCCCTTGGCGCTGCAGATATCGGCGGTGATGTCGGTCACCTGGTCTTGTCCCGGCCCGTAGGGCTTCAGCGAGCCGAGCGTGTCGCTGCCGGGAAACTGCGTCGTAAAGCCCTTCTGCAACAGGTTCGCCGTCGCATCGGCACGCGCCGCGAGACTGTCAGTGCCGAGCACCACGGAAACAAGCGTACGGCCGTTGCGCGTCGCCGAACCGATTTGGTTGAAGCCCGAGGCGCAGATGAAACCCGTCTTCATGCCGTCGGCGCCGGCGAAGCGGCCGATCAGCATATTGAGGTTCGGCACGTTCTGCTGACCGGTGGTGAAGCCCTCGAGCGCGAAATAGCCGGCATATTGCGGAAAGTCACGGCGCAGCGCCACCGTCAGCACCGCCAGGTCGCGCGCCGTGGTATACTGCCCCTTGCCCGGCAGGCCGTTCGGATTGACGAAATGCGAATCCGTCATGCCGAGCTTCAGCGCCTCGCCGTTCATCCGATTCACGAAACCTTCCTGCGTACCGCCGACGGCTTCTGCGACCGCAACCGCAATGTCGTTGGCCGATTTCACCATGAGTATCTTCAAGGCACTGTCGAGCGTCAGCTTCTGGCCTGGCTTGAAATACATTTTGGCTGCCGGCTGCGCGGCGGCGCGCTTGCTCATGACAATGGGCGTATCAAGGCTGATCTGGCCGGCGCGGATCGCATCGAACACGGTATAGACCGTCATCAGCTTGGTGAGCGAGGCCGGATACCACTTGCGGAAGGCTTCCTCGTGTTCGAGCACGCGGCCGGTCTGGACGTCGACGAGAATATGCGGATTGGCCTGAGCGAGCGAAACGGAGGCGAAAAAAGCGGCAGTCGCGGCGGCGGTGAAACGCAACGGCCGCTTGGCGGCAAACAAACGGAAGTGGCTCGTCGACACGGTTCGTCCTTCAGATGTCCGGAAAATCTCGCAACCTTCATCTATCTAGCCTATATGGCTATGACATGGCAAAGGTCATTGACGAAGTAATTTCCAAAAGCCTCACACCCTTTTGATGCGATCAAAGATTGTCGGGATTTCATAACAGGAACGCCAACATGCCGATTTTGAACAGAGCCGCCGAATTGCAGGATGAAGTCGCCGAATGGCGCCGCCACATTCATGCCCGCCCCGAGCTCCTCTTCGCGGTGGAAAACACGGCCGCTTTCGTCGCCGAAAAGCTCAAGGAATTCGGTGTTGACGAGATCGTCACCGGCATCGGGCGCACCGGGGTCGTCGGGCTGATCAAAGGCAAGGGCGAAGGCCGCCGCACTATCGGCCTGCGCGCCGACATGGACGCCTTGCCGCTGACCGAGATATCAGGCAAGCCCTGGGCCTCGAAGACGCCGGGCAAGATGCATGCCTGCGGCCATGACGGCCATACCGCCATGCTGCTCGGCGCCGCGAAATATCTGGCCGAGACCCGCAATTTCAACGGCAACATCGCCGTCATCTTCCAGCCCGCCGAAGAAGGCGGCGGCGGCGGCAACCTGATGGTCAAGGACGGCATGATGGAGCGCTTCGAGATCGAAGAAGTCTACGGCATGCACAATCTGCCGGGCCTGCCCATCGGCCAGTTCGCCACCCGCAAGGGCGCGATCATGGCGGCGACCGACGAGTTCACCGTCACCATCAAGGGTCGCGGCGGCCACGCCGCCCAGCCGCACCGGACGATCGACCCGATCGCTATCGGCGCTCAGATCGTCGCCAACTTACAGATGATCGCTTCGCGCACCGCCGATCCGATCAGCTCGGTCGTCGTCTCGGTGACCAAGTTCAACGCCGGCTTCGCCCATAACGTCATTCCGAACGATGCGACCTTCGCAGGCACGGTCCGCACCCTGGACGACAAGATGCGCACGCTTGCCGAGACGCGCTTCCGGCAGATCGTCGATGGTGTGGTCGCAGCCCACGGTGCCGAAGCCGAGATCAGTTTCCACCGCAACTATCCCGTCACCGTCAATCATCCTGATGAGACGGAGCACGCGGTCGCCACCGCCAGCGCCATTGCCGGCGAGGACAACGTCAACGCCGAAATCGATCCGATGATGGGCGGCGAGGACTTCTCCTACATGCTGAATGCCCGCCCCGGCGCCTTCATCTTCATCGGCAACGGCGACAGCGCCGGCCTGCACAACCCGGCCTACGACTTCAACGACGAAGCCATCGCCCACGGCATCTCCTATTGGGTCCGCCTCGCCGAACAACGCTTGGGTCTCTAAAGAGCGTCGCGATTTTTCAATTCGTCCTCGTGCTTCAGGTTCATTTTACGCATGTCGTCATCGCAAAATCGCCGCACAGTTTTGCGCGACATGCTTCGGCAACAATTAAGGCTTGGCTTCACGCCAAGCCTTTTGTATGCATGGCGTGCAAGTGGTCCCGTAGCTCAGCAGGATAGAGCACCAGATTCCTAATCTGGGGGTCGCGCGTTCGAATCGCGCCGGGATCACCAGTCTTTAAGCGATGAGCAGATCGCGTATTGCCTCACACCTTGATTGGAATCCTTGCCTCAATCGCAGCTTCGATGAAAGCCTGTCGCGCGTCCTCCCGGGTTCGCTTTCCGGAGATGACATCGGCGCACACGGCGCAAGCCCGATCCAGGGCGGGGCCCTCGTCTGTGGGCCAGTCTTCAATCAATGCCCATGTCGCAGCCTGCGTGGTCTGGATCACTACCCATTGATCCGGTCCTTCAAGGGCGATCGTCACCGGCTTCGTCCAGATGGTCTGCATTCTCTTTGGCCTTCCTTGGGTGCTGTGGGAGTAGTTAGACTGATCGGTCTCGTCTTGCAAATCAGCACCGACCGCATTGCTTCCCAATCGGTTCAATGTGCGTGAGGAGAGGTTCGCCGGCCGCGCACAACCCGCCGCACGCCAAATCCCAGCAGCGCCGCAATCACCCAAGCGCTGATAAAACCAATCGCAGCCCAGACGAGGCCTGCGAAGCTGACCGGCACGCCGGGCACGAAATCCCGCAACGTATTGGCGAAAACGACATCATCCGGTTCCCCGATGAGCACGAACGGCTTGGTCACGGGGGCGGCGGCGCCGAGTTTCAGCTGCTGCGACAGCAGCGTTTCGTAGCGTGCGATCGTGCTTTGCATGGAGGCGCCGCGATCGCGCAGGAAGTCGTCGGAAGATTGCGCGTAGGTTTTCAGCGCCTGCTGGCGATTGAGATGGTGCTCGGTCGCCTGCCTGTTGAAATCCTCGACGATGACGCGCAATTCGTCTATCGCTCCGCCGATTCGCTGGCGATATTGCTGGGCAAATTCAGGCGCCTGCGAAAACACCGTGCCACCGGCAAGCCCGGCGACGATGGCGATGATTCGTGCAATCGGTCCCATGATCGATGCCTCCGGCTATCCCTGCGCTAACGATCCGCGGCCGCAAAGGTTTCTGCTTTCGACACAATCGGTAACGCTATGTGATTGAACCGGCGACGCTTCTGGCGAGTTGACACCGTGACAACCGAGTTGCTCCCCGTGAGCAACTGAGAAAGAGAGGCTCGTCATGAAACAGTTCGTCCTCGCCTGCACGCTCGCCGCGGCGTCCGTTTTGTCAGCCATGCCGTCCCAGGCGGCAAGCGTGACCATCACTACGGATGACGCGCGCCCCTACTATCGTGATTCGGAGCGCCCCTATTACCGCCACCACAGTCCCTATTATCGCCACGACATGCGGCGGCGCTACGTTTCCCGCGATTGCTTCACCAAGACGGAAAAGATCCGCCGCCACGGCCATACGGTCATCAAGGAAACCCGAATCTGCCGCTAAGGCAAAGCCCGGCCGATCCTTTCGGCCGGGCTTTTCATCTGGTATCCTCCGGCAAGGAACTTCGCAAATCCCGCCGCGTTTAGGGCGAAATGGGAGTATTCGCGATGCTTATCAAGATGACTGTTCTGGCAATCGCGTATGTTGCGGTCTGCGCTCTGCTTCTCACTATCGCCTATCAGTTGCAGGGACCGGTGGCCACGGCGAAGACCGATCGGCCGGCCGGCTCGTCTTTTCTGATCGAGCGCTTCGCCGGTTGATCAGCTGAACGCCGGCCCGACAAAGGCGACCGAGAAGGCAGCGCGGCTCGCCGTCGAGCCACGGCCGCGGCCTATCGACCTGCGCTCCTTCCAATGCGGTGGAGCGCCCCTCACCATCAATGCGTGCCGTCCAGGGAGAACCCGCCAAGGAGGATCCGGTTCTGAACGTTATGCACGCCCTCGACGGCCATGGCGACCGCGGTCGCCCGTTCGATCTCCCCGACTGTGCCGACCGTGCCGCTGAGCACGATCTGGTCTTTTTCCATCGTCACCTCGACGTCGGACGCATCGATACCGCCGGCAATCGCCAGTGCATTGGCGACGGCCGCCTCGACAGACGCGCGATTGGCGATTTCCGCTTCCATTTCAGGCTCCAGCCCGTGAAATGTCTGCTCCTTGAAAACCATGACCCGTTCCTCTGTGAAACCTTGAAAGGAAACGCCCGCCGGTTGGTTTTGGTTTCAGCGTGTTACCAGTTGAGGCGATAGCGCAGATTGAGACTGCCGGCCTCGTCCTCGGAAAACGGGTTGTTCATCGACGCATCGAGATTGAGGTTCGGCAGGATCGTCTGGCTGACAGCCACCGAACTGGAGAAATCGCCGCTGGCATTGCTGAGGCCGGCGCCGGCCGAAAGCGCGGTCCCTGTCCAGGGGTGGATGAGTTTCAGCGCCTGCGACGCCGTCACCGAGGCCTGCCGGGCATCGACCGGATCGTAACCGACGCTGACGGAGCGGCTCGATTGCACGTCGAGCGAATCCGACAGGATCCAGCTGCGCGAACGACTGAGCGTCAGCGCGCCGCTGCCGCGCAGCGTATCGACGCTGACCTTCACGCCCCGCTGTGATTGGCCTGCCGGTGTGACGTTCGTTCTCACGATTCTACCCCAGAGCATCGCCTGTTCGGAATCGGGCAGCGGCGCGCCTCCTTTCGTCGCTGCCAGCGCAATGTCGGCGCCGGCGCTTGTTTCCCATTCCGCCGGCAGACGAAAACCCATCGTCGCCTTGTACGACCGGTCCGAAAGCTTGGCGGGCGACCAGATCAGCAGGTCGTCTGCCTTTGCCGCCGCGGGAAGCGAAAGAAGCAGCACGGTGAAAAGAACGCAGGCTATCTTGAATATCGTCATGTGACCCAATCGTTTGGCAAGCTTGCTCACCGAACGGCGCGACGCCGCAGCAAAAGTGCGCACTGAAAACCCGCAAGGAAGCAGCGCGGCCAAGCCGTCCTTCCCAATGTCATCCTCGATTTAATATGTGGCCGAACGGCCGGCGGCAGCTAGGTGCCCGTCAAATGGACGCCGCTGCGCCCTTTGATACCCATGCGGCCATGAGCGGCCGCCTGAGATTCACGATTCCCTCAGGAATATTGCCAGGATCACATCTCGCCGCCGCTCTGTAAAGCCCTTGAGGGCCGAAATCTGCTGCACCGCACACTTGCCGCACCCTCCAAACCCTAGTAGAGCCTGAGCCTACGAGACAAATTTTCGCGAAATTCCACATGACGACCGGCAAAACGGCGCCGCGGCGCCTCAGCATCTTCGGTTCGACCGGCTCGATCGGCCGCAACACGCTCAATGTCGTCGAACACCTGGGCGGACGGGACAACTTCGAAATTTCCGTGCTGACCGGCAACGGTAATGTCGAATTGCTGGCCCGGCAGGCAAAAGCATCGGGCGCGCGGCTGGCGGTGACGGCGAGCGACCGGCATTACGAATCGCTGAAGAGCGCGCTTTCCGGCAGCGGCATCGCGGTCGCCTCGGGAAAATCAGGCCTTATGGAAGCCGCCGATCGCGAAGCCGACTGGGTCATGGCTGCAATCGTCGGCACGGCGGGTCTCGCGCCGACGCTCGCCGCCGCACGCCGCGGCGCCGATATCGCCCTTGCCAACAAGGAATGCCTGGTCTCGGCCGGCGATCTCTTCCTCAAGTCGATTCGTGAAGGCGGCGGCAAGCTGCTTCCAGTCGACAGCGAGCACAATGCAATTTTCCAGGTGCTGGAAGAAAGCCAACGCCACGCTGTCGAACGCGTCATCCTGACGGCGTCGGGCGGCCCCTTCCGCACCGCCTCGCTCAAGGAAATGGCCGATGTGACGGTGGAAACCGCGCGCGCTCACCCGAACTGGTCGATGGGCTTGAAGATTTCGATCGACAGTGCCTCGATGTTCAACAAGGCGCTGGAAATGATCGAAGCCCGGCATCTGTTCGGCCTGACGCCCGAACAGATCGAGGTCATCCTTCACCCGCAATCGATCATTCATTCGATGGTCGGCTATACCGATGGCTCTGTCCTAGCCCAGCTCGGCGCGCCCGATATGCGCACTGCCATCGGTTATGCCCTGTCCTTTCCGCGCAGGCCGAACCTGCCGATCGAGCGCTTGGATTTCGCTAGGCTCGCGAGGCTAGATTTCGAAGCGCCTGACGAGGTGCGGTTCCCGGCGCTGCGGCTGGCGCGTCTTGCGATGACCCGCGGCGGTGTCCAGGGCGCCGTGCTGAACGGCGCCAAGGAAGTGGCCCTGCAAGCCTTCATCGAAGGACGCCTGTCCTTCCTCGCCATGGCCGACATCACCGAGAGGGTCATGGACGATCTGGCCCACCTGCCGCCGGCTGCCGGGATGGACGATGTTTTCAGCGCCGACAGCCAGGCCCGGCAGCGGGCTTCGGAATTGATGAAACTGGATCTCGTCGGCTGAGCCTACCGCATAATTCCTTGCGCTGTAGCGGCTGCAATTACCGCAACCGGTTGCCGCCCTCGTCGAACAACCGGCAATCAGCCGGCTCAAATAGCAGGCTGACCTGATCGCCGGCCGCGATGCTGACCGGCGAACGATGCTCGACAGTCAGCGATTGGCCGTCGCCAAGCTGACAGTAGAGATATTGCGTTCCCCCGAGATATTCCGAGAAATCGACCGTGGCCATCAGCCTGCCCGACCGATCGGGCGCCACCTTCAGATGCTCCGGCCGCAGACCGAGCGTCACGGCGCCGCCGGCCAGTCGGCCCGTGCAGGACAGGACGGTTTCGATGCGGACGCCGGCAACTTCAACCAGGCCTTGCTCGGCCGAGCGAGCGGTTAGGAGGTTCATCCTCGGCGAACCGATGAAGCCCGCCACGAAGGTATTGGCGGGATCTTCGTAGATCTGCCGCGGCGTTCCGGCCTGCTCGACCCGGCCGTCGCGCAACACGACGATCTTGTCGGCAAGCGTCATCGCCTCGGTCTGATCGTGGGTGACATAAATCATCGTGTTGCCGAGATCGCGGTGCAGGCGGGCAATCTCGATGCGCATGGAAACGCGCAGCTCCGCATCGAGATTGGAGAGCGGCTCGTCGAACAGGAAGACATCGGGCTTGCGCACGATCGCCCGGCCGATCGCCACGCGCTGGCGCTGGCCGCCGGAAAGCTGTCCGGGCCGGCGGTCGAGCAGGTGGTCGATCTTCAGGATCGCAGAGGCCGCCTTGACGCGCGCCTCGATCTCGGCGGCGCTCGTGCGCGCCATCTTCAAGCCGAAGGCGAGATTGTCCCGCACGCTCATATGCGGGTAGAGCGCGTAGGACTGAAAGACCATCGCAATGCCGCGTTCGGATGGATCGAGATCGGTGACGAGACGTCCCTTGATCTCGATCTCGCCGTCGGTAACGTCCTCGAGGCCGGCGATCATTCGAAGCAGCGTCGATTTTCCGCAGCCGGACGGTCCGACGAAAACAACGAATTCGCCCTCATCGATCGTCAGATCGATCCCGTGGACCACCGGCAGACTGCCATAGCTTTTTCGCACGTCCTGGAGCACGACGCTCTTATTGCCCATACCGTTCGTCATCCCCAAACGACCTACTTGTCCGCCTGGACCCAGACGAGCATCTCTCCGGGCGCGCGGTTGTCCCACAGATGATAGGGCACGAAGCGCGCCGTGGCGACCCGCCTTTCGGCCGGCGCCTGGCGGTAGAGCGGCGCTCCCCAGTTCGATGTCTCCTCGCGTTCGACTTTGAGATCAAGGGCGACGGCATCGTTGAGGTCCTTCAGCACGACGGTTTCGGCGGCCGGCAGCGTGCGTGGCAGGACGATGGCGTTGAGATCCTCGCCATTATCCGTCGTTTCCACGCAGTAGACGAGCGGGCCGCGCATCAGGGCGACGCGGCCGGCATCCTGGCGCACCTTCGGATTGGCATATTGCGGACGAAGCGAAAGCGGCAGATGAAGGGCGACGCGATCGCCGTCGGCCCATTGCCGATCGATCCTGGCATATCCGTCACGGATATGGTCGCTGAGGTCGAGCATCGATCCGTTGACGCTGAGGGTTGCGCCCTCCGCCCAATCGGGAATGCGCAGCGACAGCGCGAAGGCCGCCGGCTTCTTCAGCCGGGTGGTAAAGGCGACCGCACCGTCCCACGGATAGCTGGTGGTCTGCTCCAGTTCCACCTCGGCGCCATTGGCGAGCTTCAGCCGAGCGGTGCTTTCGCCGTAGAGATGCACGGCGATCTCATCATCGGCAACCGCATACATGTACGAGCCGATCGAGGTCACCAGACGGGCGATGTTCGGCGGGCAGCAGGGGCAATGGTGCCATTTCCACCGGTGGTGCTTGCCGGCGCTTTCAAGCGGATTGTCGTAGAAGAAGGTCTTGCCGTCTGTGGAAAGGCCGGGCAGCGCGCCGTTATAAAGCGCCTGCTCCATGATGTCGGCATAGCGCCGATCCGGCCCGCGCCCGAGCATGCGGCTTGCCCAGAAAACCAGACCGACAGAGGCGCAGGTTTCCGCATAGGCCGTGTCATTGGGCAGATCGTAGTAATCGGTGAAGCCTTCATTGGAGGCGGCCGGCCCGATTCCGCCGGTGATGTACATCTGCTTGGTCGTCAGATCGTCCCACAGCGTTTCCAGCGCCGCCGTCAGGCTGTCGTCCCTGTATTCGGTGGCGATATCGGCCATGCCCGAATAAAGATACATGGCGCGCACAGCGTGGCCGACGACCTTTTTCTGCTCGCGCACCGGCTGGTGCGCCTGCCCATATTCATAGGTCTTCTGATGGTAATCGGACACGCTGCGGCCGTCGCGAACGGCCTCCGCCGTGAAGAAATGCGGCTCGGTGCCGCGTTCGTCGATGAAGAATTTCGACAGGTCGAGATACTTCTTCTCGCCCGTGACGCGGGCGAGCTTGACCAGCGCGAGCTCGATCTCCTCATGGCCGCAATAGCCGGGGATCTGGCCTTCGCCATGGCCGAAAACCTTGATCATGTAATCGGCATAACGGCACATGATGTCGAGTAGCTTGCGCTTGCCGGTCGCCTGATAATAAGCGACCGCCGCCTCCATCAAGTGTCCCGCGCAATAGAGTTCGTGATGATCGCGCAGGTTCGTCCACCGGCGGGATGGTTCGACGCGCTGGAACCAGGCGTTCAAGTAGCCGTCCTTGTCCTGCATCCGCTCATACATATCGATGATCTCGTCGGCGCGCGCCTCGAGCTTCGGGTTCGGCCGGCGGTAGAGTGAATAGGCGATGGTCTCTATCGACTTGCCGAGGTCGGAATCCCAGAACATCTGCGTCGTCCCGCCCCAAGGCTGAATGGGAATGACGACACCGGGGCTCGGCTGATTGACATCGATCGCCTTGAGCATGCCGGCCTCGACGCAGCGGTCGAGCAGCGTCTCGGCGGTGGAGTTGCAGACGGCATCCTGCCATTTGCCCCAGAAGCCGCCGAGATCGACATCGGGAACGGCGACGGGACGAAACTGGCGGTCATTGCTTGATTTGGTCATGGGCTCGACTTTCTCTCATTTCACCGCGCCGGCCATCAGCCCGCGCATGTAGTAGCGTTGCAGTAGCAGGAAGACGATCAGGCATGGGATCGTCATGACGATGACGCCGGCCTGAACCGCTCCCCAGTTGATGGCGCCGAGGCGCCCGGCGCGGACCGCCGTCATCAGCACCGGCAGGGTGTATTTCTCGTTGCTGGAGAGCAGCACGAGAGCGGCGAGAAACTCGTTCCAGGCATTGAGGAAGGCAAAGATCGCCACCGTCGCGACACCGGGCAGCACCAGCGGCAAGAGAACGCGGGCAAGAAGCCGGAGGTCTCGGGCCCCGTCGATGCGGGCGGCCTCCTCGATCTCCTTCGGCACGGCGTCGAAGGCGTTGCGCATCATGAAGACCGAGAAGGGCAGTTGCAGCGTCACATAGACGAGTGTCAGCCCGATGAGCGAATTGTTGAGGCCGAGCTTTGCCAGGATGATGAAGAGCGGCGTCAGGATCGACTGGAAGGGGATCATCAGCGTGGCGATGATCAGCACGAAGAGCGCATTCTTCATCGGGAAGCGATATCGGGAGAAGCCGTAGCCGGCGAGCAGGCTGACGAGGACGGTCAGCACGACGGTGGCGACCGACACGAACAGCGAATTGATCATATGCCGCCAGATGCCGGCGCCGAACGTATCGAGCAGCGCATAGGCATCGAAGCTGACGCCCGATGTCGGCCAGGGCGGCAGAGGCGGCAGGCTGGCCTCCGTGCCCTGCCGGAAGGAGGCGAGCAGCGTGATCGCGAAGGGCGCCAGAAAGAAGATCGAAATGGCGATGCCGGTGAGATGATAGACGGACTTCACGCGGATCGCCTTGCGCGTCCGGCGTTCCCTTGACGTCGTCATGGACGCTCCTCCCCGACGCGCAGCAGCCAGAGCTGCACGATGCTGATCGCCACCAGGATGGCGAGAAGGGCGATCGAGAGCGCTGCGCCATAACCCAGGTTGAACGACACGAAGGACTGGTTGAAGATATAGTAGACCACCGAGATCATCTTGTTCTGCGGTCCGCCCGACGTCATGATGTAGAACTGGTCGAAGGCGAGGATCGAGCCGGTGACCGAGACGATCAGCGCCAAGGCGATCGTCTTGCGCATCAGCGGCAGCGTCAGATGCCGGAAACGCTGCCAGCGGCCGGCGCCGTCGATGCGGGCCGCCTCCGTCAGTTCGGACGGAATGGCCTGCAGCCCGGTCAGAAGGATGATCATGGTGAAGCCAGCGATCTTCCAGACGACCATCACCACAACAGTGAGAAAGGCAGTGTCAAAGGTCGCCAGCAGATTCGGGCTCTTTTCGACGAGGCCGAGCGCTTTCAGGGCTGGGCCGATGAAGCCGCTATCGACATTGGCAAGCCAGACCCAGAGCAGCGAGGCCGTCGCAAGCCCGACGACGACGGGCAGGAAGATGATCGTGCGATAGGCGCTGACGAACTGCCGTTCCTTTTCGACGAAGATCGCCAGCGGAAAAGCAACGGCGAAGATCGCGATGGTGACGATGACAGTATAATAGGCGGTGAAATTCAGCGCCGTCATGAACCGCGTGTCGTTGACCATGCGGTAATAGTTGTTGAAGCCGATCCAGCGCGACGCGCCCATCAGCGGCCAGTTATGCAGGCTCATCCATCCCGTGAAGAGAACCGGCATGATGAAGAAGACGATGACCAGCGCCATGGCCGGCGCGATATAGGCAAGGCCGCGCCAGTTTGATCTGCGCCGTCGCCTGCGCCGAGGCAATAGAATCTCTGAGCCGGAACCGGTCATCGAAACGCTCCGCATCTTTGAATTGGAATTGGCCGGGAAGCTGCCACCGCCCCCCGGCCGCGGCCGTGGGAGAGTTTATTGGCCGCTATCGATGATCGATTGCATTTCCGACTGGGCGCTGGAAAACGCACCATCGACATCGTCGCCGAAGATGGCGGCGTTGGTGAAGCTTGCCCATGGGCCGTTGGCGCTGTTGATCAGGTCGTTGAACTGCAGCGTATAGGGCGTCTTCGCGACGCTAATCGCCTTGAGGCCGACCTGCATGCGCGGATCGAGGCCCTCCAGCACTTTGTCGGCGATATCGCCGCGTGTCGGCAGGCTGCCATATTTCGCCATGATCTTTTCACCGTCCATCGAATAGATATATTCGAGGAACTCCTTCACCGCGTCGATCTTCTTCGTTCCCTTGGTGATGACGAAGTTGTCGCCGCCGGCAAAGGACGAAGGGTTGCCGTCAACGCCCGGAATGAGGGTTACGCCGAAATTGATCTCCGGATGCTGGGTCACCAAAGTTCCGATTGCAAAGGCGCCGAGGCTCTGCTGCCCGATCTTGCCGTTGGTGAAGGTCAGGAAGTTCGTGCCGTTGTCGCTGGCCGCGCCCGCCGGCACCAGATCTTTCTTGACCATGTTGCGGTAGATGTCGACCGCCTTGCGCATCTGAGGCGTATCGAGCGTCGCCGTCTTGCTGTCGGCCGACAGGATGTCGGCGCCCGCGCCCCAGACCAGCGGCGTAAAGGTGAAGATCATGCAGCCACCGCAGCCACCGCCAGAGAAATAGAAGCCGTAAGTGTCGTCACCCAGCGCCCGGATCTTCTCGGCGTTGGCGGTAATTTCATCCCAGCTCGCCGGCGCTTTCTCCGGGTCGAGACCGGCCTTCTTGTAGAGATCCTTGTTCCAGGCGAAGACCGAAGTCTCCACCGAGAGCGGCAGGCCGTAGATCTTGTCCTGATAGGTGCCGAGGCGGACATGCGACGGCGAAAGCGAATTGAAATAAGGCAGCGACTTTGCCCAGTCCGTTAGGTCTTCCAGCTGGCCGGCCGCGGCAAAAGCCGGGTTATAGATGAGATCCATCGACAGCGCATCGGGCGCCTGCCCGCCGGCAATCGCGGTCGCATATTTCTGCACCAGTTCGGAGAACGGCACTTCGGTCATGACGACCTTGTTCTCATGGCTGGAGTTATAGGCTTCGACGACCTTCTTGAAAGCGTCGCCGATCCCCGAGCGAACCCACATTTCGACATTTTCGGCAGCCGACGCAGCCGAAAACAGGCATAAGGTAGCGATGCCGGTCGCCGCCAATAGACGCTTGATCATGACATTCCTCCCAATATGGCGCATCTCCTCGCGCCTTCGCTCATTCCCTCGAGGTTTTACCCCCGCATGACTGCCGGACGACGAGCCGGCACGGCAATTTCCTCACGCCCGGCTCGACAGGCCGTCCTTCCGCAAGCTCCAGCACCGTTAATCCGGCCTGTCGCCCGAGCTCCTTGAGCTCCATATCCACCGTCGTCAGCGGCGGCCGCGTCTGAGCCGCGACGATCTCCCAATTGTCGAAGCCGATGACCGAGACGTCCTGCGGCACCTTGATGCCGCGCTCGCGTAGCGCATCCACCGCACCGCGAGCGATCTGGTCGTTGCCGCAGAAGAGCGCGTCCGGTTTTTCGCCCGGCCTCTTCCACAGCTGCTCGATCGCCTCATGGCCCCAGCTTTCCGACCAGACGCCATAGAGCACCGGCTCGCGGTAGCCCGCCACCTCATGATAGGCGCCGGCCCGTTCCCGCACCGAAAAAAACTCCTCCGGCCCGGTGATATGTGCGATCCGCCGCCGCCCGATCTTCGCGAGCCATTCGACCGCCAGTTTCGCGCCCTGTTCGTCGTCCGAACGAAAGGTAACGCTGTTCTGCGTCCCTTCCGTAAAGGCGTAGACGACGGGCACATGCAAATTCGACAGATCGACGGGCAGACGTCTGTCCAGCCGCTTGCCGGTCGCAATGATGCCGTCGACCTGCTTGTCCAGCATCGCATCGACATGGGTCTGGGCGAGCGCCGGATCGTCTTCGATGGCGCACAGAAAAACCGAAACCCCATGATCGACGAGCGCGTCCGAAATGCCCGCCATCACAGGCAGCGTAAAACGGCCGTAAGTGTCGTTCGTCAGCAGTCCGATGGTGAAGCTGCGCTTGCTGAGCAGACCCCTTGCCAGCGCATTCGGCCGATAGCCGATTTCGCTGGCGATCCGTTTCACTCTCTCGCGTGTTTCCGCTCCCATCCGGCCCGTATCGTTGAGCGCCTTCGACGCCGTCGAAATGCTCACCCCTGCCGCCGACGCCACCTCATGGATGGTGATCCTGCCTCTTTTTCCTCCCGCTAGGTTCAGCGCTTCCTCCTTCTTAAGTCGCCTGAGAAAAGCTTTTACCAAGTCCACTGTCAAGTGAGAAAAGGTTTTCTCATGCAATTCGGAAGGCCGGCATCGAAGAGGTGCTGCACGGCGAAAAGCGAGCGCACGGGATCTGGGACCGATAGGCACGCGTCCCAACGCACCAGCGCCGGATGGTACTGTTCAGCCAGAAAAGGTTTAGGGGCGAAGTCTCACGGCCGCAACCTCCGATGGAGGATTCTGGCCGCGATTCCAACAGGGCAATCTTAGAGAATCAGGCGACGTGCCTTGCCAGCGCGCAGCGCGACCAGAGCGAATGCAGGGCGTCGACCAGATGCGCGATATCAGCGTCGGAATGCAGCGGCGTCGGGGTGATGCGCAGCCGCTCGGTCTTCTTCGGCACGGTCGGATAGTTGATCGGCTGGACATAGACGCCGCAATTATCGAGCAGCAGGTCGGAGATCCACTTGCACTTGGCGGCATCGCCGACCATGACCGGCACGATGTGGCTGGGATTGTGCATATGCGGAATGCCGCGCTGGTCGAGCATGGCCCTGAGCTTGCGCACCCGGTCCTGATGGCGGGCGCGCTCGAACTGGCTGACCTTCAGATGCTGGATCGAGGCGACCGCACCGGCGGCTAGCGCCGGCGGCAGCGCCGTGGTGAAGATGAAGCCGGAGGCAAAGGAGCGGATGAAGTCGCAAAGGGCTGCCGACGCGGCGATATAGCCGCCCATCACCCCGAAAGCCTTTCCGAGCGTGCCCTCGATGACGGTCAGCCGGTCCATTAGCCCCTCGCGTTCGGCAATGCCGCCGCCGCGCGGGCCGTACATACCGACGCCATGCACTTCGTCGAGATAGGTCATCGCCCCGTATCTGTCAGCGAGGTCGCAGATCTCCTTGATCGGGGCGATATCGCCATCCATCGAATAGACGCTCTCGAAGGCGATCAGCTTCGGCGCCTTCGGATCCGCGGCTTTCAGCTTGGCTTCGAGATCGGCGACGTCATTGTGCTTCCAGATCACCTTGCCGCACTTGGCGTAACGGATGCCCTCGATCATCGAGGCATGGTTGAGCGCATCGGAGAAGATGATCAGGCCGGGGATCTTGGCGCCGAGCGTGCCGAGTGCTGCCCAGTTGGAGACATAGCCCGAGGTGAAGATCAGTGCCGATTCCTTGCCGTGCAGATCGGCGAGCTCACGCTCGAGCAGGACATGATAGTGGTTGGTGCCAGAAATATTCCGCGTGCCTCCCGCACCCGCGCCACAGTGGTCAATGGCGGCCTTCATCGCCTCGATCACCTTCGGGTTCTGGCCCATGCCGAGATAGTCGTTGGAGCACCAGACCGTGACTTCCTTCTCGCCATCGGCCGTATGACGCGTAGCACGCGGGAAGTTGCCGCGATGACGCTCGAGATCGGCAAAAACGCGGTAGCGGCCCTCAGCATGAAGCCCGTCCAACTCGTTTTTGAAAAATGCTTCGAAGTCCATCTTATGCTCCAGTATCACGCGGCCGTTCTTGCCGACCGGACGTCCGCGCGTCAATGCTTACCCTTTGCTTTAACATCAACTGCGGCAAAAGGCCCAGATTTTTGAATGATTCCAGACAAAAAAATGCCTGCACCACAATCAGTGGGATCGGTGCGGCAAAAGCGCCTGACATAGGCGCAAAATCCGCACGGCCCGCAACAACATCCTTGATGCAAAAAAATCAAGACAAGAGTGGACAACCCTTTCTTCCGACATAGTTTTCCAGCTAGCCTGACAAAAAAACAAAAGGGACGGCCTATGCCCACTGGACGACAACCTCGGAGAAAAGAGATGAAAAAAGCTGTCATACTCGCATTGATCGGCCTGTCGATCGCAAGCTGCACGCCGACCCAGCAGGGCGCCGGTATCGGCGCTGCATCCGGCGCCGTCATTGGCGGTGCGGTCACCGGCAATGTCCGCGGCGCGGCCGTCGGAGCCGCCATCGGCGGCGTATCAGGCGCTCTAATCGGAAGCGTCGCGGAACAGCCTGGCCAGTGCTATTATCGCGACCGCTACGGCCGCCGCTACATCGACGCCTGCCCACGCTGAGCGTTCGCAGAACGGCAAAAACAAAAAATCCCGGACACACATCCGGGATTTTTTGTGCTGAATTAGCGCGTGGGCAATTTAAAATGGTACACCCTGCGCGATTTTGCCGCTAAGCTGTTCACAGCTGGGCAACGAAGCTTCATGTAGGCGTAACCAAAAGCAGCGGATGCGGATTAGAGGGACAAGTCCGAAAATAGGTACTGCGTATCGGCGAACAGGCACCATGATGGTGGTCGCGGCGGCAGCTGCTTTCTCACCGGTCCTGATCGGCGACGCTTACGCCTTCAAGCTTTTCGGCATTACCATATTCGGCAAGGAGGAGGATGAAGGCGAACAGGTGCCCGATCCGGTGCGCTATCACGTCGACCTCAAGGCCGACACCGCCGATCCAGATCTTAAGGAAGCGCTGGAAAACAGCTCCCGCCTTGTTAGCGACCAGAAACAGCCCGTCTCCGGTGACCTCGGCATCGTCATCAAGGCGCGTGATGACCGTGAGCGGCTGATCGCCGCCCTATATGAAAAGGCCCGCTACGGCGGCGTGGTCACGATCACCATCGATGGCAAAAACATCGACGACCTGCCGCCCAATCCGACCTTCGACCGCTCCGGGCCGATCCCCGTCACTGTCGACATAACACCTGGCCCCGTTTTCAGGGTCAGGGAAGTGCAGTTCGGTGGCGACGCCGCAGGCCATAATCCTGCCGATTACGACCTCTCCCCGGGCGCCGAGGCCGGTTCGCTCGCCATCATCAAGGCTGGCGACAAAATAGTCGAGCAGTTGAAAAGCGAAGGCCGCCCCTTCGCCAAATTGACCGAACGCAAGGTCGTCGCCGATCACAGGAGCGATACGGTCGACATCGTGCTCGCAGCCGAAGGCGGACCTGTCGCCCCGATCGGCGATGTCGGAGTCACCGGCGAAAAAACCGTGCGGCCAGGTTTCATCCAGCGTTATTCCCGGCTGAACAAAGGGGACGCCTATTCGCCGGAAAGGCTGAAGAAGGCCGGCGAGCGCCTTCGCGCGCTCGGCGTCTTTTCGAGCGTCACCATTCATGAGGGCGATGCGCTGGCGCCCGACGGCACCCTGCCGATGACGATCGAGGTTTCCGAAGGCAAGAGGCGCTATTTCGGCGTCGGCGCCCAATATTCCACCACCGACGGCCTCGGCATCCAGGGCTATTGGGGCCACCGCAACCTGTTCAGCGAGGCCGAGACACTGCGGATCGAAGGCTCAGTCTCGCGGCTCGGCGAAGCCACCGATGTCGGCAGCTTCGACTATTCCGCCGGCATCCTCTTTACCAAGCCCGGCGCCTTCTTCCCTGCTGCCACCCTGAAGGCCGGCATCGTCGCCAAGACCCAGAATCCGGATGCGTATAACGCGACGCTGGTCACCGCCTCGCTCGGCCTTTCCTACGAATTGACCGACAAGGACACGGTATCGGCGAGCGGCGAAGTCAGCTGGGAGCGCGATGACGACGCCTTCGGCACCAATGACTATCTGACCATCGCGCTACCACTCCAATATGATCGTGACGCTCGCGACGACAAGTTCAATCCGACCGAAGGCTATCGGGCCACAGTATCAGCAAAGCCCGGCTACGAGATCTTCAACGCCACCCCCTATGCGGCGTTCGAGGGTTCGATCTCCGGCTATCTGCCGTTCGGCGCCGAAGATCGCCTCGTGCTTGCCGGCAAGGTCGCCGCCGGCGTGCTGATCGGCGGCGGCGGGATCGAGGATATTCCTGCCACGCAGCGCTTTTTCGCTGGCGGCGGCGGTTCGGTGCGCGGATACAGCTACCAGGAAATTTCACCTTACAACGACAATGGCGACGCTACCGGCGGCCGCTCATATGTGACCGGGTCGCTGGAGGCCCGCTTCAAGATCACCGATACGATCGGCCTCGTGCCCTTCATCGATGTCGGGACCGTATCGGACAGCACCTTCCCGGGTTTTTCCGATATCCGCGCCGGCGCCGGCGCGGGAATACGATATGCCACACCTTTCGGGCCGCTGCGGCTTGATTTTGCCGTGCCGCTGAACAAGTACGAAGATGGCACAGATTATGGAATTTATGCCGGCATCGGCCAATCCTTTTAGGGTTGCCGATTCGGGTTCCTTCCGATCGATGGCCGCATGAAAACGGGGTAGTCCGCGCCGATGCAAACGCTGGCAAAAATCATCAACTGGGTCGTGCGGGTCACCGGCTATGCCGTCGGCGCCATTTTGATTCTCGCTGTCGCGGCACTTGCGATCTTCGGCTTCACCTCCTTTGGCGCCCGCATCGTCACCGAAAGGATCGCCTCCACTCTTTCCAACCGCGACATGACGATCGAGGTGCGCGAACCGGAAGGGCTATTGACCGGCGGGCTTCGCGCCGCCGAAATCTCCCTGTCCGACACGCGGGGCGTTTTTGCGGAAATTCATGGCGTGGCGATCGATTGGAACCCGCTGGCGCTGCTGACGGGAACATTCCACGCCAAGCGTTTCCAGATCGACACGATCAGCGTGCTGCGCAAGCCGGTGCGCACCCTGCCCTCCCGGCCGAACGCAGAAAATTCCGGCGGCTTCGCACTTCCGGTCAAGGTCGATGTCGACCATGTGGCCCTGCCCGATATCAAACTGGCCGAAGCTTTTGCCGGACGCGCTTTCGCGCTCGCCGCCGAAGGCAGCCTTTCGGCGGATGGCGACGGCGGCGAAGCGATGATCAATGTCAGCCGCCACGCGGTTCCGGATGCGCGCCTAACTGCCGATATCGCCTACGCGCCGGTCGAAAACCGGCTGCGGCTGAAGGCGCAGCTTGCCGAGCCGAAGGGTGGGCTGTTGGCGGATTTCCTCGGCCTGCCCGGCAATCCTGCCGTTAACATCGACCTCGACGGCCAGGGACCGATATCCGACTGGGCAGGCAAAATGCAGGCTGCACTCGACGGACAGCAGCGCGCTGCAATCGAGGGCCGGCACTCGATTAGCGCAGACGGGCTGCACCATCTCGATCTCAAGGGTGGCGGTGACCTGAGCTCGCTTCTTCCCGCAGCATTCCGACCGCTTTTCGCCGGCCAGACCAATATCGACCTTGCCGCCACCTTCGACGATCATCGCAAGATCGATATCCAGACGGGCAATATCGCCACCGGCAGCGTCGTCATCGCCGCATCGGGCACGCTTGATCCGGCCGGCAACAACAGTCTCAACGCCAACCTGCTCGGCACATCCGGACCTGTCGATTTCCGCTGGCCGCTCGCCGAAGGCGAAGCGCGCTTCCTGATATCCGGCCTCAATCTGGCGCTGACCGGCGATGCGCAGGCGGCGCGACTAAGTGTCAGTGGCTCGCTGGACAGTGCAACCCTCCCGCAGGCCGATATCGGCAACGTCAAGCTGACGGCAAAGAGCGACGCCTTCAATCTTGCCGCCCGCGCCGGCAGCATCCAACTGCGCCTTGTCGCCGGCGACGTGACCTTTGCCGAGCCGAACCTCAACCGTGCGGTCAAAGGCCCGGTCACGATCGCCGCGCCGCTGCAGATCACGGCCGGCGGCATTGGTTTCAATGGCACCACCGTCGAGAGCGCCAATATCAACGGCAGCCTCAACGGCTCCTATCGGCTGACAGACCGCGCTCTGACCGGCAATATCAAGCTGGTCGTCGAACCGGCGGCTCTGCCGGCCGCGGCGACAAGCAGGTTCGACGGGCCAATCTCGCTCGAAAGCCAGGTCGCGGGCGCCATCCCGTCGAAATTCGCGCTGTCCAACCTCGTCGTCAAGTCCGGAACGCTCGAAGCCGCCGGCAACGTCGCGCTCGACGGCTCGACCTTGAACGCCGATCTCTCGGGCCGGCTGCCCGACGTCGGCAAGCTGACGGCGGGCGCAAGCGGCGGGGCCGCTTACGCGTTGCGGATCGGGGGCGAATTGCCGGCCCTCTCCGTGACAGCCAATATCAAGGCTGCCAGCCTGCAGATGGCCGATCGCATGCTTGCCAACCTCAATATCGATCTCACCGGCGTCGCCGATCCGAAGGCGCCACAGGGTAAGATTGCCGCGAGCGGCACGATCGACGGCCATCCGATCGGCGTCAATGGCGATTTCCGCTCCGAGGACGGCAGGATGAGCATTCCAGCGCTGACCGCCGACATCGGCGGCAACCGGCTGACCGGCAATCTGGAATTTTCGCCCTCCCTGACACCCTCGGGCGCATTGACTTTCAATTTTCCCAATATCGGCCTGCTCGCCGCCCTCGGCGGACAGAAAGCCGAAGGCGATCTCAAGGGATCGCTCGGCATCGCCGGCGACGGCGCCAGGATTGCCCTGAAGTTGCAAGCGACCGGCGATTCGCTCCGCCGCGATACACTCGCCATCGTCAAACCTGAGATCGATGTCACGGTGAGCGATCTCAGCGCCCTTGCGGCAAACGGCACGGTCCGGGCGGATGAGGTGAATGCCGGCGCAAACAGGCTGGCCGGCCTTTCGCTCGCTTTCACCAAGCAGCAGAATCAGACCGACTTCGATCTCAATGCCGCCTATGATGGCAATCCGGTGCTGGCGGCCGGCAATATCCAGACGACAGAGGGCACGGTCGACGTCAATCTCGATCGTTTCTCGGCAGCCCCGCGCAATATCCCGATCGAGCTTGCCGCAGCGACGCAGGTCAAAATCGCCGGCGGCGCCGCCAGTCTGGACGGACTGACGCTGAAAACAGGCACCGGCTCGGTGAGCGTTACCGGTTCGGCTGGCGAGACGCTGAAGCTCGATGCCGTCATCAAGGAGCTGCCGGCAGCGCTCGCCAACGGTTTCGTGCCCAACCTTTCCGCTGGCGGCACGATCTCCGGAACGATCGCCGTGACGGGAACGCCGGCCGCGTCCGTCGCCGACTTCAAGCTTGACTGGAAGGATGCGACGACGGGCCAGACCAAGGGGGCCGGGTTGGCGCCGTTCGCGATCGCCGCCGGCGGCAAATTTGCCGACAAGAAGCTCGATTTCGTCACGACGATCGGCAGCGCCGACGGCCTCTCGCTCAAGGCGGCCGGCGATGTCGGCCTCGCCGACCCGACGGCGCCGGTGCTCGATATCGACGCCGATATCCTCAACCTGCCCGCCCGTTTCGCCAATGGTCTTGTTCCCGATCTCGCCGCCGAAGGCGCGATTACGGGAAGGGTGAGCGCCGCCGGCTCGCTCAAGGCTCCGACCGCCAATTTCGATCTCGCCTGGAAGCGTGCCGCGACGAGCCACACCAGGCGCGCGGGCCTTACCGGGCTTGATGTGACCGCGTCCGGCAAATTCGCCGACAACACGCTCGATTTCAATGCCGCGGTCAACGGCGCCGACAGCCTGTCTCTTAAGGCAAATGGCAATGTCGGCATGACAGGGACGACGATCGGTAGCGTCAAGATCGACGCAACACTGACCAATGTCCCCGCAGCTGTTGCAAACGGTTTCGTCCCCGATCTCGCAGCGGCAGGCCTTGTCTCCGGAACGGTCTCGGCGAGCGGATCACCTGCCGCCCCGACCGCCGATTTCGATCTCCATTGGCAAAATGCCGTCACAAGCCAGACGAAACGCGCCGGCCTCGGCGGTCTCGGCGTGACGGCATCCGGTAAATTCGCCGACAATAAGCTCGATTTCGACGCCGCGGTCAGCGGCGCCGACGGGCTCTCGCTCAAGGCAAACGGCGATGTCGCCATCACCGGCAGGACGCTCGCTGCCGCCAAGGTCGATGCGACGCTGGCAAATATCCCGGCAAGCATTGCAAACAGCTTCGTCGCCGATCTTGCTGCCGAAGGCTCAGTCTCGGGAAAGATCTCGGCGGCAGGCTCACTTTCCGCGCCGACCGCCAATTTTGATTTCAGTTGGAAAGGTGCTGCAACGAACCACACCAGGCGTGCCGGGCTTACCGCTCTCGGCATTACCGCATCGGGAAAATATGCCGAGAACAAGCTCGATTTCAACGCAGCAGCGCTTGGCGATCAAGGCCTCTCACTAAGGGCCATGGGCAATGTCGCCCTCGCCGGCACGACGATCGACAGCGTGAAGCTCGATGCCGAGATCGCCAAGGTCCCCGCCGCCCTCGCCAACGCCTTCGTTCCCGGGCTGGCGGCCGGCGGCACGATATCCGGCACCATGTCTGCGGCCGGCACACCCGCCGCACCGAAGGCCGATTTCAAGCTCGACTGGACGGATGCCGCAACCAGCCACACCAGGACCGCCCAACTTTCCGGCCTCGCGCTTACCGCATCGGGCCACCTTGCCGACAATAAGCTTGATTTCGACGCCAATCTCGGCGGCAAGGACGGCCTCTCGCTGAAAGCTGCGGGCAATGTCGCGATATCGGGCACCTCGGTCCGCAACCTTGACGTCAAGGCCGATCTCGCCAATCTGCCCGCGAGCCTTGCCAACGGCTTCGTTCCCGGCCTTGCGGCAGAGGGCACGGTGTCGGGAACGGCATCCGCCTCCGGCGCGCTTCCCAAACCCGCCGTCGACTTCAAACTTGACTGGAAAAACGCCGCCACCGCCCAGACCAGGAGCAGTGGTCTTTCTGGCCTCAGCGCCGCGGCATCCGGTAAATTGGCCAATGACAGGGTCGATTTCGATGCCAGTCTCGCCGGCAAGGACGGCGTGCTGGCCAAGGCGACCGGCGGCGTCACGATTGCCGGAACGGCCATCCGCGACCTTTCGGTCAATGCCGATATTCCCGCCCTGCCGGCAAATATCGCCAATGCCTTTGTTCCCGGGCTCGGGGCCGAAGGCACGCTTTCGGCCAGCGCCGTCACATCGGGAACGCCGGCCAATCCGGTCGTCGATTTCAAGCTTGACTGGAAGGATGCGGCGACCAGCCACACCAAGGCTGCCGGCCTCTCCCGTCTTGCGCTGGCGGCAACAGGAAAATATGCCGGCGACAGGCTCGATTTTGATGCGGACCTCCGCGGCGGCATTGCGCTGAAAGCCGTCGGTAATCTTTCCATTGCAGGCACCTCGATCCGATCGATCGAGGTCACCGCGAATGCCGCCAATGTTCCGGCTGCCCTCGCCAACGGCTTTGTTCCGGGTATTGGCGCCGACGGTACGATCTCGGCGACCGCCAAGGCGACCGGCACGCTGTCCGCGCCCGCCGTCGATTTCAGGGTCGATTGGAAGAACGCCGCGACGAGCCAGACAAAGGGCGCCGGTCTTTCGCCGTTCACCATCGGCGCATCGGGCAAGCTGGCCGACAACAAGCTGACGGTCGACACCAGTCTTGCCGGTGACGCCGGCATGTCGCTGAAGGGCGGCGGCCGTGTCGTGATGTCAGGCAATCGGGCTCTCGACCTGCGCTTCAACGGCAATGTTCCTTTCGCAGTGCTCGGCACCCCGCTTGCGCAGCAGGGCCTGGTCGCCGAGGGGGTCGCCACCGTCAATCTTGCGATCGGCGGAACAGCCGCAGCACCTGTCATCAACGGCACGGTCTCGACCAATGGCGCCAAGCTCGTCGACGTCAGACGCAATCTTGCTGTCAACAATCTCGCAGCCACCGTGACCTTCAATGGCACCCAGGCCGTGATATCGCGTCTCAGCGGCAATCTTGGCGGCGGCGGCACGATTTCGGCGAGCGGCACCATCGGTATCCAGCCGGCCGGCGGCTTTCCCGCCGACATTTCGATCAAGCTCGACAAGGCAGTCTATGTCGACGGAACCCTCGTCGTCTCGACCGTCAACGGCACCGTGAGCCTGCGCGGGCCGATCATGAGCGCGACACTGAGCGGCAAGCTGCGGCTGGACAAGACCTCGATCACCGTCCCGGAAAAATTGCCGACTTCGCTCAGCGAAATCGACATACGGCACAAGAACGCGCCGCGGGCCGTAGTTGCGCAGCTGCGGGAGGACGGCGAGCGGAAAACCGGCGAGAAATCCTCCGTGATCACCCTCGATCTCGAAATCGACGCGCCCTCGCACATCTTCGTGCGTGGCCGCGGCATCGATGCCGAACTCGGAGGCCGCGTGACGATCCGCGGAACGGCGGCAGTACCCGTCGTCACCGGCGGGTTCACCATGCGCCGCGGCCGGTTGACCATTCTCAACCGCCGTCTGAATTTCTCCGACAAGAGCAGGATCACCTTTGCCGGCGATCTAACGCCGGCGCTCGACATGGAAGCTAGCTCCACCTCCGGCACGACGACCCTGACGGTCGATGTGGCCGGCCTCGCCACCGATCCTTCGATCACCTTTTCCTCCTCGCCCCAGCTGCCGCAGGACGAGGTGCTGGCGCAGCTGATATTCGGCCAGTCGATGTCGAAACTCTCGCCGGTGCAGATCGCCCAGCTCGCCGATGCCGTCAGCCAGCTGGCCGGCAACCGCTCCACCTCGCTTTTCGAAGGCCTGCGCAACCAGCTCGGCGTCGACGATTTCGACGTCAGCACCGATGAGAAGGGCCAAACGAGCGTCAGCGTCGGCCGCTACCTCAACGACCGCACCTATTTCGAACTGCAGCAGGGCGGCGCGGCCGGCGCCAAGGCGATCATCAATCTCGATGTCGGCCGCGGAGTCAAATTGCGCGGCGCCGCTGGCGGCAACGGGGCGGGCGAAGCGGGCATCGTTTATGAGCGGGAATATTGAGGCGGCCTAGAAGCCGGTCTTGCTCGTCTTGAGAAGGATGTTGGTCTCGGTCGAGTTAATACCGTTGATCAGCCGAATGCGGCGTAGCGTCTCGTCGAAGGAGGCAAGGTCACGATCCTCGAGTTCGGCGACGAAATCCCATTTGCCGTTGGTGCTGTGAAGGGCGCGGACCTGCGGCAGACCCCGCAACTGATCGGCTACCCTGTCGGCCAGTTTGCCGAGCACCTCGATCATGACGATGGCGCGCACGCCGGCGGATCGCGTCTCGTGACCGGTCCGGATGGTGAAGCCGACAATGGTGCCACTGGCAACGAGCCGGTCGATGCGGGCGGCGACCGTTGCCCGCGACGCACCGGTCTGAGCCGCAAGCGAGGAAACGGACATCCGGGCATTGTGACGAAGCGCGCTCAAGAGTTCGGTATCGAGATCGTCCACGCTGATCACTCTGTCAAAATAGCTTTATCAATCTGCGCAATCATATTCCATTTCTGACACTTTTCCATCTTTTTGCCGGCAGCCCTTTATCCCACTATCGGCCTAAACAGGCCTCAACGCGGAGCCCTCGCATGAATGTCCAATCGCGATCTGTCACCCTCATCGGCGCACCCTTGGAGGAAGGCTCCGGCCGCCGAGGTGCTGCCATGGGCCCCGCGGCGCTGCGCATCGCCGGCGTCGACCAGACACTGATCGATCTCGGCCACGATGTCGCCGATAATGGCGACCTCAGGATTGTGCCGGCGATGGACCTGCCGAATCATTCCAAGGCCCATAATCTGAGGATCGTCGGCGCCTTCACCCGCGCACTCGAAAGCAGCGTCTATGATGTCGCCGCCTCCGGCCGCTTTCCGCTCATTCTCGGCGGCGACCACAGCCTTTCCATGGGCAGCGTCTCCGGCATGGCCCGCTATGCCGCCGGCAAGGGTCGTCCGCTCTTCGTTCTCTGGCTCGATGCCCATGCCGATTTCAATTCTCCGGCCACCTCCCCCTCCGGCAATATTCACGGCATGCCTGTCGCCTTCTTCTGCGGCGAGGCGGAGTTCGCCGAGATCCTGCCGAAGGGCCGTCCCTTCGTCGATCCGAAGCATGTTTTCCAGGTCGGCATCCGCTCGGTCGATGCGCGCGAGCGCGAGGAAATCCACGAACACGGTGTCAACGTCTTCGATATGCGCGCCATCGACGAACAGGGCATCGGCGCCATCATGCGCCATATTCTCGATGTCGTCGCCAAGGCCGACGGCCTGCTGCATGTCAGTCTCGATCTCGATTTCCTCGATCCCGATATTGCCCCTGGCGTCGGCACGACGGTGCCGGGCGGCGCGACCTTCCGCGAGGCCCATCTTGTCATGGAGATGCTATCCGACAGCGGTCTCGTCTCGTCGCTCGATCTCGTCGAGCTCAATCCGTTTCTCGACGATCGTGGCAAGAGCGCCCGCATATTGGTGGAATTGACGGCCAGTCTCTTCGGCCGCCGCATCTTCGATCGTCCAACCCGTGCCGCATAGACCAGGCTTAGAGGGAAAAGTGCCATGACCACTTCGGAAAAATTGATCGCCACGGAACAGCGGCTCGGCGCCAATAATTACAAGCCGCTCGACGTGGTGCTGACGCGCGGCGAAGGCGTGTATGTCTGGGATACCGATGGCAACCGTTATCTTGATTGCCTCTCTGCCTATTCCGCCGTCAACCAGGGCCATTGCCATCCGAAGATCCTCGCCGCCATGGTGGAGCAGGCCGGCCGGCTGACCCTCACCTCCCGCGCCTTCCGCAACGATCAGCTCGCCCATCTCTATGAGGAGCTCGCGGAGCTGACCGGCTCGCACAAGATCCTGCCGATGAACTCCGGCGCCGAAGCGGTGGAGACCGCCATCAAGGCGGTGCGCAAATGGGGCTACGAGGTCAAGGGCGTGCCGGAAGGCCAGGCGGAGATCATCGTCTGCGCCGACAATTTCCATGGCCGGACGCTGAGCATCATCAGTTTCTCCACAGACCCCGACGCCCGCAACGGCTTCGGCCCCTACACGCCGGGCTTCCGCATCATTCCCTTCGGCGATGCCGAGGCTTTCGCCGCCGCCATCAACGACAATACGGTGGCGGCGCTGATCGAGCCGATCCAGGGGGAAGCCGGCGTCATCATCCCACCGGCCGGTTATTTTATCCGTATCCGCGAGCTCTGCACGGCAAACAACGTCACCCTCATCCTCGACGAGATCCAGACCGGCCTCGGCCGTACCGGCAAGCTGCTGGCCGAAGAGCACGAGGGCATCGAGGCCGATGTGACGCTGATCGGCAAGGCGTTGTCCGGCGGCTTCTATCCGGTATCCGCGGTACTTTCGAATTCCGAGGTGCTGGGGGTTCTGAAGCCCGGCCAGCACGGCTCGACCTTCGGCGGCAACCCGCTCGCCTGCGCGGTTGCGCGCACCGCGCTGAAGGTGTTGACGGAGGAAGGCATGATCGAAAACGCCGCAGCGATGGGCGACTATTTCCTCGAAGGCCTGAGGTCGATGCGCTCGAACATCGTCCGCGATGTGCGCGGCCGCGGTCTGATGATGGCCGTCGAGCTGGAACCCGAGGCCGGCGGGGCACGCCAATATTGCCATGCGCTGAAGGAGCGCGGCCTTCTCGCCAAGGACACCCACGACCATACGATCCGCCTTGCCCCGCCGCTGATCATCTCAAGGGAACAGGTCGACTGGGCAGTCTCGCAGATCGAAAAGACGATCGGCTGACGGAAATCGAGACTGAAAACCTGGGTAATCCGGTTTCCGATTTAGATTTGGGCAACACTCTTTCGCTAATGTCGTCGTAACCGTAACGATGCTTCGCCGGACGCAAAGCCATCGCGTGGTGTGAAGGCAAAGCTCGTCAGCGCCAATGGGGGCGCACTCGCTTCTGCTTTGGCTTACGACAGTTGGGAAGAATTCTAATGGCTACGATCAATTCCACTAGCTTCAGCGGCGATACGCTCGAGATCATTGCCTTCCGCCTTCATGATCAGGAATTCTGCGTCAAGACCACGACCATCCGCGAAATCCGCGGTTGGGCGCCGTCGACGCCAATCCCGCATGCGCCGGCCGATGTCATCGGCGTCATGAACCTGCGCGGCTCGGTCATTCCGATTATCGATCTCGCCTATAAGCTCGGCATGAAGAGCACCGTCGCCAACGAGCGCAGCGCCATCGTCGTTGCCGAAGTTCACAGCATGGTCATCGGCATGCTGGTCGACCGCGTCTCGGATATCCTCACCATCTCCTCCAGCCAGGTCCAGCCGGTGCCCGAGGTGACCGCCTCCTTCGACCGCGCCTATTGCGAAGGCATCATCGCGTCGGAAAACGGCATGATCTGCTTCCTGAACCTCTCCAAGATGTTCAAGGAAAACGAAACGGACGATCTGGCAGCCTGATCCGCCAATAGAATTCGCCCATCGAGAACCGCCCGTCCGGGCGGTTTTTTATTTGCGCACGGCAACCAATCTTCGGATGCCGCAATACATTCTTGACGCCATCTCCAGCGGGCTCACCGGCGCGGCATCTCGTTTCACGCGTCGCCAGGGCGCACGGCGCTGCCGCGGCAAGCGCCGACAGTTGGGAAGAATTCTGATCCCAAGCTGCATCACGTTGAACGGACCCGCATCCTATAAAATCGATTCCGGGATTACGCCGTGGGACCTAAGATGAAGCGCGCCGGCGCATACCGCCTCGGCGCGCTTCAATCGGTTATCCGAACAACGCGAAGATCGTCCGTAGCGTCACCCATACACCCCAGAGATCTAAATTTTGCGGGAATGCGAAAGGCAGCATGCTGCTGCCTCCGCAGGCATGAGCTAGTTGGATTACCGGATCCGGTGTGTTTCCGCCGCCGGTTTGCGGATCAGGGGAGCGGCCTGCAGCACGAGGGCATCCAAGCCGTTTTCCTCCTTTTCCAGAATTTCGAACAATTGCCGCCGCATACGCGGCTCCCAAAATTTGTTGATATGGTTGGCGACCCCCTCAGCGGCCTCGCTGGCCGGCTGGCTCTTGAAGAAGGTGGCGATCTGGTTTGCCATATAGACGAGTTTGGTCTTGGTATCATGCGACATCGGCAATGCTTCCGGGCGAGATGCGGTGCGGGTGAGTGAAAATCTCGAAGTCCTCGCCGCGCACCAGGGCGACGAGCGTCATGCCGGCCTTTTCGGCCGTGCGGATGGCAAGAGCCGTGGGCGCTGAAATGGCGATGAGCACGGGGGAGCCGAGGATCGCCGCCTTCTGCACCATCTCGACCGAAAGCCGGCTGGTAACGGCGACGGCGCCGCTCCCGCCGTTTTCGCCCGCGCGGATAACGGCGCCGCAAAGTTTGTCCAGCGCATTGTGCCGGCCGACATCTTCGCGCACGGCAATCAGACCTCTACCGGGAAGATAGAAGGCGGCGCCATGCACCGCCCGTGTCTCGCGATGCAGCGGCTGTGCCTCGTTCAGAAGCGAAACGGCGCGCACGATATTGGCATGCGAGAGCGACAGCGGTGACGTCGAGACATCCGGCACCGGCCGCACTGCCTGTTCGATCGATTCGATGCCGCAGAGCCCGCAGCCGACCGGCCCCGCCATGCTGCGGCGCCGCGCCCGCAGCCGATCGGCGACGTCGTCGACAAGGTTGACCTGCACGTCGATCCCCCGCTCGCCCGCAACGACCTCGATGCCCGATATCTCCGCCCGCTCGGCGATGATCCCTTCGGTCAGGCTGAAGCCGACGGCAAAATCTTCGAGATCGGCGGGCGTCGCCATCATCACCGCATGCGAGCTGCCGCCATAGGAAAAGGCGATCGGCACTTCTTCCGGCACGATACGAGAGCCGCTGTGCATCAGGCCGTTGCGGCGCGCGGTTTCGGGGGCGTGAGCGGTGGTGGGGAAAGTCATGGCTTACGCGCCCTCATCCGCCGTTTAGGCACCACCCGGGGCTCGAGCCGCCGGCCGACAACGCCGAACCGTACCGCCATCGTCACTCCGCAGCCTCGAGCTTGCCGGCGATGCGGCGCGATTGCCGTGCCTGCTCATCATATTCCATCTGCCAGTCGGTCGGCCCGTTGGAAGGCGAGACCTGCACCGCCGTCACCTTATATTCCGGGCAGTTCGTCGCCCAGTCGGAAAAGTCGGTGGTGATGACGTTCGCCTGCGTATTGGGATGATGGAAGGTCGTATAGACGACGCCGGGCGCTACGCGATCGGTGATCAGCGCCCGGAGCGTCGTGTCGCCGGAGCGGCTCATGAGCTTCACCCAGTCGCCGTCGCGGACGCCGCGCTGTTCGGCATCGTGCGGATGGATTTCCAGCCGGTCTTCCGCATGCCAGACGACATTCTCGGTCCGCCGCGTTTGCGCCCCGACATTGTACTGGCTGAGGATGCGGCCGGTGGTGAGCAGCAGCGGGAAGCGCGGGCCGGTGCGTTCATCGGTCGCCACATATTCGGTGCGGATGAACTTGCCCTTGCCGCGCACGAAGCCGTTGACATGCATGATCGGCGAGCCGAGCGGGTTCTTCTCGTTGCAGGGCCACTGCACCGAGCCCAGCTTGTCGAGATAGTTGTAGGAGACCAACGCGAAACTCGGCGTCGTCGCGGCAATCTCGTCCATGATTTCCGACGGATGGCTGTAGTTCCAGCCGAGTCCCATCGTCTGGGCAAGCTTCTGCGTCACCTCCCAGTCGCCGTAACCGTTGCGCGGCGACATCACCTTGCGCACGCGATTGATGCGCCGCTCGGCATTGGTGAAGGTGCCGTCCTTCTCGAGGAAGGTCGAGCCCGGCAGAAAGACATGGGCGTAGTTGGCAGTCTCGTTGAGGAACAGGTCCTGAACGACGACGCATTCCATCGCCGCCAGCCCGGCCGCGACATGTTTGGTATCGGGATCGGACTGGAGAATGTCCTCACCCTGGACGTAGAGGCCCTTGAACGAGCCGTCGACCGCCGCATCCAGCATGTTGGGAATGCGCAGGCCCGGCTCGTTGTCGAGCTTCACACCCCAGAGCTTTTCGAAGATGTCGCGCGTCGCATCGTCGGAAATGTGCCGGTAGCCCGGCAGCTCGTGCGGGAAAGAACCCATGTCGCAGGAGCCTTGCACGTTGTTCTGGCCGCGCAGCGGATTCACGCCGACGCCGGGACGGCCGATGTTGCCGGTCGCCATCGCCAGATTGGCGATCGCGATGACCGTGGTCGAACCCTGGCTGTGTTCGGTGACGCCGAGACCGTAATAGATCGCGCCGTTGCCGCCCTTGGCATAGAGCCTTGCCGCGCCGCGCAGATCCGCCGCCGGCACGCCGGTGAAGATCTCGGTCTCTTCGGGGCTGTGCGCCGGTTCAGCGACGAAGGCCGCCCAGTCCTCGAATTCCGACCAGTCGCAGCGCTCGCGGATGAAGGTCTCGTCATACAGGCCTTCGGTGACGATCACATGTGCAAGCGCCGTCATGACGGCCACATTGGTGCCGGGCTTCAGTGGCAGATGATAGGAAGCCTCAACATGCGGCGACCGGACGATATCGGTGCGGCGCGGATCGATGACGATGAGCTTGGCCCCCTGGCGCAGCCGCTTCTTCAGCCGTGAAGCGAACACCGGATGGCCGTCGGTCGGGTTGGCGCCTATGATGACGACGACATCGGACTGTTCGACGCTGTCGAAATTCTGCGTGCCGGCCGAGGTGCCGAATGTCTGGCCGAGGCCGTAGCCGGTTGGCGAGTGGCAGACGCGGGCGCAGGTATCGACATTGTTGTTGCCGAAACCGGCACGGACCAGCTTCTGCACCAGATAGGTTTCCTCGTTGGTGCAGCGCGACGAGGTGATGCCGCCGATCGCCTCGCGACCATACTGGTACTGGATGCGGCGGAACTCCGACGCCACATGCGCGAAGGCCTCGTCCCAGCTCACCTCGCGCCAGGGATCGCTGACCTTTTCGCGAATCATCGGGTTGAGGATGCGTTCCTTGTGGTTGGAATAACCGTAAGCGAAGCGACCCTTGACGCAGGAATGCCCGCGATTGGCCTGGCCGTCCTTCCAGGGAACCATGCGCACCAGCTCCTCGCCGCGCATTTCCGCCTTGAAGGAACAGCCGACGCCGCAATAGGCGCAGGTGGTGATGGCCGAATGCTCGGGCTGGCCGATCGCTATCACCGACTTCTCGGTCAGGGTCGCCGTCGGGCAGGCCTGGACGCAGGCCCCGCAGGAGACACATTCGGAATCGATGAAGGCTTCATGCGCACCCGCGGAAACCTTGGAGCCGAAACCGCGCCCCTCGATCGTCAGCGCGAAGGTGCCTTGCACCTCCTCGCAGGCGCGCACGCAGCGCGAACAGACGATGCACTTGGAGGGATCAAAGGTGAAATAGGGATTGGACTCGTCCTTCGGCGCCCATGTCAGATTGATCTCGCCATTGTTGCGCGCCCTGACATGGTTGTCGCCGTCATAGCCGTAGCGCACGTCGCGCAGGCCGACGGCGCCTGCCATGTCCTGCAATTCGCAATCGCCGTTGGCAGCACAGGTCAGACAGTCGAGCGGGTGGTCGGATATATAGAGTTCCATCACGCCGCGGCGGACATCCTTCAGCCGATCCGTCTGCGTGTGCACCACCATATTGGCCGCCACCGGCGTCGTGCAGGAGGCCGGCAGGCCGGCCCGGCCCTCGATCTCGACGAGACAGAGCCGGCAGGAGCCGAAGGCTTCCATCATGTCGCTGGCGCAGAGCTTCGGCACGGTGATGCCTGCCTCCATCGAGGCGCGCATGATCGACGTGCCCTCCGGCACGATGATCTGCTGCCCGTCGATGGTCAGCGTCACCATGGTTTCCGATTTCGAAGCGGGAGTGCCGTAGTCGATTTCATGGATGAGAGACATGGTCGGCCTCCTGTATGGACGTGGAAATGAGCAATTCGCAGGAAGTTAACGGGTGGAAAGTCATCACTCAGCCGCCTCCGCGATCGGCGCCGGCGAAAAATCCTCCGGGAAATGCGTCATCGCGCTCATGACGGGATAGGGCGTGAATCCGCCGAGCGCGCAGAGCGAGCCCAATTTCATCGTGTTGCAGAGATCGGCCAGCAGCGCTCGGTTCTTCTCCGGCTCGATGCCATGGGCGATCATGTCGGCCGTCTCAACGCCGCGCGTCGAGCCGATGCGGCAGGGGGTGCACTTGCCGCAGCTTTCGACGGCGCAGAATTCCATGGCGAAACGCGCCTGTTTCAGCATATCGGCGGTGTCGTCGAAGACAACGATGCCGGCATGGCCGATCAGCCCGTCCCTGGCGGCGAAGGCTTCGTAATCGAACGGCGTGTCGAACAGCGCCCGCGGGAAATAGGCCCCGAGTGGCCCGCCGACCTGCACGGCCTTGACCGGCCGTCCCGTCGCCGTACCACCGCCGATCCTGTCGACGATATCGCCGAGCGAAAGACCGAAGGCTGTCTCATAAAGACCGCCATATCTGATATTGCCGGCGATCTGCAGCGGGATGGTGCCGCGTGACCGGCCCATGCCGAAATCACGATAGAAGGCGGCGCCCTTCTCCATGATTACCGGCACGGAAGCGAGCGAGATCACGTTGTTGATGACGGTCGGACAGTTGAACAGTCCCTTATGCGCCGGCAGTGGCGGTTTGGCGCGCACGACGCCGCGCTTGCCTTCGAGGCTGTTCAAAAGGGCCGTCTCCTCGCCGCAGACATAGGCGCCGGCGCCGGTGCGCACTTCGATATCGAAAGCGCGGCCCGAGCCGAGTACCGACGGGCCAAGAATCCCAGCCTGTCGCGCGATGCCGACGGCCTCGCTCATCGCAGCAATCGCATGCGGATATTCCGAACGCGTGTAGATGAAGCCCTTCGTGGCGCCGGTCGCAAGTCCTGATATCGCCATGCCTTCGATCAGCACGAAGGGATCACCCTCCATGATCATCCGGTCGGCAAAGGTGCCGCTGTCGCCCTCATCGGCATTGCAGACGATATATTTGCGCTCGCCGGCCGCATCGAGAACGGTCTTCCACTTGATGCCGGTGGGGAAACCCGCGCCGCCGCGTCCACGCAGGCCGGAATCGGTGACTTCCTGGACGATTTCGGCGGGCGCCATCGAAACGGCGCGGCGGAGGCCGGCAAGGCCGCCATGCGCCTCATAATCCGAAAGCGAGAGCGGATCGATAACGCCGCAGCGGGCGAATGTCAGGCGGGTCTGTTGCTTCAGGAACGGGAGGTCTTCAACCTCCCCGAGACAGAGGGGATGATCGCCGCCGTTGACGATCCCGGCGTCGAAAAGACCGGACACATCTTTTGCCTTCACCGGTCCGTAGCCGATGCGCTTGCCGGCAAGCTCGACCTCGACCAGCGGCTCCAGCCAGAACATTCCGCGCGAGCCGTTGCGCACGATCTCGGCATCGAGGCCGCGGGCGACGATCTCCTGGGCAATCGCCTTTGCCACCTTTTCGGCCCCGAGCGCCAGCGCAGCGGCATCGCGCGGAACATATATCTTGACTGTCATCGGCGCGCCTCCGCAACGAGTTCTGTCGCCATCTGATCGTCGACCCGGCCATACACCTCGCCGTCGAGCATTGCCGACGGCGCGCAGGCGCAGAGCCCGAGGCAGTAGACCGCCTCCAGCGTCACGCTGCCGTCCAGCGTCGTCTGGTGAAAATCGATGCCGAGCAGCGCCTTGATGCGCTCAGCCAGCGCGTCACCACCCATCGACTGACAGGCCTCGGCGCGACAGAGCTTCAGCACATGCCGCCCACCGGGGTGGTCGCGATAATCGTGATAAAAGGTCATCACGCCATGCACCTCGGCACGCGAAAGGTTCAGTTCCTCCGCGATCACGGGCAGGGCTTGCTGCGGCACATAGCCGAATTCCTGCTGAACTTGATGAAGAATGGGAAGCAGCGGCCCTTCAAGGAAGCGAAGGTCGGCGACAATGGAACGCGTGCGCGCTGCGATATCGCCTTCGGCGATATGAATGGTCATAAGGCAGCCCTCCCAGCCGCTGGCTCGTTGCGGAATGGCGCCCTCCCCAGCATCAGGCCATCCGTCATGCAGCATCTCAGGGAAGCCGTTGCCGATCAATAAAGCTATCTCGTGGATTGATAGGTTTTTTCTATCAGAGCTCTTCATCGCGCACGAGCACGCGCGCTTCATGCAGCAAGGCAGACACGAGCGGCGTGAAGGGCTCGCGGTAGGGCGCGACGAGGCCGACCAGATGGTGGGCCTCGGGCTCAACGATCGGAATCATTCGGATTTCTATTGGGAATCCAAATGATTTCGCGACGTTGCGCGGCATGATGCTTGCCCAGCGTCCGGTTCTGACATGCGAGAACAGCACGATCATCGAGTTGGATTCGAGTGTTGGATGCACCGTGGCCCCGGCTTCCGTCAAGTGGCGGTTGATGATGCGTCGGTTCTGCATGTCGGCGGTCAATAGACAAAGCCGAAGATCGCCGACCTCCTTCCAGGTCACACTGTCGCGGTCAGATAGCGGGCTGCCCGCAGCCGTGATCAGATGATAGCGCTCGGCATAGAGGGGAACACTGGTGACACGCCCGAGCGGCTCATTTTCAAGATAGGTGATACCGGCGTCGATCTCGAGATTTTCGAGCATGCTCAGCACCTGCAGCGAATTACGCGAGACGATCGAGAAGGTGACGCCGGGATGTCGTTCCTGGAAGGGCGTGGTGATGCGCGAAAGCATGGCCAGGGCCGTCGGAATGGCGGCGAGACGAATGTGGCCGGAAAGACCGCGCCGCGCCGCGCGCATTTCCTCGCGCATGGTGCGGGCATCGCCGACGATGCGCCGCGCCCATTCGAGCACACGCTGCCCCTCCGGCGTCAGCCCCTGAAACCTCGACCCGCGCTGCACCAGCATGACGCCGAGCTGATCCTCCAGCTGGCGGATGGCGGCCGAGAGCGTCGGCTGCGAAATCCCGCATTCCTCCGCAGCGCGGCCGAAATGCTTTTCATTGGCAAGCGCGATGAAGAATTCCAGCTTGTCGATCATGCGGTCTCCCGACCCGGTATGACAGCATCCGGATCCAGCCCATCTTCTGCGCAGCCACCGTGCGACCAGTCATGCTTTAACCGTTTTCGACAGCCGGAAAAAGATCGAACAGCGATTCGAGGAAGGCAGGCACGCTGAGATTGCCGATACTGTAATAGACCAGCCTGCCCTGACGGCGCGTATTGACCAGCCCTTCGAGCCTCAGACGCGCGAGCTGTTGCGAGACCATTGCCTGTTGTATGCCGAGAATGCTCTCGATTTCACCCACCGTCCGCTCCTCACTCGCGAGGATGCAGAGGATCAGAAGTCGGCTCTGATGTGCCAGCGCCTTCAGCAGATCGCTCGCTTCATGGGCTTTTGCAGCGAGTTTCTGCAATTCCTGGCCGGTCATCCCCGGCTCCGGTTTAGGCAACGGCATTCGGCATCTCGGAAGGGGAGCAAAAGGTAGATCAGCACAATAGCATATTCGCACAAGCGAATTCGTCAAATGTGATGAAATGCCAAAAAAGGTCCAAGTAAATCAGCAGATAAGCTGACCGCCATTGATCTCGAGGACTTGGCCCGTAATGTATCCGGAGAGAGAAGGAGCCGCGAGGAACAGATAGGCGGGAGCGCAATCCTCGGCCGTGCCGAGCCGTTGCAAGGGAATGGATTTTCTCGTCTGCTCCAGCTTTTCGCGGGAGGAATAGCGCTCATGGAAATCCGTCTCGATCGTTCCCGGCGAGACGCAATTGACCCGGATGCCATCCGGCGCCAGCTCACGGGCAAGCGCCTTGGAATAGGTGGAAACAAAGGCTTTCGAGGCCGAATAGACCGAAGAACCGGGACTGCCGCCGGTCAGCGCTGAAATCGAAACCGTGTTGACGATGGCCGCGCCTTCCGCCGCTTTCAATGCCGGCAACAGCGCCCGGGTCAGCGCCACCACCGACGTCTGGTTCAGCCGTACGATCGCTTCATAATCTGCGTCGGTCAGCGTCGCAGCCGGAAAACGGCCGAGCATGGTGCCGGCATTATTGACGAGCACATGCACCTTGTCGAAGAAGGCGAGAGCGTCCTCCGCAAATTGCGCAGCGCCGCCGGCGGCGGTGAAATCGGCGTTCAGCAACAGCGCCCGTCTTTCCGATTCAGCCGTAAGCAGGAAATCCGGCAGATCCCGTCCCGGTTTGCGCCCGGTATGGACGATCACCTTCGCGCCGCAGTCCAGGAACTGCCGGGCCACCTCGAGGCCGATGCCCCGCCCGGCGCCGGTGACGACGACATTGCGATTTTCAAATAGTCTCGGATGGAACACGAAGCCGTCCTCCTCGCGGACGATGCCGCCGGTTGCGTCATTCGCCCTTAACATATGAACGCGCCGGCCGAAAGAAAGGCACGCATCGATCTTTCCGCCGCAGGAGAGAGCTCCGGGAGGCTCAGCTTTCGTTCTCGCTCTCTAGAAGCCGCGCACCCGGCCCTTCCTCGCCAAGCCGATCGCAGGGATTGCGCAAGGGGCAGCTTTCGATCGACAGACAGCCGCAGCCGATGCAGCCAGTCAGACGGTCTCTCAGCAGGCTGAGGCGTCTGATTCGCTCGTCGAGTTCATTCTTCCAGCGCGCTGACAGCGTCTGCCAGTCGGCAACCGTCGGTGTGCGCCCCTGCGGCAGGGAGGCAAACGCCGTCTGGATTTCCGAAAGCGGAATGCCGACACGTTGCGCCACCTTGATGATGCCGAGCCGGCGAAGCACGTCACGTCCGTAACGCCGCTGATTGCCGCGCGTTCGGATGCTGGAGATCAACCCCTTGGCCTCATAGAAATGCAACGCCGAGACGGCAAGACCGCTGCGTTCCGCCACCTCGCCGACCGTCAAAAGCCTGCCGAGCGGCGTAACGGTGATCGTATCCATCGGCTCTTGACCTCAATATTAGTTGAGGTTGTATAACGCCTGCTCCCCCAAGCGTAAAGCCCAGGTGCAGGAAGGAGCGACAGTGAGATCACCCTGTCGATAACGGACTGAAATCATGGCGCCGGCATTTGCCACCCTCGCGACGACCGCGTCCTGCCGATATAGCGGCCTGAGACGAGCTCCGGTTCCGTTCCCGGCAGGTACGGGACCTCGGAAAACACCCGGGCAGGACTCCGCCCGGGTGTTTTTTCGCGTTCGCGGTTCGGTTCCGACCAGACGGATGGGGTGTGTGATTTTGCGGTTGCGGTAAGAAAACCCCGATGATAGTTTTCGCTGAAATAACAGGGGAGCTCCGTGTCGCCGGGGCTGAGATGAGAAGCGCAAGCCTCCGGACCCTTCAAAGCTGATCTGGGTAATGCCAGCGGAGCGAGGTTCAGATGTTTTCCGGCGCACAAGTGTCATCCTTTACGATATCCGGCAGTCTCGCCGGCACCATTCCCGATGTCTTCGACAGGTTTGCGCATCTGCGACGCCGCGCGATTTTTCAAGTGCGCCAAGGGCGCCGCGGCACCTTGAATTGCTGCGTGGTTTTATCCTTGGATCGATTCCGACCTGAAGAAGCATGCAGCCGGACGAAAGCCTGAAATCGACGCTGATGACATCGCCACCCCCATCGGATTCGCGTCTTGCCGCGCTCGGTGCCGCCCTGTACCGGGCGATCCCCGCCCTGCTCGCCGGCTTTGCCTTTCTGGCCGCATGGGAACTTTATGTCGATCTCTCCGGCATTAAACCGTCCATCCTGCCGGCGCCTTCGCGCATCCTGAACCAGGGCTGGCTGAACCGCGAAGCGTTGATGTCAAACACCTGTCCGACGCTCGGCGCCACACTCGGCGGCTTCGCCCTGTCGCTCGCCTTCGCTTTCGTCTCGTCGATCCTGATGGATTTCATGCCCTTCATGCGCCGGGCATTGCTGCCGATCTTCATTGCCAGCCAGACCCTGCCGCTGGTGGCGATCGCGCCCCTCGTCGTCCTCTGGTTCGGTTTCGGCCTGTTGCCGAAGATATTGCTGGTGGCGCTCGTCACCTTCTTCCCGCTGCTCGTCGCTTTGCTGCAGGGTTATGAGGCGACCGACCGCGACATCGCTGAACTCTTGAACTCGATGAAGGCAAGCCGCTGGTGCATTTTCCGCTTGGCCCGGCTTCCCTCCTCGCTACCCTATTTCTTCGCCGGCCTCAGGATCTCGATCACCTATGCCGTCGTCGGCGCGATCTTTGCCGAATATGCGGGAGCCGCGCGCGGCCTCGGCATCTATATCCTCAACGCCAAGAATAATTTCCGGCCGGATCTCGTCCTCGCCGCCGTCGTTGTCAGCGCCGTGCTGACACTCTGCCTCTTCGGAGTGACGCTGATGATCGAGCGCCTCGTCATGCCGTGGCAACCGTCCGGGGAGCACCGTCGATGACCGATGAACTGGTCGAACTGCGCAAGATTTCGAAATCCTTCGACGGCATGCAGGTGCTCGGCGACATTTCGCTCGCTGTCGCAAGCGGCGAGTTCGTCTCGATCGTCGGCCCCTCCGGCTCCGGAAAATCGACGGTGCTCCGATTGCTGACCCAGGCGCTTCGACCCGATTCAGGCGCCTTGCTCTTCAAGGGCGCCCCGCTGGAACAGGCGCCGCATTCCTTTGCCTTCATGCCGCAACGCGATGCGCTGATGCCCTGGCGCCGGATCATCGACAATGCCGCCCTCGGCCTGGAGGTGGGCGGCATGAGCCGCCGCGCCGCCCGCGCCACCGTGGCGCCGCTGTTCGAGCATTTCGGCCTTGCCGGCTTCGAACACCATTATCCCGCCGAACTCTCCGGCGGCATGCGCCAGCGCGCCGCGCTGTTGCGCACCGTCGTCCAGAGCCAAGACATGTTGCTGCTCGACGAGCCTTTCGGCGCGCTGGATGCGTTGACACGCACGCAAATCCAGGAATGGCTGCAGGGCATGTGGACGCAACATCGCTGGACGGCCTTGCTGATCACCCACGATGTTCGCGAGGCGGTGTTCCTCTCCGACCGGATCTACGTGCTATCGGCCCGCCCGGCGCGTATAATCCGCCAATTCCGCGTCCCCCTGCCCCGCCCGAGAAGCATCGCCGATCTCGGCTCGCCGGCGGCCCAGGCGATCGAGACCGAAATCCTGCAAACCCTGCTTCATCCGCTAGAACAGGATGATTTTAGGCCGGTCGGCCTAAATCAGAATCCTGTCCCAATTTAAAGAGGTAGAGCATGATGTCGTCCGAAGACCGCTCACACTTTTCGGCACCATGCTCTTAAGACCTGAGGAGGTCACCATGCTGCTTCTCACCCGTCGACAGACGATCCTCGCCGCCCTCGCGACAAGCCTCGCCGGCCGCACAGCCCTCGCCCAGTCGGCGTCGGCAAAGGTTCGCATTGCGCTCGACTGGACGCCCAACACCAACCATATCGGCATCTATGTCGCCAAGGCGAAGGGCTTCTATGCAGCCGCCGGCCTCGACGTCGAAATTCTACCCTTTACCGACACCAGCGCCGGCACGCTGGTGTCGAACGGGGTCGCCGATTTCGGCATCAGCAGCGAGATCGAGGCCATGACGCAGCGCGCCGGCGGCGGTGACGTGAAGATGGTCTACGGCGTCGTCCAGACCGAAACCGCGCGCCTGATCTACAAGGGCGGACGCGACGACATCAAGAGCCCTAAAGATCTCGATGGCAAGACCTATGGCGGCTTTGGCGGCACCTGGGAGAGCGCCCTGATTTCCGCGATGATCCGCAACGACGGTGGCACGGGCGACGTCAAGACCGTCACCCTCGGCACTTCCGCCTACGAGGCGCTGGACAATGGCTCGGTCGATTTCACGCTGGAGATCTACACCTGGGAAGGCATCGCCGCCGAGCTGGAAAACCGCAAGCTCGGCCGCTTCCACTATTCCGATTATGGCATTCCCGACGAGCAGACGACCGTCATCGTTTCCAGCGACGCCTATCTCGCGGTGAGCCGGGAACACGCCCGCGCCTTCATCCAGGCCACGCGCCAGGGTTATGCCTATTCCGTCGATCATCCTGACGAAGCCTGCGACCTGCTGATTTCCAACAGCAACGGTGCTCTGATGAATACGGAACTGGTAAAGGCGTCCCAGAAGGCATTGATCGACGGGCATTTCCTCAAATCCGAGGCCGGCGTGATCGGCACAATCGACCCGGCGAAGGCCGATGCCATCGGCGCCTTCCTGCTCGACAACGGCATCCTGGTCGATGCGAATGGCGCAGCACTCAAGGAGAAGCCGGACTTTTCCACCTATTATACCAACGAACTCCTCGGCTGAACCCGCCCGGCCTTGCCCGCCGCAGCGTTCCACGGCAAGCTTTGGATCGAGACGGTTTGAGCCTGATCGGGCAGGGTGGGGAATAACATGCGACCACAGGAGAGACTGGTCGGAGCGGACTTTCTGCGCGCGACAGCCTGCCTGCTGGTGCTTGCTCATCATCTCGCGCTCCGGCTGGATATGCGCCGAATTCCCGATGAATTGGCGTCGACGGCGCACATCCTCCGCTTCGGCAATTTCGGCGTCGCCATTTTCTTCGTGCTCAGCGGCTTTCTTCTGGCCCGTCCCTTCTGGCGCGCGCTCGATGGCGGCAGCGACATGCCGAGCCTCGGGACCTACGCCATCCGCAGGGCCGCACGCATTGCCCCGGGCTTCTGGGTCGCCGCCACCGTCAGCTTCGTTGTCAGCCTGACGCTGCTTGCCGTGCCGCTGACACCAGAGCTTGCGCTTCGCTACGTTGCCGGACTGCTGTTCATGAGCCAATGGCATTGGCGCACGTTTTTCCCTGTCGAAGCCGACGGACCGCTCTGGTCCATCCCCTTCGAGGTCACCAGCTATGTGCTCCTGCCGGCCTGCTTTCTCCTCCTGTTTCGCCTGCCGCGGGTGCGGCAGCGCCGGTTGCTGGCCCGTTCCGCCTGGCTCTGCGTCATTGCCGTCGTCCTCATTGCCCATCTGGCAATCCTGAAACTCTTTGCGCTCGACGACATCGGGCGCGGCTGGGCCTATGGCCTGCAGGGCGGGGCGAAGGAATGGATGCCCAACTACAATCCGATCGGCTTCTTCGCGGTCTTCGCGCTCGGCGCGCTTGCCGCCGGCATCGACGTCATGCTGCCTGCAAGGCACTCCTTCTGGTTCGATGCCGCAGCGCTTCTCGCCTTTTCGATTGCCGGCTACCGCCTCGCCATATCGCCCGGCGGTTCGGCCGAGGGGTACGGCTCGCTCGACATGCCCTACGGATTTCCCGTCTTTCCGCTGGCGATCGCAACCGCGCTCGTATCGCTCTGCCATTCGCATCGCCTGGGCAGGCTGCTCGACAACGCTCCCGTCCGCTACGTCGCCAAGATCTCGTTCGGCATTTATATCTGGCAGGAGATCATCCTGACATTGATCCAGAGACTCGACCCCAGTTCGTTCGGCGCCTCCTCGGACAATGTCGTTACCGGCTGGCTGCAATCCTGCGGGCTGACAATGGTGCTCGTCCTTCTAGTGGCAACTCTCAGCCATCACCTGCTGGAACGACCGGCGATCGACTTGGGAAACCGTCTGACATCGCACTCACCCGATCGGGCTACTCCTTTTAAAGTATAAATTCGTTTCCACTTCAACTACAGGCATTAAGGTTAACAGGGAATACTCCCATTTTTGGTGTCTTTAGGGTTAGCAATTTCTTATTTAACCCGATGACAAACCTTACGTGAGCATGTATTTGTCTCCCTACAGTTCAGTATTGCATCTAAACTTACGGGCCTTGTGTAATGAATGCTTTTACTTCGAAGACGAATTCACGCTTCGATCCGTCTCAGCGTCAGATCAAAATCAGGACCCTGGTCATAGCGAACTCCAACATTCGCCAGCCGGAGAGCTTTTCCAATGGCGAAGAAAAGGCGACGCTGCGATTGGCCGTGAAACGGCTGATCGACATCGTCATCTCGGCCAACGCTCTCCTCGTGCTGGCGCCGCTTTTTCTGGCGATCGCTCTTTTCATCAAGCTCGACGATGGCGGTCCGGTGTTCTTCCGCCAGATCCGCTGGGGGCTGAACGGCCGGAAGATCAACGTCTTCAAATTCCGCTCGATGCGGGCGGAGGTTTGCGATCCCAGCGGCGTCCAGCAGACTGTCAAGGGCGACGCCAGGATGACCGGCATCGGCGCAATGCTCCGCAGGACCAATATCGACGAACTGCCGCAGCTCCTGAACGTCCTCAAGGGCGAGATGTCGCTGGTCGGCCCACGCTGCCATGCCATCAACATGCGCGCAGCCGGCAGGCTGTACGAGGAAGTGGTGCCGAACTACCACCATCGACACATCATGCGCCCCGGCATCACCGGTCTCGCGCAAACACGCGGCTGGCGCGGCCCGACGACAAGGCCGCTGGAAGCCCGGGCCCGAATCGCCTGTGATATCTATTATGTCAGGAATTTCAGCCTGCTGCTCGACCTGAAGATCCTGTTCAAGACACTGATCATCGAGCTGCGCGGCGGCACCGGCTTCTGAGACGCTGCGGCAAAACTGCGGCTGCATAATCCGTCAGCGGCGCAGGCCGCTGCAAAAGATTGTAGCCACTTTTGGAGTTTTCCCTGAGCTGACTGAAGCCGTCTGTTTGCCCAACCGAAACAGCCGGCCGCGTTCGTTTGAAGCCGCATGACAACGCTGTTGTCCGTACTCAAGGAAGAAGCCAGACACAAAAAAAGCGGCCTTTGAGGCCGCCTTTCAATGAAGCTGTCGTACCCGGTCAGTCCTGCTGGACAATGCCGCGCAGATGCGTCAGTTCCATGATGAAATGCTCGAGCTTCGACTTGTGCTCGTGCAGCTCGGCATGTTCGAGCTCCTTGCGGGCAGCCTCGATACGACGGGTGAGCTCGTCCTTATGGAGTTCCTCGACCGGAACGGCGGATTCGGCAAGCAAAGTGCAGCCTGTCGGCAGGATATCGGCAAAACCGCCGAACACCACGTAGTCCTGCTTCTTGCCGGAAGCCGAACGCACGCTCACCACCCCCGGCTTGATGGTCGTCATCGTCGGCGCGTGGTGCGCCATGACGGTCATCTCGCCCTCGGTCGCGGGAATGACGACCTCGGTCACCATCTCCGACAAGAGCAGACGCTCCGGCGAAACGAGCTCAAAGTTGAAATTGTCAGCCATCAGTGACTTACCTTCTCGGCTATGACTTTTGCATCTTGCAATTTGGTCCCGCAGAACGGGCAGTGCAGTATCGCCTGATCGAGATATCCGAGGCCTTCCTCGGTCTGAACCAGCCCGACAACCATCATGACCACGCCGTTATCGGCACGATAGACGGTCGGCGCCGCCGGTTCCGGAAGTTCCGCCACGACCCCTCTCAGGGAGTCGCAGCAGAATATCTCGTCCTGAGCGTCGCTCATCAAGCGGCAGCGAGCTTCTTGGCCTTTTCGATGGCTTCGTCGATCGAGCCGACCATGTAGAAGGCAGCTTCCGGCAGGTTGTCGTATTCGCCGTTGACGAGGCCCTTGAAGCCCTTGATCGTGTCTTCGAGAGCAACCAGCTTGCCCGGCGAGCCGGTGAAGACTTCGGCGACGAAGAACGGCTGCGACAGGAAACGCTCGATCTTGCGGGCGCGGGCAACGGCCAGCTTGTCCTCTTCCGACAGTTCGTCCATGCCGAGGATGGCGATGATATCCTGCAGGGCCTTGTAGCGCTGCAGCGTCGATTGGACCTTACGGGCAACTTCGTAATGCTCTTCACCGACGACCATCGGGTCGAGCATGCGCGAAGTGGAGTCGAGCGGGTCGACGGCCGGGTAGATGCCCTTTTCAGCGATCGAACGCGACAGAACCGTCGTTGCGTCAAGGTGGGCGAACGAGGTTGCCGGCGCCGGGTCGGTCAAGTCGTCGGCCGGAACGTAAATGGCCTGAACCGAGGTGATCGAGCCGGTCGTCGTCGTGGTGATGCGTTCCTGCATCTGACCCATGTCGGTTGCCAGCGTCGGCTGATAACCCACGGCCGAAGGAATACGGCCGAGCAGAGCCGACACTTCGGAACCTGCCTGCGTGAAGCGGAAGATGTTGTCGACGAAGAACAGAACGTCCTGACCCTGGTCGCGGAAGTGTTCTGCAACCGTCAGACCCGTCAGAGCGACGCGAGCGCGGGCGCCCGGCGGTTCGTTCATCTGACCGTAAACCAGCGCAGCCTTGGAGCCTTCGCCACCGCCATGCTTGTTGACGTTCGATTCGATCATTTCATGATAGAGGTCGTTGCCTTCGCGGGTGCGTTCACCGACGCCTGCGAAAACCGAGTAACCACCATGCGCCTTGGCGACGTTGTTGATTAGTTCCATGATCAGAACGGTCTTGCCGACGCCTGCGCCGCCGAAGAGGCCGATCTTGCCGCCGCGTGCGTAGGGAGCCAGCAGGTCGACGACCTTGATGCCGGTGACCAGAATCTGTGCTTCCGTCGACTGCTCGACATAGGCGGGGGCATCCTGGTGGATGGCGCGCTTATGAGCGGTGACCAGCGGACCGGCTTCGTCGACCGGCTCGCCGATGACGTTCATGATGCGGCCGAGCGTCTCGTTGCCGACCGGAACCGAGATCGGAGCGCCGGTATCGAGGACCTGCTGGCCGCGAACGAGACCTTCGCTCGAGTCCATGGCGATGGTGCGGACTTCGTTTTCGCCCAGATGCTGAGCGACTTCGAGAACCAGACGGTTGCCGTTATTGTCGGTTTCGAGCGCGTTCAAAATCGCCGGCAGTTCGCCTTCGAAAGCAACGTCGACGACGGCGCCGATAACCTGGGTGACTTTGCCGACAGAGCGGGTAGCTGCCTCAGCCATTTTCTTACCCTCTTTCCCTAACTCAGAGCGCTTCCGCGCCCGAAATGATTTCAATCAGTTCCTTGGTGATCTGCGCCTGACGCTGACGGTTGTAGCTCAGTGTCAGCTTGTTGATCATCTCACCAGCATTGCGCGTCGCATTGTCCATGGCGCTCATCTTGGCGCCCATCTCGCCCGCGACGTTCTCGAGGAGCGCGCGGAAGATCTGGACGGAGATGTTGCGCGGGATCAAATCGCCGAGGATCGACGCCGGATCCGGCTCGTATTCGTAGACGGCACCGGCATGGGCGGCATCTTCGGCAGCGGCCTCCGGAGCCTTGGCCGGGATGAGCTGCTGCGCGGTCGGAACCTGGCTGATCACCGATTTAAATTCGGAGTAGAACAGCGTGCAGACGTCGAACTCGCCGGCCGAAAACATCTCGATGATGCGCTTGCCGATCTGGTCGGCATTTTCGAAACCGATCTTCTTGACATCGCGCAGTTCCTTGCGCTCGATGATCAGCGGCGCAAATTCGCGGCGAAGGATGTCGTAACCCTTCTTGCCGACGGTGAAGATCTTCACCGTCTTGCCCTCGGCGAGCAGCTTGCGGACATGATCGCGCGCAAAGCGGGCGATCTGCGAGTTGAAGCCGCCGCAAAGGCCGCGCTCGGCCGTGCAGACCACCAGCAAATGGACCTTGTCCTGGCCGGTGCCGGTCATCAGTGCCGGTGCGCCATCCGCATCGGTGACGGCCTTGGCGATATTAGCCAGAACCGCACCCATGCGCTGCGAATAGGGCCGGGCGGCCTCGGCCGCCTCCTGCGCACGCCGAAGCTTCGCCGCGGCGACCATTTTCATCGCCTTGGTGATCTTCTGCGTCGCCTTGACGGAGGCGATCCGGTTTTTCAGATCCTTGAGTGAAGGCATCCGTGATCCGTCCTAACTTCGGGCCCGATTACGAGAAAGACTTGGCGAAGCTATCGAGAGCAGCCGTGAGCTTGCCCTTGGTATCGTCGCTGATTGCCTTTTCCGTGCGGATCGCGTCGAGGATGGCCGAGCCTTCCGAACGCAGGTACGAAAGCAAGCCCTGCTCGAACTTGCCGACCGATGCGACGGGCAGCTTGTCGAGATAGCCGTTGACGCCGGCGAAGATCACGGCGACCTGTTCTTCCGTCTTCAGTGGCGAGAACTGCGGCTGCTTCAGGAGTTCGGTCAGACGTGCGCCGCGGTTCAAGAGGCGCTGCGTTGCAGCATCAAGGTCCGAACCGAACTGGGCGAAGGCGGCCATTTCGCGATACTGGGCGAGTTCGCCCTTGATCGAGCCGGCAACCTGCTTCATCGCCTTGATCTGCGCCGACGAACCGACGCGAGAAACCGACAGACCAACGTTCACGGCCGGGCGGATACCCTGATAGAACAGGTCGGTTTCAAGGAAGATCTGACCGTCAGTAATCGAAATTACGTTGGTCGGAATGAAGGCCGACACGTCGTTGCCCTGCGTTTCGATGACCGGCAGAGCCGTCAGCGAACCGGCGCCCTTGTCGTCGTTCATCTTCGCGGCGCGCTCGAGCAGGCGCGAATGCAGGTAGAAAACGTCACCCGGATAGGCTTCGCGGCCCGGCGGGCGGCGCAGCAGCAGCGACATCTGGCGGTAGGACACGGCCTGCTTGGACAGATCGTCATAGCCGATCAGCGCATGCATGCCGTTGTCGCGGAAATATTCGCCCATGGCGCAGCCGGCGAACGGAGCCAGGAACTGCATCGGCGCCGGATCGGAAGCCGTGGCGGCAACGATGATGGAGTACTTCAGTGCCCCGCGCTCTTCGAGAACCTTGACGAACTGGGCAACGGTGGAGCGCTTCTGACCGACGGCAACGTAAACGCAGTAAAGCTTCTCGCCTTCCGGACCATTGTCGTGAATGGCCTTCTGGTTGAGGAAGGCGTCGAGCAGGATGGCGGTCTTGCCGGTCTGGCGGTCGCCGATGACGAGCTCGCGCTGGCCGCGGCCGACCGGGATCAGCGCATCGATGGCCTTGAGGCCGGTCGACATCGGCTCATGAACCGACTTGCGCGGAATGATGCCGGGTGCCTTGACGTCGACGCGCGAACGGCGGGTCGCATTGATCGGGCCCTTGCCGTCGATCGGGTTGCCGAGCGCGTCGACGACGCGGCCGAGCAGTTCCGGACCGACCGGAACGTCAACGATGGCGCCAGTCCGCTTGACGGTGTCGCCTTCCTTGATGTCACGGTCGGAGCCGAAAATAACGACACCGACGTTGTCGGATTCAAGGTTCAGGGCCATGCCGCGGATGCCGCCGGGGAACTCGACCATTTCACCAGCCTGGACATTGTCCAGACCGTAAACGCGAGCAATACCGTCACCGACGGAGAGAACCTGGCCGACTTCCGAGACTTCTGCCTCTTTGCCGAAATTTTTGATCTGGTCTTTGAGAATTGCGGAAATTTCCGCGGCGCGGATATCCATCAGCCAACCTCTTTCAATGCGAGCTTAAGGGTAGAGAGTTTGGTACGAAGAGACGTATCAATCTGACGGGACCCGACCTTCACGATCAGACCACCAAGAATTGACGGATCAACCGTGACTGAGATCGTCACGTCTTTGCCGGTGACGCTCTTGAGTGCCGCCTTCAATTCGGTTTCCTGCGCCTGGGAGAGCGCATGCGCCGAGGTGACCTCGGCGGAGATTTCACCGCGATGATTCGCGGCGATGAGACGGAAGGCCCTGATCATGCCCGGCAGGGCGAACAGGCGGCGGTTGCGCGCCACGACCTTCAGAAAATTGGCGAAGAAACCGCTGATGCCGGCCCTCTCGCTGATGGCGACAATCGCCTTCAGCTGGTCCTCAGCGGAAAAAACCGGGCTTGCGACGAAGCGCTTCAGTTCGGCGCTCTCATCCAGCATCGCCTGGAAACGGTCGAGATCGGCGGTGACGCTGTCGACGACGCCCTGTTCGAGCGCCAGCTCGAAAAGCGACGAGGCATAGCGCTCGGCAACACCAGAAGTAAGCTGGGACGTGTCTGCCACTGGCACAAATTTCCCTGATTTCAATCCAAAATCCGGCTCTCGGCGGGCGCCGAACCTATGATCTTGAATTCGTTTTGATTTCCCCCAGAAATCACAAGAGAAGCCTCTTGCTTCTTCCGAAATTCGGGGTCCGTCTAACATAGGATGTTCGGACTCGCAACACGCGTAATGGCCGAATACGCCTTTCGCATGAATTTCTGTTCGCAAAATTGCGCAATGGCCTGAACGCGGGCCGCGCAAGCCGCCATCGCCGGAAAAATTTACGTCTGGACGAAGCCGAAAACATACAGCAGCGGCAGTGCCGCGATAATCGCTTGCACAACCAGAAGTAAATAGTTGAGGTACGTACTCCCCTTATCTGACAGGATGGAGACGATGCGGGCAAACGCGGCCATGGCGAACGCCGCTCCGAAGGCGGTATAAATCAGCGGCTGAGCCAGCACGACGGCACCGAGGCCAAGACCGAGATAGAAGCCGCCCATCGATCGGACCTCGCTGAAGCCTTCACGCCGCTCGCCGCGCGGCGCCAAGCCGAAGACCCTCATCGCAAGACCCGGCGCAAACATGATGACGAAGCCGGCAAAGGCCGTAAAAGTGGCTGCGCCGAAGGCAAGCTGCTCACCAAATTCCGTCGGAAACTCAAATTCCATGCCTCGACTCCAAATCATCCGCTGATTCTGCGTTTATGCCATGATCGGCCGGATCCGGAAACGCGGCGCGCGGAACGATCTACAGAAAGCTCTGCGGATCGATATCGAGCTGCACCTGCACCGATCCGCGCTCCTTCGGCGATTGCGACAGCATCGTCCGCAGGAAGCCCTGCATGTCGGAGTTGCGCCGCCCGTGCACCAGAAGCCGGAAGCGGTGGCGGCCGCGCACCAGCGCAAGCGGCGCCTCCGCTGGGCCGAGCACCGTGATTCCGGACACCTGGGGCGCTGCGTTGCGCATGCCGCGCGCATGGTTTTCAGCGTCGTGGCGGGTTTCAGCCGAGACGATGATCGAGGCCAGCCGGCCAAAGGGCGGTAGCGCCGCGCGTTCGCGCTCGGTGATCTCGCGCTCGTAAAAGGCACCGGAATCGCCTGATACGATCGCCTGCATCACGGGATGCTGCGGCTGGTAGGTTTGCAGCAGCCCATGGCTCTTGAGGCCGGTACGCCCGGCCCGGCCGGTCACCTGCGACAGAAGCTGGAAGGTACGCTCGGCCGCGCGCGGATCGCCATTGGCAAGGCCGAGATCGGCATCGATGATGCCGACGAGAGTCATCAGCGGAAAATTATGGCCTTTGGCGACGAGCTGGGTGCCGATGACGATATCGGCCTCGCCCTTGGCGATGGCATCGAGCTCCAGCCGCAGCCGCTTCACCCCGCCCATGATGTCCGAGGATAGAACGATCGTGCGCGCCTCGGGGAAATGCCGCTCCACCTCTTCGGCGATCCGCTCGACGCCAGGCCCGCAGGCAACGAGATGGTCGAGCGTGCCGCATTCCGGGCATGCTTCCGGCGTGCGCTCGGCATGACCGCATTGATGGCACTGCAGCTGCTTGCGGAAACGATGCTCGACCAGCCAGCTCGAACATTGCGGGCATTGGAAGCGGTGGCCGCAGACCCGGCAGAGCGTTAGCGGCGCATAACCGCGTCGGTTGAGAAAGAGCAGCGCCTGTTCGCGCCGCTCCACCGTCTTGCCGATCGCCCGGATCAGCACCGGCGACAGGAAGCCGCCCCGCTCCGGCGCGTGCCTGCGCATATCGATGAGATGCAGGTCGGGCAGCGCCGCATCGCCGAAGCGCGTCGGCAGATGCACGGTTGTGTAGCGCCCGCTCTGGCCGTTGACCTGGCTTTCGACCGACGGCGTCGCCGACACCAGCACAACCGGAAAATCGCCGATACGGCCGCGCACCACGGCCATGTCGCGGGCATTGTAGAAAACCCGATCCTCCTGTTTGTAGGCGGGATCGTGCTCCTCGTCGACGATGATGAGGCCGAGATCCTCAAAAGGCAGGAAGAGCGCCGAGCGGGCGCCGGCCACGACGCGCACTTCGCCGGTCACCGCCTGACGCCAGACTTTTTCGCGCATGCGCGGGGCGAGGTCGGAATGCCATTCGGCGGGTTTTGCCCCGAAGCGATCTTGAAAACGCTCCATGAAACTGGCCGTCAGCGCGATTTCCGGCAGCAGGATCAGCACCTGCCTGCCACGTTTCAGCGTCTCGGCGATCGCCTCGAAATAGACCTCGGTCTTGCCGGAGCCGGTGACGCCGTCGATCAGCGACACGGCAAATTCGCCCTTGCGAACGTCGGAGACGATCTCTGCGGCCGCCTCTTTCTGCGGCCCTTCGAGACGTGCGGCGGCAAAATCGGGATCCGGCATCGCCACGACAGGCGGCGGCGGCAGGAATATCGTCTCGAAGATACCGAGCGTGATCAGCCCGTCGACGACGCTGGTCGAAACGCCCGCGGCATGCGCCAGGCCGCTGCGCGTCCAGGACGAGCCGTCGGAAGCGGTCTCGAGCACCCGGGCGCGCGCCGGCGTCAGCCGCTCCGGCTCGCCGCCGACGAACTTCAGCCCCTCGATCATCGGCTCGGGCTCGAAGGCGTTCGGCGCCCTCAGCGCCATGCGCGCGACTAGACCAGGCGGGGAGAGTGTATAGGCCGCCACCCAGTCGATGAAATCCCGCATCTCCTTGGAAAGCGGCGGGCAGTCGAAGACATGGCTGATCGGGCGGAGCTTCTTCGGATCGACGCCATCCTCGCCGCCGTCCCAGACGACGCCGATCACCTGTCGCGGCCCAAGCGGCACCTGCACGACCGAGCCGGGCTCGACCGCCATGCCATCCGGCACCGAGTAGGAATAGGGTTTCGGCGCCGGCATCGGCACCAGCACCGGAACCGTTCGGTTCAGGGGCGGTGCTTCGAAGAGCGCGCCAAAGAGATCGGACGAATCTGTGCTCATCGGGCGAGACCATGCCCGCAAATCGATGCAATTGGAACCGCAAAGACGAGGCCGCGCATCTTGCGCGGAATGCGGATTGCGACGGTTTCGCCAGGATCGCCCGTATCCTTAAGAAAAGGTTGCCGGACGAACGATTGGCCGCATAGATTGCCGGAGAGATTCAATCGGAAATGCCGAAGCGCTGTTCTTCGGCCGCTGAATTGGAGCGCGCGAATGGCCAGACTGACCGAAGACGCCAAGGGGGTCTATGTGATCGCCGTAACCCCATTCACCGACGACGGCACGCTCGATCTCGACAGCATCGACAGCATGGTCGACTTCTATGAGGGCGCCGGCGTCACCGGACTGACGGTGCTCGGTCAGCTCGGCGAGGCCCCGAAGCTGACCGCTGAGGAATCGCGGACCGTGGTCGAGCGTGTGCTGAAGCGCCTCGAGGGCGCCTTCCCGTCGTTGTCGGCGTGTCGGCGCCAGGGCTTGCGCCGATGCGCGAACTCGCCGAAGCCGTCATGGGCGAAGGTGCGGCCGGCGTCATGGTCGCGCCGCCCTGGACCGTCAAGACCGACGACCAGGCTTTCGCCTTCTACCAGTCGGTCGGCGAAGCCCTCGGCGAGACACCCTTCGTGCTGCAGGATTATCCGCTCACCACCAATGTGACGATTGCGCCCAAGGTTATCGAGCGCATCGTCAACGAGGTGCAAAATTGCGTCATGCTCAAGCACGAGGACTGGCCGGGCCTTTTAAAGATCACCGCGCTCCGCGCCGCCAGCGATAGCGGCGCCATGCGGCGCATCTCCATCCTTTGCGGCAATGGCGGGCTTTTTCTGCCCGAAGAGATGGGCCGGGGCGCCGATGGCGCCATGACCGGCTTCTGTTATCCTGAGATGATGGTCGGCGTCGTCGCCGCCTATGCAGCCGGAAATCTCGATCGCGCCCACGAGATCTTCGACGCCTATCTGCCGCTCGCCCGCTACGAACAGCAGCAGGGCATCGGGCTTGCCTCCCGCAAATACGTTCTTGCCAAGCGCGGCGTCATCAAATCCGCCACCCTGCGCAGGCCGGGCGCCAAGCTTTCGGCGCTCGATATTGGCGATGTCGAGCGGCTTCTGGCCCGTCAAGCCGTTCGTCTCAAAGAGATCGGTGCCTGAAGCTTAAAGCGTAGAGAACGAGCCTGAAACATCCTGACCGGAGGGAATCTGGGCAATTTCGAGATAAAGCGTATCGCCGTCCGTCGCGTAAGGTCGAAACCCGAGAGCCGCCCAGAATTTGGCTGCGTCTGGATTGCCCGGATGAACGATGACGACACTGCAGAAATCCCGCGCGTGATTGAGCAGCGCCAGGGTCAGCAGCCGGCCGATGCCGTGCCCGCGCATTTCGGGACTGACGTAGAAACGCCGCATCCGCAACGCTTGGGATAGGGCGGGTTCGACGGTCACACCCCCGACGCCGGCAAGCGCCTGCCCGACATAGGCGCCAAGCAGAATTTCGCCGTCACGTTCGAATCTGATGTCGCCGGCCGACCATTCGTCAATAAGGCGGGCGATATGGAGATGGCCCTCCGCCGGGCCTTGCTTTCGAGGTCGGCGATCTCCCGCGGCAATCGATCTCGGATCACGCGGATGTCGACCGACATGGCAAAACCTATTTAGACCGCAGGAACGGCAAGCTCGCGAGACGTTGTCGCAGCCGGAAGGCTGACCGGCACGAAGGTCGCGTCGGCATCCGCCGCCATATCGTGCACCGTGTGTTTCTCCAGTGCCTTCGTCACCTCGTTGAGATCGCCATCGAGATGTTCGGCGGGAATGAGATTACCGATTAGGAAATCGAAACGGTCGCCGCGCTTGTTCAACAGTTCATGAAAGACCGTCATGTCGCGCAGTTCCGTCGACCATTTCGCCAGCCAGTAGAACAGGCCGGAATTGCGCGCCGTCATGTGGACCGGAAGGATCGGCAGATTGTATTTGCGCGCCAGCCCGACCGCCGACGTCTTCCATGGGCGCTCGTTCAGCCGACCGTTCGCCCAGTAGGCGATACGCCCTGATGGAAAGAGCACCGTCGCCTTGCCTTCCCTGACAGCGTGGTTGGTCAATTGCAGCGTCTCACGCGCCTTGAGCTTGCTCTTGTGCTCCTCCCGCCACTCGACCGGGATGACCATCTCTGCAAAACGCGGATTTACGCGGATCGCATCGCGATTGGCGAAGAACATCATGTCGGGCCGGCGCGTTTTCAGGAGGTCAAATACGGCGACACCGTCGGCAATGCCGGTCGGATGGTTGCTGACGAGGATGAAGCCGCCTGTATCGGGGATGCGCTCGCCATTGGCGATGCCGATGTCGAGCTTCAGCACGCCGCTCAGATATTCGAACGACTGGAAGCCCGTCATCTTGGCAACCGCATTGGCGAATTCGATCGCCTTGTTGTAGCGCAGAAGCGTGTAGAGGAACGGCCGCATGACGGGCCAGAGCGGATTTTTGACGATCCTCTGGCCGCGTTCGGCAATCAGTGTGTCGACGATATGACCGGGCTTTCCCTGTGAAACAAGAGCGATCGCTTCCGCGAGTTGTCCGAAAGCCGTCATGGAATCGCGCCGTGCCATGAAAGATCCTGTCTATGGGGTATAAAGCTATCTCAGTAGAATATGATCTAGGGATGACAAGGTTTGGCCGGCATTAGCAATTCCATAACCGTTCCTGCTTCAAATTGGCGGACTTGAAGGCAAATTCAAGGCCAGCGACGTGAATGAACTGCTTGTTATCGCCGACCCGCGCCTGATGGCGGAGCGCGCAGCGTGGCTGGAAAACCTCGCGCGTGAACGCCGTCTTTCCGAACATACGCTCGATGCATATGAGCGCGACACCCGCCAGTTTCTGACCTTCCTGACCGGCCATCTCGCCGGCCCGGTGACGCTTGGCGACATCAGGGAATTGCGTCCTGCCGACTTCCGCGCCTTCCTTGCCGCGCGGCGCAAGCAGGGCTCCGGCGCCCGTTCTCTCGGGCGCAACCTGGCCGGCCTTCGCTCACTGTTGCGCCATCTCGAAAAGAAGGGCCTGGTCAATGCCGCCGGTGCTGCCGCAATCCGCTCGCCGAAACAGCCGAGGTCGCTTCCCAAGCCGCTGTCGGACACGCAGGCGGTCACCGTCGTCAGCAGTGAGGCTCAGCTGCATGACGAGCCTTGGATCGCCGCGCGCGATGCGGCTGTCATGACGCTGCTCTACGGCTGCGGCCTGCGCATCTCCGAGGCGCTGGATCTCGTTCCTGCCGACCTGCCGAACGGTGCGGCGACGCTGCGCATCACCGGCAAGGGCAACAAGACGAGGCTGGTTCCGCTGCTACCCGTTGTGTTCGACGCGGTCGAGAGATATCGCGCGCTCTGCCCCTATCATCTCGAAAGCGGCGCTCCGCTGTTTCGCGGCGCCCGCGGCGGCAAGCTGCAGGCGGCGATCATCCAGCGCGCCATGCAGAAGCTGCGCGGCGCCTTCGGTCTGCCGGAGACGGCAACACCCCATGCGCTTCGCCACTCCTTCGCCACCCACCTGCTTGCCGGCGGCGGCGATCTGCGCACCATCCAGGAATTGCTCGGCCATGCCAGCCTCTCGACGACACAGGTCTATACCGGCGTCGATGCGTCGCGCCTGCTTGAGGTGTATGATCGGGCCCATCCGCGCGCTTGATGCATGGTTGTAACAGCGGCACGCGGCCTATCGGCAAGCTCAGCGCCCATGAATCTGACGTAATGCGATGCGTTAATTTTCCGTTAACGCATTCTCTTAAAGGATTATGCGCAAGCCGAGCGTAGAGCATGAAGCATAGGGCATGTGACCGGAACATCACCATGACAACATCAATCGGCCGCCGGACCTCTTTCCTCGCAGCATCCGGCAACCTGCTGCTCTGGTTGATTGCAGCCTTCCACATGCTGCTTCTTGCGGCGCTGTTCGTCGCCTTCCTGGCCGCGCGGCCGGCGTCGGCCGAAGACGGTGCCTGCACCGGCCGCAATCTGATGATCGATCTGCAGCAGAGCGACCCGGCCCGCTACGCCGAGGCGGTAAAGGAAGCCGGGGCCGTGCCGAACGGCAAGGGCATCTTCTGGAAGATCGAAAAGGCAGGGCTTGCGCCGTCATGGCTGCTCGGCAGCATGCATGTCACCGATCCTCGCGTGCTGGCCCTGCCGCCACGCGCCAAGACAGCCCACGACGCCGCCGATACGATCATCATCGAATCCGACGAAATCCTCGATGAACGCAAGGCGACCGCCGCCCTGCTGGCGCGGCCGGAGCTGACGATGTTCACCGATGGCACGACGATCGACAAGCTGCTGTCTACCGAGGATTACAAGCGGCTGGAAGCCGGCCTCAAGCAGCGCGGAATCCCGCTCAGCGCCGTCTCCCGCATGCGGCCATGGATGATATCGAGCGCCGTCGCGCTTCCGGCCTGCGAACTCGCCCGCAAGGCCAAGGGCGTGCAGTTCCTCGACCAGAAGATCGCCACCGACGCCGTTGCCGAAGGCAAGCAGGTCAAGGGGCTGGAGACCCTCGCCGAACAGATCCAGGCGATGGCCGACCTGCCGGTCGAATTCCATATGAAGTCGTTGATCGAGACGTTGGAACTCGGCGACAAGATGAGCGACGTCGTCGAAACGATGACCGATCTCTACCTTTCCGGCGATATCGGCATGACAATGCCTATGCTGAAGACCGTGACGCCGGCGAATGAAGACGAGGCCGGCGACTACGCCGCCTTCGAACAGCGCGTCATCCTCGATCGCAACAAGGTGATGGCCGAGCGCGCCGCTCCCATTCTCGACGGCGGCAACGTCTTCATGGCCGTCGGCGCCCTGCACCTGCCCGGCCAGGGCGGCGTTATCGAACTGCTGCGCAAGCAGGGTTTTAAGGTGACCGCCGTAAACTGAGTCGACTAGGCGCCCAGCCGAGCGTCATCCGCCGCAGCACATTGGTTTTCCTGCAGAACTGACGGACGAGGGCTCCCGCGACATGCACCACGATCAGCGCCGAGAGAATGATCTTCAGGACGTCCGCACGGATTGAAGAAAACCAGCAGCGCGATCATCCCATGAAGGAAGCGGTGGTTGAGACTGTAAGCCATGGTGGACGGCTGCTGCATTCTCTTGACCGTTTTCAAATGTTCATCTCTGCGATTCCTACAACTGGACTAAGAGTAATCCGTGGCTAAGTTGTTCCCAAGCGGTTGGTTTTGCGCCACTCTTCGTACTCTGCGTGGGCATCGTTATGCAGCGGATAGTAGCGCTGCAACGATCCTCCCTCCATCAGCTTCGCTCGCGAGAACTCCTCCCAATCGTGATGCTTTTGCGCTTCTTCGATCACCTTCGGGGCCATTGCGACTGGAAGCACCACCACCCCGTCATCGTCGGCGATAATGATGTCTCCGGGGATTACCGTGACACCGCCGCAGGCTATCGGAACGTTGACGGCGTTCGGATAGATGCCGGTCTGCACATGATAATTGGGCGTCCAGCCGCGAAGCCATAAAGGGAGATCTAGCTTCTCGACATTGGGCCGATCGCGCATGCACCCATCGATCACGATGCCGGCGCCGCCTCTGCCCTTGAAATATGTCGACATCATATCGCCGAAGACACCCGAGCTCATGTCACCGCGCGCGTCGACCACAACCACATCGCCTTCCTGCACGTGATAAAGCACATGGCGGTGTAACTGCGTCTCGGGATCTGCATATTCCCCCTCGGTGAAGAGATCCGGCCGCTGCGGCAAGAATTGAAGCGTCAGGGCCGGTCCGACGATCGACTTCCCGTGATTCTGCGGCACGGGACCGACCATGTGCGGATTGCGGAAGCCCATGTGGCCAAGCGTGCCGGAAACCGTCGCGGCGCCGATTTCCCTCAGTGCTTCGATCAGCTCTTTGGGCGGTCGCGTAATGTCGGGCGTATTCGTCATTTTGGGCTCCGGTAAATGAAACTACCAGTTTGTGACAGAACCGTCGCGGCGTTTCAGGTGGGGCGCCTCCCAGAAACGAAAGCTCTCCGCCTTGACCGCCTCTTCGTTGACCTCGACGCCTAGACCCGGCAGATCGCTGACCGGATAGTCCGGACCGTCGAGCCGTGGTTGCACGGGGAAGAAGTCGGAATTATCGAAGCCGAGCTTCGCTTCGGGCGCCCTGGTCTCGAGCCAAGCGAAATTCGGCACCGCGGCGGCGAGATGGATGGTCGCGGCCGTGCAGACTGGGCCGAGAGGATTGTGCGGCATCAGGTCTACATAATGCGCCTCGCTCCAACCGGCGACCTTCATCGCTTCGGTGAGCCCGCCAACATTGCACACATCGAGCCGGTTGAACTGATGGATGCCACGCTCGATGTAGGGCAGGAATTGCCACTTGCTGGCAAATTCCTCGCCAACAGCGAACGGGATGTCGGTCATCGTGCGCAGGGATTCGTAAGCCTCGGGTGTCTCGTCTCTTATCGGCTCCTCGAGAAAATCAAGCACGCCGCGGCCCAGCTTGTTGCAGAAGCTCGCCGCCTCTGCCACCGATAGCCGATGATGGTAATCGATGCCCAGGACGACCTCGTCGCCCAGCGCATCGCGCGCCTTGTTCAACATAGTTGCGGTAGCGCCGATCGACTCTCGCGGCTCAAAGATGTCGTTGCTGCTTTGCCCGATGGGGAAGAATCGTATCGCCTGCCACCCCTCTGCGCGCAGTTCGCGGGCTCGTTCGATGGCAACATCGCCCTCGGCCTCGTCGCCTGTCGAGGCGAAGGTCGGAATACGGTCGCGCTGCTTGCCGCCCAGCAGGTCGTAGACCGGTACGCCTAGCGCCTTGCCCTTGATGTCGTGAAGGGCAATGTCGATGGCCGAAATCGCCGCCTGCAGAACGCGCCCGCCTTCGAAGTACTGGCTGCGATAAAGCTCCTGCCAGATCCGACCGATCTGCATCGGGTCGCGGCCGATGAGAAACTCGCGATAGTGCTCGATCGCGCCGGCCACCGCCTTCTCGCGACCGCTCAAGCCGCTCTCGCCCCAGCCGAAGATGCCGCTGTCGGTCTCGATCTTGACCAGCATCTGGTTGCGCGTTCCGACCCATACTGGATAGGGTTTGATCGCCGTGATTTTAAGCTTCGTAGTCATTCATGCCTCGTTTTCGCATGCACCCCTGATCTCAGTTGGTCTTGAGGGCCATTTCTGTTTCGCCGTCGAACAGATGCATCCGCTCCTGATCGAACTCGAGCCAAATCTGTTCATCGGGCGCGACGGCAATGGTCGGCGGGACGCTGACATTGACGATGGCGCCTGACAGGAACGCCTGTACGAAGGTGACGTCGCCGGTCGGCTCCACCGTATAGGCCTTGGCGGGGATGCTTCCAGGCATCGCACTCTTGTGCAGCTTGATCGTCGAGTGACGTGCGCCGAGCACGACTCTCCTGGTGGTCGCCCTCTCGACCTTCCGGGCGTTGGTTGGAGAGAGCTCGAGGCGCCAGCCCTCCGCGCTGGTCAACACGGTGTTGCCACCTGCCGTTGATGCCTCCAGGGGAACCAGGCTCATCGCCGGGCTGCCGACGAAGCTGGCGACGAACATGTTCACGGGATGGGCAAAGACCTGCGCCGGTGAATCATATTGCTGCAGGTAGCCGCCGTTCATCACGGCCATCCTGTCGGCCATGGTGACCGCTTCGAGCTGGTCGTGCGTCACGTAGATGATCGTCGCCTTGAGGTCCTGATGGAAACGCTTGATCTCCGACCGCATCTGGACGCGCAGCTTTGCGTCGAGGTTCGAGAGGGGTTCATCCATCAGGAATGCCGCCGGATCGCGAACGAGGGCACGGCCCAGCGCCACGCGCTGTTGTTGCCCGCCCGAAAGTTCGCGCGGCTTGCGCTCCAGTAGCTGCGTCATGTCGAGCACGCGCGCTGCTTCCTTGACCTTCTTGTCGATCTCGTCCCTTGGCAGTTTGCGCATCTGCAGCGGGAACGCCAGGTTTTTGTAAACCGATTTCTGCGGATAGAGCGCGTAGTTCTGGAACACCATTGCGATGTCCCGGTCCTTGGGGTCGAGGTCATTGACCACCCGGTCGCCGATGACGATGTCGCCAGATGTGATGGGGATGAGCCCCGCCACAAGATTGAGCGTGGTTGTCTTGCCGCAGCCTGAAGGGCCGACGAGCGCAACGAATTCGCCGTCGTTGACCGTCAGCGAAACATTGTTGACAGCTTTGAAGCTGCCATAAGTCTTGACCAGATCTTTAAGGACCACGTGGGCCACCGCCAACTCCCCTAGTGCTTGACTGCGCCTTCCGTAAGCGCCCGTACGAAGTATCGTTGCAGGACGAGGAACAGGACCACGACGGGCACGCTCATCATGAAGCTGGCCGCCATCAGGCCCGGAAAGTCCGTTGTATTTTCAGAGAAGAAGCGCTGGATGCCGACCGGCAGTGTCAACTGTTCGTTCTTGGAGAGAAAGGTGTAGGCGTAGATGTACTCGTTCCACGCGCCGATGAAGGAATAGATCGCGGTGGCGATGATTCCAGGCGCCGAGAGCGGCATCACGATCAGGAAAAAGGCCTGGAACCGCGTTGCCCCGTCGATGCGCGCCGCCTGTTCGAGTTGCACCGGGATGTTGTCGTAGAAGCCCTTGAGGAGCCAGATTGCCAGCGGCAGACCGAAAGTGAGGTAGGTGAGGACGAGCGACCCATGCGTGTTCACCAGCCCGATCGCGCGCATCAGGATGAAGAGCGGAACAAGAAAGATCACTGCCGGGAACATATTGCGAAGCAAAACGGTGAAGAACAGAAAGTTGCGGCCAGGGAAGGTGAAACGCGAAAACGCGTAGGCCGCAGGAACTGCAACAATCACCGAAAGAATGGTCGTGGCGGTGGAGACGAAAAGGCTATTCCAGAAGAAGCGTAGGAAGTCCTGGCCGACGCTGTTTTGCGGATCGAGCAGCTTCTGGTAGCTGGCAAGGGTTGGTTGGTCCGGCCACCATTGCGGCGGGAATTGCATGGCCGCGAAGCCGGACTTGATCGAGGTGATCAGCATCCAGACCATCGGCAATGCAGTGTAAAGCAGCATGAACACCAGGAAGATGCGCCCACCCCACCGCCATCCATCGATGCGGACACGGCGATGGGACCGGCTTCTATGAGTGGCCTCGGCAATTGTGCTCATGCGCTCCCATCCTTCTGCTCGTTGCCGCTGAGCGCACGGACGTAGAAGTAGCCGAGCGACATCAGGATCAGGAACAGCAGCACCGAATAGGCCGATGCTACCCCCCAGCGCTGGCGGCCGAAGGCGAGCTCATAAATGTGGGTGATCCAGATATGCGATGCGTTCGACGGCCCGCCGCCGGTCATGATCCAGGGGATGATGAAAGAATTGAAGTTGGCCACTGCCAGCAGAAGGATTGTCACCGTCGAGACATTTCTCAAGTGCGGAAAGGTGACGTGCCAGAACCGCTGCCATGCATTGGCGCCGTCGACTTTTGCGGCGCGCAACAACTGGTCAGGAACCGTCTGCAGGCCAGCCATCATCATGATCATGGCAAACGGAAACTCTCGCCAGATATTGACGACGATCAGCGAGGGCAGCACGGTGCTGACGCTGTCGATAAAATTCGGCGGCCGATCGGCCCATCCGAGGCCGACCAGCACCGCGCCGATTATCCCAAAGTCCGAATGGTAGATCCACTTCCAGATATAGGACGCAGCGACCGCGCTGATGACCCAGGGAATGATCAGGATGGCCCGCAATATGCCGCGGCCGACAAAGTCGCGATGGAGCGCCAGTGCGCAGGCGAACCCCAGGACAAATGAAATGAGAGTGGACCCCAGTGTCCAGATGAGAGTGTTCGAGGTGACTTTCCAGAACACCGGACTTGTCAGGATGACGGTGTAGTTGTCGAGGCCGACAAAAATCTTGTCCCGGAGCTGCAGGCCAGGCGGCGTATTGAAGAACGACAGTTCGATTGTGTAGTAGATCGGGTAGGCAATGACGATGAGCATCACGGCGATCGCGGGAAGCACGTACGCATAATCAGCGCGATGCTCCCAGATGTTTCGCAGTGCGCCTGACCCGTCGGGTCGCAGTCTTCGGTGAGCCTCGGCCTTGCCAGTCAAGATCGTCACTGTGCGGTGCCCTTATTCTTCGGAACAAACCGGCTGCAATCAAAGGTGCAGCCGGTCAGATCGTCAGGATGATCTAGAGTCCGCCGTCCATCAGGTCTTTCACCTTCTTGGCTGCGTCGTCCGCTGCTTGGTCGACTGTCATGGCCCCGGTCAGGGCATTCTGCAGCATGTCCGGGACGATGATGTTCATGATCTCCGGCGACTGCGGCAGCGCCGGGAACGGGATGCCGTAGGGCAGCATCGAAGTCGTGACATCAAGAAACTTGATGTTATCGAGGCGTTCCTTCATCCACTTGGTCTTGAAGCCGTTAAGGTTGCCGGGGTTCGAGCCGGCATAGGCCATCTTCAGCGACCATTCGGGGCTTGTCCACATGCAGATAATGGCTTTTGCAGCTGGCTCGTCTACCTTGCCGCCTTCGACATATTCGGGCTTCAGAATGTGGATGTTGGAGCCGCCAAACACGACGGCACGCTTGCCGTCTGGACCAGTCGGAATCAGGCCGTAGCGCATGTTGTTGATGACGGTTTGCGCTTTTTCCTTATCGCTGCCCGTCGTCTTCTTTTGCAGGTCGAGCATGACGTTGTAGTCGGACGGGTGCGAGATCATCATGCCGAGCTGGCCAGCGAGGAAGAGCGGCTGGTTGTCGGCCTGCTGGTTGGTCAGCGCCGAAACGGGAACCGACTTATCGCGAACATACATATCGTAGGAGGCTTGCAATGCCGCCTTGCTCTGCGGACTATTGAGCTGGACCTCCTTATAGGTCGGGTTCGCGGTCGCTTCGTCGAAGACGCCGCCGCCATAGGCCCACAGCTGCGGCATGAAGCGGTATGGTGTATTGCCGGCATTCTTGCGAGCCACGAGGCCGTAACCGGCAACGCCGAGCTTGTCGTGGATCTGCTTCGAATACTTGACCACATCGTCCCAGGTTGCCGGTGCCTTGTCCGGATCGAGACCTGCACGCTTGAAGATGTCGGCGTTCCAGATGAACGCCATCGTCTCGTTGTTGGTGGGAATGCCGTATGTCACCCCCTCCCAAGTCACCGCCTTCATTGCGCCGGGCCAGAAATCCTCGGTCGAATATCCAACATCCTCGGGTTTGAGCGGCTCCAAATAACCCTTTGAGGCGAACTCGGTGCCGCCCAGGATTTGCAGGCGGACCGCCATGGGCGCTGCATTGCCAAGGAGCGCGGTCCGGAACTTGTCCAGCAGGTCGTTATAGGTGAGGGCTTGTTCCTCAAGCTGAATGTTTGGATAGGTTTTGCGGAAGGTCTCGAAGAACTCCTTGTAATATTGGCGCAGGAGGTCGGGGTCGCCCTCGAACACGCCCTGATACCAGAATGTCAACCGCCCCTTATAGTCGAGGGGGGTGACCTTGCCGCAATCGGCCGCCGTATCGAACTCCTGCGTGCCGGCAATGGAGCGCACATATTGCGGTGACCACTGGCTCAAGTCGACCGGCGCGCTGAACGCAGGCACGGACATCAACGTTACCATCAAAGCAGTGGATACAGTGCCGCGTACAACGACACCGCCGAGCGAAAGACTCATCATAGGTATTCTCCCAGGTTTTTCCCAAGCCGCTCTGCATTGAGGCGATCTTGCTCCCAGGTCGTGGGATTCTCCCACTTAATGTATCCCTTCGACCTTATCGTACGTTTTCATGTCAATGATTGTCTGTCAACTAAAGAAAATCGTACATTGTTTTGAGAGGTTTTGCATGATATCCCCTGAATGTGTGTATGGATTGGGGACGGTCTTGACCGAAACAAGTGAATTCAAAGCGCAGCCGCCCGAGGGGATCGACGCTACAGGGGCGTCGAGCGAGGGTGCGTCTGTTTACCAACTGATCAGGGACGACATCATCGAAGGGCGGCTCGCGGCCAACGAGCGGCTCGTCGTCACCGATCTCGCCCGGCGCCACGGCACCTCGACCAACCCCGTGCGGGAAGCTTTGCAACTGTTGCGCGGGGAGGGCTTTGTCACCTTCGTTGCCAACCGCGGAGCGCGCGTGCGACCCATCGATCAGGACTTTGTTCGGGATATCTACGAAATAGGCGTTTTGATCGAGCCGTCACTCACGCGCTGGTTCGTGAATATGGCGACGGTGGAGGACATTGGTGAGCTCGAACGCATCCAAAGCCTCATTGAAGAGAACAACTTTACCGACACGGTAAGGCATAGCGAACTGGACACCGCCTTTCATACCATCATGTACCGGAAGCACTACAATCGCCATGCCGCCGAGCTTTGGTGGAAGCATCGCGAAGTGCTTCGAGCCGTGAGCCGCCGCTTCGATTTTACGCTTGCCCGGCGTGCAGCGATCCTGAGCGAGCATCGCGAGCTCATTGCGCATGTCAAAGCCGGAAGGGCGAACGAGGCAGGCGAACTTATTGCGCGCCATGTCGAAGGCTCAGGGCGGCACATCCTCGAACACATGCGCGCGCGCAACGCCGCTCGGGCAGGATAAATGCTTGGGCATGAATATCGTTACCCGGAACACTTCAGGTAAAGGCAGTTGAGATGAAAATCACCAGCGTTCGGCCGTGGCTCATCAGATCGGATGCTTCTTATTGGGGAGAGTTTCTATTTGTCGAAGTGACGACCGACGAGGGAGTGAGCGGCTGGGGAGAGATCACCACGACGACAAGGCTCGCCAATCGCGCCCTCTGCACGATCTTGCGGCAGATCGGTGCCGCTTTGACCGGCGAGGACCCGGCGCGTATCGAATATCTGTGGCACAAGATCTTCCGCAGCTTCACCTACATGGGCAGCCGCGGCGCCGCCGTCGAATGCGTCAGCGCCATCGACATAGCCCTTTGGGACATCCGAGGCAAAGTCCTTGGCAAGCCGATTTACGAGCTGTTGGGCGGAGCGGTGCGCGATGAAATCTCGCTTTACACCCACCCCAACCAGGCCAAGTTTACCAGCAAGGAGGCTGTGGTCCGCGAAATTCGAGACATCGTCGATTCTGGCCACACAGCGCTCAAGTTCGATCCTTTCCCCTACCAGGGCAGCACCGCCGATGGACAGCTTCGCGAACAGCGGGACGGCTACCTCGATGGCAGCATGACCCGCAGAGATGAGCGCGAAGCCGCCGAACTCACGGCTCTGATCCGCGAAACGGCAGGCCCCGATGTCGACATCCTCATCGATGCGCATGGCCGGTTCGACGTTCCCACCGCCATTCGCCTTTGTCGCAGTCTCGAGGAAGCCGGTCAGATCGATTGGTTCGAGGAGCCCTGTCCACCGGAGAGCCTCAACGCTCTCCGACAGGTCCGGGAGAAGGTCAGCGCCGCTATCTCCTGGGGCGAGCGCGGCCACACGAAGTGGGATTTCGTGCCGGTGCTCGAAAACAAGCTCGCCGACTACATCATGCCTGATGTCACCTGGACCGGCGGCATTACCGAACTCAAGAAGATTTCTGCCCTATGCGAAGCCTACTACATTCCCGTCTCGCCGCATGACGCCGCTGGGCCGATCAACGTGGTTGCCGGAGCGCAGGTGATGATGACCGTTCCGAATTTCTACAAGCTTGAAACGTCAGAGTGGAACCTCGGCAAATACGATCACCTGATCGACAGACCACTCGATGTTTCGAACGGCAACCTCACGCTTACGCCCAAGCCTGGTCTCGGCATCGAGATGAACCGTGAATACCTTCAAAACTATGAGATAGAGTTCGATTAGCCAGCAATGCTCTCGGCCTCCCCGGCGCGTGCGCGGCGATGGGCTCCCACCAGAATGAGGAAAGTCATGGCAGGCGCATATTCGGCCGACGAGGCGCTCAATCGGGTGAACACGCATTCCAAGCCATCAGACCTTCGCATCACCGACATGCGGGTGGCCGAAATCACCGGAGCGCCGTTCGCCTCAGTACTGCTCAAGATTTACACGAACCAGGGCATTGTCGGGCTTGGGGAAGTGCGCGATGGTGCCAGCGCCACATACGCGCTGATGCTGAAGAGCCGGTTGCTTGGCGAGAACCCTTGCGACATCGACCGCCTGTTTCGTCGGATCAAGCAGTTCGGTGGCCACGGCCGGCAAGGCGGCGGCGTATCGGCGGTTGAAATCGCCTTGTGGGATCTTGCCGGAAAGGCCTATGGCGTTCCCATCTACCAGATGCTCGGAGGCCGTTTTCGGGAGAAAGTGCGCGTCTATTGCGATACCGACGCAGCCGTGGCGAGCGGCACCGCAACGGGCAAGCGCCTCAAGCAGCGCATGGAGCTCGGCTTCACCTTCCTCAAGATGGATCTGGGTTTGATGCAGATCGCCGATGTGCCCGGTGCGGTCGTCTTTCCTGCCGGTTCACTGGAAGGATACCGAAACGTTCCCGTTCGGGGGCCGCTGAAGACCATAGATGAGCGGCGTATCCGCAACGCTGCGTACGATCTGCATAACGTCCAGCACCCGTTTACCGGCCTGCACTTTTCGGACAAGGGCCTCGATTTGCTTGAGCAATACATCGCCGAGGTCCGTGAGGTCATCGGCATGGATGTGCCGCTGGCGATCGACCACATCGGACATATCTCAATGCAGAATGGCATTCGTCTTGCCAGGCGAATTGAAAAATATGTGCCGGCCTGGCTCGAGGATGTCATCCCATGGCAGTACACCGAGCAGTATCGACAACTGCAGGACTCCACCACGGTGCCAATCTGCACCGGCGAGGACATATACCTCAAGGAGGGCTTCGAGCCTCTACTCAAGAGCGGCGGCGTCTCCGTGATCCACCCGGACCTGCTCACCACCGGAGGCATCCTCGAGACCAAGAAGATCGGCGACATGGCGCAGGACCATGGTGTCGCCATGGCCATACACATGGCAGAAAGCCCAATCGCCGCGATGGCCGCCGCACACGTCGCGACGGCGACCGAAAACTTCATGGCGCTCGAATACCACTCCGCTGACGTGGACTGGTGGGACGATATTGTCACCGGCCTTCCCAAGCCGCTGGTAAAGGACGGCTTTATCACTGTTCCGGACAAGCCCGGCCTGGGGATTGACGACGTGGTCGACGAGGTGATCTCGCAGCATCTGCAGCCGGGCGTTGCCGGCATCTGGCAGCCTACGGATCATTGGGATGATGAGTATTCCTGGGATCGCACCTGGAGTTGAACGGACGGACCTAAGATGAAGATCACCGACCTGCGCTGTGCCGTTATCGGCAGACACCCGATCGTCCGCATCGTTACCGACGAGGGCCTTTATGGCCTGGGCGAAGTCGAATTCACCAAATCCTACCTCAAGCCCTTTGTGCTGCATTTCCGCGAGGCGCTGATCGGCGAGGACCCGTCCGACGTCGAGAGAGTGATGCTGAAGATCCGACAACGCGGCTCTTTCAAGCCGTATGGCGCGGCGGTGAGCGCGATCGAGCATGCACTGTGGGATATTGCCGGCAAGGCCGCGGGCGTGCCGGTCTATAAACTGCTCGGTGGCAAGGTGCGTGACAAGGTGCGGGTCTACAACGGCTCGGTCCGCCAGATTCGCACCGGCGACCGGCCGGAGGATTACGCCGCTGACGTCAGATGGATGATGGAGCAGCCGCAGAACTTCTTCATGATCAAGCAGGGAATCTCGTTCCATTCCAACATGAAGGACACCATCGAGGGTTTCCACTACGGCGTGACCCAGAAGAAGGCCGGCTATCACGGTGCCATGGATCAGGGCGTGATCAGCGAGCGCGGTTTCAACCACATGCTCGACTGCGTGATCGCAATGAAGGAAGTGCTGGGCGACAAGGTCAGTCTGGCGCTCGACTGCGGCCCGGGCTGGATGCTGCCGGATGCGATCAGGTTCGCTCGCGCCGTCGAGAAGTACAACTTGATGTGGCTCGAGGACATGCTGACTGGCGACTACGTGCCGTGGGTCAATCCGCAGGCCTATCGGGAGCTGACGACCTCCACCTCGACGCCAATCCACACTGGTGAGCAGATCTACCTCAGGCACAATTTCAAGGAACTGATCGAGACACAGGCAGTCCGCGTCATCGGCCCCGATCCAGCCGATATTGGCGGCATTGCCGAGCTCAAATGGGTCGCCGAGCACGCCTACATGCACTCGATCCTGATGGCACCGCACGGCACGGCCAACGGCCTGCTCGGCCTCGGTGCGTTGATCAATGTCTGCGCGACATTGCCGGCGAATTACGTCGCGTTCGAATATCCGACTGCTTCGGACCCCTGGTGGGAGGATCTGGTTATCGGCCTGCCGCCGCAGATCGTGAAGGACAGCATGGTGGACCTACTGGAAGCGCCCGGGCTGGGTCTCGACATCGACGCTGAAGCGGCCGGGAGATATCTCAGGGAAGAGGATGCGGGCTTTTTCGACTGATCCTCTCTCCGCCTGTCGCGGCCAGCTTGTCGGGCGCCGGATAACAGAACTAAAACAGCCGCCTGCCTCGCAGCAAACGGCTGTTTGCTTTGTGACGATTAAGATTACATGTGGATCGGCTTGAAGAAGGTCGCGAGCGCAGCTTCCTTGACCGCTTCCGACATCGTCGGATGCGCGTGGCAGCTGCGGCCGAGATCTTCCGACGAACCGCCGAACTCCATCAGCACGGCAATCTCGTGGATCATCTCGCCGGCGCCGAAGCCGACGATATGGCCGCCAAGCACGCGGTCGGTTTCCTTGTCGGCGAGGATCTTGACGAAGCCGTCGGTCGCCAGCATCGCGCGGGCGCGGCCGTTCGCAGTGAACGGGAACTTTCCGACTTTGTAGGCAATACCCGCCGCCTTCAGCTCTTCCTCGGTCTTGCCGACCGAGGCGATCTCGGGCTGCGTGTAGACAACGCTCGGAATGACATCATAGTTCACATGGCCATGCTGCCCGGCGAGGATTTCGGCAAGCGCCACGCCCTCGTCTTCCGCCTTGTGCGCCAGCATCGGACCCTTGACCACATCGCCGATCGCATAGATGCCTGCGACATTGGTCTTGAAGCGACCGTCGATCTCGACACGGCCGCGATTGTCGAGCGCAACGCCGGCCCCTTCGAGGCCGAGACCTGCCGTATAAGGCTTGCGGCCGGTCGCGATCAAAACGATCTCGGCGTCGAGCGTCACCTTATCTCCGCCCTTGACTGGTTCGAAGGTGACCTTGGCGCCCGTGCCGCCCTTTTCAACGCCGGTGACTTTGGCGCCGAGATGGAAATCGATGCCCTGCTTGGCAAGCATGCGCTGGAACTGTTTGGAGACCTCGCCGTCCATGCCGCCGAGGATGGTGTCGAGATATTCGACGACCGTGACCTTGGCACCAAGGCGTGACCAGACCGAGCCCAACTCGAGGCCGATGACGCCGCCGCCGACGACGATCAGCGTTTCCGGCACCTTTTCCAGCGCGATGCCGCCGGTGGAGGAAATGACGGTCTTTTCATCGATCTCCACCTGCACGCCGGGAATGCCAGCGACATCCGAGCCGGTGGCGATGACGATGTTCTTGCCCTCGATCTCCTGCACCTGGCCATCCTCGGCGGTGACGGCAACCTTGCCGGCGGAGACGATCTTGCCGGTGCCCTGGAAGGCATCGATCTTGTTCTTCTTGAAGAGGAAGGCGACGCCGTCGACATTTGCCTTCACCGTCGCATCCTTGTGCGCCATCATATTGGCGAGGTTGAGCGTCGGCGCCGGAATGTCGATGCCGAGCGCGCTCATGCCGTGGCCGGCCTGATGGAACATTTCGGAGGCATGCAGCAGCGCCTTCGACGGGATGCAACCGACGTTCAGGCAGGTGCCGCCATAGGTCGCGCGCTTTTCGACGACGGCGACCTTGAGGCCGAGTTGGGCTGCCTTGACGGCGCAGACATAGCCGCCCGGGCCGGTTCCGATAACGATCACATCGTAAGACATTGCTTCTTTCCTCTTTGGATTTTTCAATTAGTCGGCTGCGCGCGACAGCGCGAGGCGGAAGCCGAAGCCGACGAGTGCCGCTCCGGTGATGCGGTTGAACCATTTGCCGCTGGCGATGAAGCGGTCACGGACCGTCTTGACCGTGAAGAAATAGGAAACGCCGGCAAACCAGGCGACCAGCGCCGTCGCCATGCCGATGCCGTAGGAGAACTGGATCAGTGCGGGCGTGTCGTGATGGACGAGCGTCGAAAACAAGGACAGGAAGAACAGCACCGGCTTCGGGTTCAGCGCGTTGGTGATGAATCCCATGCCGAGGCATGTCAGCATTGGGGCCGACTTGCGGTCTTCGGCCGTGACGTCGATCTCCTGCACCTTGAATCCAGGTTCGCGGAACGACTTGATGCCGAGATAGACGAGATAGGCGACACCCGCCCATTTGATCGTTGCAAACAGCATCAGCGACTTGGAGACGATCAGACCGAGGCCAAGGATCGTGTAGCTAATATGAAAGAGCAGCGAGATGCCCATGCCGAGCCCGGTCATTATGGCGGCGCGACGCCCATGCACGATGCTCTGGCGCAGGATGACAGCGAAATCGGCGCCCGGCGCGACGATGAAAATCGAGAAGACGGCCATCAGACCAAGGAATTCGATGATGTAAGTCATGGTGTTTTCGCCCTGTCCTAACGGCCGCCGCTCACATTGAGGATCGATCCGGTGACATAGGACGCCGATGGTGAAAGCAGATAGAGGATTGCGTCCGCCACCTCCTCCGGCATGCCGGCCCGCTGCATCGGGACCGATGGCGCCATTTCGCGCGCCCGGTCCGGCAACCCACCGGATGCATGGAGATCGGTTTCGATGATGCCGGGCCTGACGGCATTGACGCGAATCCCTTCCGCGGCGACCTCGCGCGCAAGTCCGATGGTGAAGGTGTCGATCGCCGCTTTCGATGCCGCATAATCGACATACTGCGTCGCCGAACCGAGGACTGCCGCCATCGAGGAGACGTTGACGATGGCCCCGCCCTGCCCACTATATCGGCGCGACATGCGGCGCACGGCCTCAGCGGCGCAGAGTATCGAGCCGGTCACATTGACGCGCAGCATGCGCTCGATCCGCTCGACCGACATCTCGTCGACCCGCTGCGGATAGTCGACGATGCCGGCATTGTTGACCAGTCCGTCGAGCCGGCCGAAATGACCATCGACCGCGGTGAACATTGCGGCGATATCCGCGGCCTTGCCGACATCACCCGGGATCGCCACGGCCTCGCCGCCGCTTTCTGTGATCGCCGCAACGACGGCATCCGCCGCTTGCCGGTTGGCGGCGTAATTGACCGCGACGCGCCAGCCCTGACGCGCGGCAAGGCGGCAGACGGCCGCGCCGATGCCCCGGCTTCCGCCGGTCACGAGAACAACAGGTGTATCGCTCATGTCGCACACTCCTTGAATGTCAGCACATCCCACGGCGCCACCGAAGCTTTGCCCTCACCCCAGGCGCTGGATTCGCGAATGGCGGGACCAAGCCCGGGGAGCACAAGCTTTTCGGCGGCCGCAGCGCCTTCCGGCTGCAGATTATCCATCTCGCCCTTGGCATCCATGCCGTAGACGGCGCCCTGCCAGACCGTGCAGGCGTCGAGATCGGCGCCGGTCACATCGCCCTCCGGACAGTTGAACATCAGGATACCGATGGCGCGCACCGGATCCTCCGACGGCATGACATAGCCTTCCATGACGACCGATGTCTTGAGCGCGCTCACCTTGAACTGGTTGCTGGCGGCAGCCGAAGGAGAATTCAGCGGCGCGAAGCGCAGTTCATAGGCGCCGTCACGGTCGGTGTAGACGGCCTGCTCCTGTTTGCAATCGATAGCGAACGCGGCAACCGGAATGACGAAAAATACCGCGGCTGCAATCGCAGCCACGCCCTTCCGTCCTGCCATGATCCCGATCGTCCCGCTCATTGCACCTTCGGCTCTCGCCGTCCGTCGGCATTCTCGATCACACCGAAATCCGTCAACAGCGCCAGCGGGCGGCCATCCTTGTCGAGGCCCCAGAAGACGGGATAGAAACCATCGCCCCAGCCGCTCCAGAACACCGCGACATTACCCTTCTTGCCGGCCATCGGCCGGTGCAGTGCATAATGGCCCTTGTTGGCATCGAGGTCCGAAGCCAGCACGTCGTCGTAATAATTGATGTCGGCGTCCGGCTTCTGCGCTTGGACCTGCGCTTCGCGCTCTTCGATCAACGCCAGCGTATCGGCATCCATATAGCAGCCGAGACCGGCGTCGACGGGGTAGCCGAAGATCTCACCGTCCTTCAGCGTCGCTACGTCTTGCCCGGGCAGAACGGCAACCTCCCAATGATCCGGCTTGCCCTCGGCAAACCGCATGCCGGCGGCGGCAATCCGCCCGAAGGCCTGGTAGAGCGTCACCGGATAGTCGCCCGGTGCAACCCTCCTGGCGAGTGCCGGCCGATCGGGCTGGGCGAGCGGATCGGCGGCGACGATGCGCCCCGAGGTCAGCTCGACATTGCCCATGTGGATCACGCCGATCGAACGCTCGGAAAGCTCGGCGTCACCGAGCGTCACCAGCTCGAAATTGCTGCTGGCCTTGCTGATATCTAAGCCAGCCGCTGATGCAGAAACCGGGGCATGCGCGGCGGCAGCGCAAAGAACAAGGCGCGCCGCTCGCATGATCCGGTTCCGCATGAAAAAGCTCCTTAGAGATCGAGAACCAGCCGTTCCGGATCTTCCAGGCTTTCCTTGACGCGCACGAGGAAGGTGACCGCTTCCTTGCCGTCAACGATGCGGTGATCATAGGAAAGCGCCAGATACATCATCGGACGGATGACCACCTGGCCGCCGATTGCAACCGGCCGTTCCTGGATCTTGTGCATGCCGAGAATGCCGGACTGCGGTGCGTTGAGGATCGGCGAGGACATCAGCGAGCCGTAAACCCCACCGTTGGTGATGGTGAAAGTGCCACCCTGCATATCGGCCATGGAGAGCGAGCCGTCACGGGCTGCCTTGGCAAGTCGGCCGAGGTCTTTCTCGATTTCGGCGATCGACATCTGGTCGGCATCGCGGATGACAGGAACGACGAGACCCTTGTCGGTGCCGACGGCCATGCCGACATGGCAGTAGTTCTTGTAGATGACATCGGTGCCGTCGATCTCGGCATTGACCGCCGGCAATTCCTTCAGCGCATGCGTTACCGCCTTGGTGAAGAAGCCCATGAAGCCAAGCTTGACGCCGTGCTTCTTCTCGAAAATGTCCTTGTACTTGTTGCGCAGGTCCATGACTGCCTTCATGTCCACCTCGTTATAGGTGGTGAGCATGGCGGCGGTATTCTGCGCGTCCTTGAGGCGCTTGGCGATCGTCTGGCGCAGGCGCGTCATCTTCACGCGCTCTTCGCGCGAGGCATCCTCGACCGTCGACGGGCCGCGCGCAGCGGCGGGTGCCGCCGCCGGGGCGGCTGCGGGAGCGGAAATACCCTTGGCGACGGCGGCAATGACATCGCCCTTCAGCACCTGGCCGCGCTTGCCGCTGCCGTCGACCTGACCGGCGGAGAGATTGCTCTCGGCCAGCATCTTTGCAGCCGCCGGGGCCGGCGGCATGGTGGAAACGGAAGCGCTCGACGAGGATGCAGCCGCAGCGGCGACCGGTGCCGGCTGAGCAGGAGCAGCCGGAGCTGGCTGGGCAGGAGCGGCGGCCGGTGCAGCAGCTGCCGGCGCGGCGGCAGCGACGGCACCTTCGGCGATCTGGCCGAGCAGCGCGCCGAGGCCGACGGTCTCGCCGGCGGCAGCGACGATTTCCGAAAGCGTGCCGGAGACGGGTGCCGGAACTTCGATGGTCACCTTGTCGGTTTCAAGCTCGAGAATCGGCTCGTCGGCCTTGATGGCGTCGCCGACCTTCTTGAACCAGGTGCCGACGGTTGCCTCGCTGACGGATTCACCGAGAGTTGGAACGCGGATTTCTGTGGCCATTGTTCAGATCCTGATTTCGTGTGTGTTCGTTTTTAAGCGTTTCAGACGGCGGGCGGCCGCAAGATTATCGAGGGCATCGGCAGGATATCGAAACGGAAACCGAAACCGGAAGCGATGATCGGGTCGCCGTCGGCAAGAGCCTGCGCCGCCGCGTGATCCTCGACTTCGACGACCGCCATGCCGAAGGCGCCTTCACCTTCGAACACGGGACCGACGACGATCGCCGATCCCGCGAGCGCATTCCGATGCCAGTATTCGACGTGGCGTTCCATCGCCGCCATTTCCTCCCCGGTCCCGTCATGCGGGAAAGTGGGGCGCGGCGGCAGCAATCTCAGAAAGAAGTAAGCCATTGCGCCCCCCTTGATTTAACCCCCCAAGGCATCCTCGAGGAATGCGGCGAGCTGTGACAGATGCTTCGACATCAGGCCGGTCGCCGGCGAAGCGGCGGCCGGACGGCCGGTATAGCGGACGCGCTGGTACTTCGCATCGATATGGGCAAGCACCCATTCGAGGAAGGGGTCGATGAACGACCAAGCGCCCATGTTTTTCGGCTCTTCCTGGCACCACACCATTTCGGCGTTGCGGAAGCGCGACAACTCGTTGATGAGCGCCTTTGCCGGGAACGGATAAAGCTGTTCGACGCGCAACAGGTAGATATCGTCGATACCGCGCTTTTCGCGCTCTTCGAGAAGATCGTAATAGACCTTGCCGGAGCACATGACGACGCGGCGGATCTTGTTGTCCTTCTGCAACTTGATCGGGCCGTCCTTGATCACTTCCGCATCGTCCCAGAGCAGGCGATGGAAAGCCGATTCGCCGGCCAGCTCGGCCAGCGTCGAGACTGCCCGCTTGTGGCGAAGCAGCGACTTCGGCGTCATCAGGATCAGCGGCTTGCGGAAGTCGCGCTTCAGCTGCCGGCGCAGGATGTGGAAGTAGTTCGCCGGAGTCGTGACATTGGCAACCTGCATGTTGTCTTCTGCGCAGAGCTGCAGGAAGCGCTCCAGGCGAGCCGAGGAGTGCTCCGGCCCCTGTCCTTCATAGCCGTGCGGCAGCAGGCAGACGAGGCCCGACATGCGCAGCCACTTGCGTTCGCCCGACGAGATGAACTGGTCGAAGACGACCTGCGCCCCGTTGGCGAAGTCGCCGAACTGGGCTTCCCAGAGGGTCAGCGCATTCGGGCGGGCCAACGAGTAGCCATATTCGAAGCCGAGCACGGCCTCTTCTGACAGCATCGAGTTGATGACTTCGTAGCGGGCCTGCGTCGGCGACAGGTTGGCGAGCGGAATGTAGCGCTCTTCCGTCTCCTGATCATAGAGAACCGAATGACGCTGCGAGAAGGTGCCGCGTTCGCAATCCTGACCCGACAGGCGAATCTTATGGCCTTCCAGGCAGAGCGAACCGAAAGCCAGTGCTTCGGCCATCGCCCAGTCGAGGCCTTCGCCGGTGGCGATCATGTTGGCGCGGTTTTCCATGAAGCGCTGGATCGTGCGATGCGCATTGAATCCGGCCGGAATCTCGGACAGCTTGCGGCCGATCTCCTTCAGCGTCTTCATCGGCACGGCGGTCTTGCCGCGGCGCTGCTCGTCGGCATTGTCGGCGGTGCGCAGGCCCGACCACTCGCCGTCCAGCCAGTCGGCCTTGTTCGGCTTGTAGTGCTGGCCGGCCTCGAACTCCTGCTCAAGATGGGCGCGCCAGTCGGCCTTCATCTTTTCGACTTCACCATCCGTAAGCAGGCCCTCACGAACCAGACGCTCTGCATAAAGCTGCAGCACCGTCTTGTGGCCGCGGATGACCTTGTACATCTTCGGCTGGGTGAAGGACGGCTCATCGCCTTCGTTATGGCCGTAGCGGCGATAGCAGAACATATCGACCACAACCGGCTTGTGGAACTTCATGCGGAATTCGGTCGCCACCTTGGCGGCGTAGACCACGGCTTCCGGATCATCGCCGTTGACGTGCAGGATCGGTGCCTCGATCATCTTGGCGACGTCCGACGGATAGGGCGACGAGCGCGAAAAGGCCGGGTTCGTGGTGAAGCCGATCTGGTTGTTGATGATGACGTGCATGGTGCCGGCGACGCGGTGGCCGCGCAGGCCGGAGAGACCGAGAATTTCGGCAATGACGCCCTGGCCGGCGAAGGCCGCATCGCCGTGGATCAGCAGCGGCAGCACCTTGGAGCGCTCAGACAGCGGAATGATATCGCCTTCCCATACAGTAGCGCTCATGTCCTGCTTGGCGCGAGCCTTGCCCATGACGACAGGGTCGACGATTTCGAGATGCGACGGATTTGCCGTCAGCGAGACGTGCACCTTGTTGCCGTCGAATTCGCGGTCGGAGGAAGCGCCCAGATGGTACTTCACGTCGCCGGAACCTTCTACTTCGTCGGGCGCATAGGAACCGCCCTTGAACTCGTGGAAGATGGCGCGATGCGGCTTGCCCATCACCTGGGAGAGCACGTTCAGACGGCCGCGATGGGCCATGCCGAACACCGCTTCCTTGAGCCCGAGATGGCCGCCGCGCTTCAGGATTTGTTCGAGCGCCGGGATCAGCGATTCGCCGCCGTCGAGACCGAAGCGCTTGGTGCCCTTGAACTTGACGTCGAGGAACTGCTCGTACCCTTCGGCTTCGATGAGCTTGGCAAGGATCGCCTTCTTGCCTTCGGCCGAGAAGGCCACGCCCTTGTCGGGCCCTTCGATGCGCTCCTGGATCCAGGCTTTCTCCTCGGGATTGGAGATATGCATGAATTCGACGCCGAGCGTCGAGCAGTAGGTGCGCTCGAGGATTTCGATCATCTCGGGGATGGTTGCGTATTCCAGGCCGAGCACGTTGTCGATGAAGATCTTGCGATCGTAATCGGCGGCGGTGAAGCCGTAATTTTCCGGCGACAGCTCACGATAGTCGTCGACGGCAGCGGCGATGCCGAGCGGATCGAGCTTGGCGTGCAGATGGCCGCGCATGCGGTAGGCGCGGATCATCATGATGGCGCGCACAGAATCGCGAGTCGCCTGCAGCACGTCGGTGGTATCAGTGGGCTTGCCTGCGGCTTCGGCCTTCGCCTTCACCTTGGTTTCGATCGCCTTCTCGACGATGCCCCAATTGCCGTCGAGTGCCGACACCAGATCGCCGCCGGCCGGCAGCGGCCAGTTCTTCTTGCGCCAGGAGGCTCCCTTGGCCGCCTTCTTCACATCGACAGGATCGTCTTCCAGTGCCTTGAAGAAGGCGCGCCACTGGTCGTCGACCGATGCCGGATCCTCTTCGTAGCGCGCATAAAGCTGCTCGATATAGGCCGCGTTGGCGCCATCCAGAAACGAGGTGATCTGAAACTGCTCGTTGGCTTCTTGCCGTGCCATGGTGATATGCGGACGCTTCCGTCCGCCTCCTGACTTTGATGAATTTGCCGGCTTCGTCACCGGCTGCCGCATTCCGATTGCCGCCTGTCCGCGGCGCATCTGCTGGTCTCGTGCTGTCACACCGGGCGGAAACGCAGATGCCGTTCTTCCGCCCGGTCTATATGGCTGGCTTAGCCCTTGAGGACTTCAACCAAGGTCTTGCCGAGGCGGGCCGGAGACGGCGAGACGCGAATGCCTGCCGATTCCATCGCTGCGATCTTCGATTCCGCATCGCCCTTGCCGCCGGATACCACGGCGCCGGCATGGCCCATGGTGCGGCCCTTCGGCGCCGTGCGGCCGGCAATAAAGCCGGCCATCGGCTTCTTGCGGCCCTTCTTGGCTTCGTCCTTGAGGTACTGCGCAGCGTCTTCTTCTGCCGAGCCGCCGATTTCACCGATCATGATGATCGACTGGGTGGCTTCGTCGGCGAGGAACATTTCCAAGACGTCGATGAACTCGGTGCCCTTCACCGGGTCGCCGCCGATGCCGACGGCCGTCGTCTGGCCAAGGCCTTCGTTGGAGGTCTGGAACACCGCTTCATAGGTCAACGTGCCCGAACGGGAGACGATGCCGACCGAACCCTTGCGGAAGATCGAACCCGGCATGATGCCGATTTTGCATTCTTCCGGCGTCAGAATACCAGGGCAGTTGGGGCCGAGCAGGCGCGACTTGGAGCGGTCGAGGCGCGCCTTGACGCGCACCATGTCCATGACGGGTATGCCCTCGGTGATGCAGGTGATGAACGGGATTTCGGCGTCGATCGCCTCGATGATGGCGTCAGCCGCACCGGCCGGCGGAACATAGATGACGGTCGCGTCGGCGCCGGTCTTTTCCTTGCCTTCGGCGACGGTGGCGAAGATCGGCAGGCTTTCGCCCTTTGCGCCGGTCCAGGTTTCTCCACCCTTCTTCGGGTGGATACCGCCGACCATCTGGGTGCCGTAATAGGCAAGCGCCTGTTCGGTGTGGAAGGTCCCGGTCTTACCGGTCAGGCCCTGAACGAGAACCTTGGTGTCTTTGTTAACGAGAATGGACATGCGAGGCCTTTGTTTAGGAGAGGTTGGAAGACGTGAGGGCGGCGCGACGATAGATGCCGCTGACCACCTCCTGCCAAGTATCGCTGCCTGCAGGCGAAAAGCTGACGCCCATCCGGTAGCAGTCTTCATTTTCGAATGTGAATGCAGTGCGCTGTCTGCCGCGCGGCGAAGTCTTCGTCAGCACGAGTTCATTGCCATTCCATTCGCCGGAAGCCGGCGAAGGCGGAGCAAAACCGGCGCTATCGAACTGGTAAAGCTTGTAAGCCTGATCCGAACCATCGAAGCCGAAGACATTGCGGGCTTCGAAAGAGACCGCGCCCTCACGCATCTGGCGATAGTGCTGCTCCAGGAAGAACCCGCCGAACAGCGCCTCGCCGGAAAGCGCGGCGCTGGCCTTGCCTTCACTCGTCCACGCCGACGCCGCCACATGCTCCTCTCCTTCCCAGACGCCGGCAAAGGCGCTGAGGCGGAAATGAGCGGCGGATGGTGTGGACTGGAAGGCCATGATGGTTCTCAGCCGTTGATCGCCGCGACAATCTTCTTGGCCGCATCGTCCAAGTCGTCGGCCGCGGTGATCGCGAGACCCGACTCGTTCAGGATCTTCTTGCCGAGCTCGACATTCGTGCCTTCAAGGCGCACGACGAGCGGAACCTTGAGGCCGACTTCCTTGACCGCGGCAATGACGCCCTCGGCAATGACATCGCACTTCATGATGCCGCCGAAGATGTTGACGAGAATGCCCTCGACCTTGGGATCGGCAGTGATGATCTTGAAGGCCGCAGCGACCTTCTCCTTGCCGGCGCCGCCGCCGACGTCGCAGAAGTTGGCCGGCTCCTTGCCGTAGAGCTTGATGATGTCCATCGTCGCCATGGCAAGGCCTGCGCCGTTGACCATGCAACCGATATTGCCATCGAGCGCGACATAGGCGAGGTCCCACTTGGAAGCCTCGATTTCCTTGGCGTCCTCTTCGGTCTCGTCGCGCAGCGTCCTGACGTCGTCGTGGCGGAAGAGCGCGTTGCCGTCGAACGACATTTTGGCGTCGAGAACGCGCAGATGGCCATCCTTCATGACGATCAGCGGATTGACCTCGAGCAGCGCCATGTCCTTCTCGTTGAAGGCCTTGTAGAGCGCCGGGAAGAGTGACTTGGCGTCTTGTGCAGCGGCGCCCTCGAGCGCCAGCGCCTTGGAGATCGCTGCGACGTCGGCAGCCGTCACACCGGCTTCCGGATCGATGGCGATCGTCTGGATTTTTTCGGGCGTGTCATGGGCGACAGCTTCGATGTCCATGCCGCCTTCGGTGGAAACGACGAAGGCCACGCGGCCGACCGAGCGGTCGACCAGCAGCGAGCAATAAAGCTCGCGAGCGATGTCGGCGCCGTCCTCGATATACAGACGGTTAACCTGCTTGCCGGCTTCGCCCGTCTGCGCCGTCACCAGCGTGTTGCCTAGCATTTCCTTGGCGTGAGCGACCACTTCGTCGATCGACTTGGCGAGACGCACGCCGCCTTTGGCTTCCGGCGACAGTTCCTTGAATTTGCCCTTGCCGCGGCCGCCGGCATGGATCTGGCTCTTGACCACATAGAGCGGGCCGGGAAGCGACTTGGCGGCAGCCTCGGCCTCTTCGACCTTGAGGACAGCCACACCCTCGGCAACCGGTGCGCCATAGCCCTTCAGCAGAGCCTTGGCCTGATATTCATGAATGTTCATGGGTTTATCCCTGTTTCGATGACTTCGGCGCCGATTACTTGAGGGCAGGCGCGATGTTGATGCAGGCTTCGCAAAGACCGGCGACGGCGCCGACGGACTTGTCGAAGGCTTCCTTCTCGGTCTTGTTGAGGTCGATCTCGATGACGCGCTCGACGCCGCCGGCGCCGATCACGGTGGGAACGCCGACATACATGTCCTTGACGCCGTACTGCCCGGTGAGATGGGCAGCGCAGGGCAGAACGCGCTTCTTGTCCTTGAGGTAGGACTCGGCCATCTCGATCGCCGAGGCGGCCGGCGCGTAATAGGCCGAGCCGGTCTTCAGCAGGCCGACAATTTCGGCGCCGCCGTCACGGGTGCGCTGGATGATCTCTTCCAGGCGCTCCTTGGTGACCCAGCCCATGTTGACGAGATCGGTGAGCGGAATGCCGCCGACCGTCGAGTAGCGGGCGAGCGGCACCATTGTGTCGCCGTGGCCGCCAAGAACGAAGGCCGTCACGTCCTGAACGGAGACGTTGAATTCCTTGGCGAGGAAGAGGCGAAAACGCGAAGAGTCGAGAACGCCGGCCATGCCGACCACCTTGTTGGCCGGAAGGCCGGAAAACTTCTGCAGCGCCCAGACCATGGCGTCGAGCGGGTTGGTGATGCAAATGACGAAGGCGTTGGGCGCATACTTCTTGATGCCGGCGCCGACCTGCTCCATGACCTTGAGGTTGATGCCGAGAAGATCGTCGCGGCTCATGCCCGGCTTGCGCGGAACGCCGGCGGTGACGATGCAGACGTCAGCGCCTTCGATGGCGGAATAATCGCTGGCGCCGGTCAGATTGGCGTCGAAGCCTTCGACCGGGGAGGACTGTGCGATATCGAGGCCCTTGCCCTGGGGAATGCCGTCAGCGATGTCGAAGAGGACGATATCGCCCAGCTCCTTCAGGCCGGCGAGATGCGCCAGCGTGCCACCAATCATGCCAGAACCAATGAGTGCGATCTTGTTACGCGCCATTTCGCTGTTTCCTTTGCGATCAAATTCGTCGAACGACGCTTAGGCACCGCTCAATGACGCACTCGCATAGACCCAAAGCCCAAAAATGGCAATCCATTAATTTTGATGTAGCGTTTTCAATCGTTTAGATACTAAAGTTCTTACGTAAACGTAAGCCAATTCGTCACTTGGTCGTTATTCGGCGGCGCGTTTGTCATGGTGCAGCGCAAGATACTCAGCGCTGCGCATTTCAAAGAGACGCGACGCCGTGCGGGCGAATTCGAAGCCCTCGGTGCCCCGGCGACCGACGAGCAGGTCCTCCGGCATCGCCGCCGCCGATATATAAAGCCGTACGGCATGATCGTAGAACGTATCGACAAGAATGATGAATCGCTTGATCTGGTTCCGTTTTTCTGGTCCGAGCAGGGGAACGTGATCGACGAAGACGATATCGAAGCGTTTGGCGATTGCCAGGAAGTCGGCAGCACCGAGCGGCTTCTCGCAAAGATCGGCGAAAGAGAACCGCGCCATGCGGTCGGCGGCGAGCGGCACATGGATGGCGCGCCCCTTCATCGGAATATCGAGTGGCTGCGCCTTGCGCCCATGCAGCGCCTGCGTCCAGGACGCCTCCATCGCCATGTCGTTATGTTCGTTGATCGGTACCAGATAGACCGGCTGGCTGTTGAGCTTCTCCATCCGGTAATCGGTCGGCGAATCCAGCGTGACGACATCGACATGCTGCCTGAGCAGCGCGACGAAGGGCAGGAACAGGCCGCGGTTGAGACCGTCCTTGTAGAGATTGTCCGGCTCGACATTCGACGTCGCGACCAGAACGCATCCCCGCGCGAAGAGTTCGGAAAACAGCCGCGACAGGATCATCGCATCGGCAATGTCGGTGACGGTGAATTCATCGAAGCAGAGCAGTTCTGCTTCCTCGTAAAGGGCTGCGGCGACCGGCGGCATCGGATCAGCGTGCTTCGTCTCACCGTTCTTGAGTTTCAGCCGGTGCGCCGCGATACGGTTGTGCACATCCGCCATGAATTCATGGAAATGCGCCCGCCGCTTCTTCCGGCACGGCGCCATCGAGAAGAACATGTCCATCAGCATGGTCTTGCCGCGTCCGACGCTGCCGTGGATATAAAGCCCCTTGATGCCGCCTGCGGCCTTCTTCTTTGAGGCAAACAGCCAACCGAGCGCGCTCGATTTCGCCGCCGGTCGTTGCTGCTTCAAACCAGCGAGCACCCGATCCAGGCTTTTGGCCACTTCCATCTGGGCGGAATCGACTTGCAAGGCACCGGAAAGCGTCAGCGTTTTAAGCTGTTCGCAGACGCTGAGCGCATAATCTGGCATTGGCTGCATGAGGGCATGTCCGCCTGTCGGTCATCGGCGGGGCACCGCCGGATCGGTTACCGCGCCGGTTCCTTTACCGGCTGAGGCTGATCGGCTGACCTGTATTCGTCTGGCCCTGGAAGCGATTGTCGGCTGTCTTGTAGACGCTGCCGATCGCGTTGCCCGAGCGGTCCTTGAGCAGAACCTGCTTGCCGGCGACCTCCCAAGAACCCATCGCCGTCAGCTCGCCGACGCAGCCGCGCGTACCGCCGCGCGAACCGCTGCCGAGATTGGTGAGCGTCAGGAACATGTCGCAGCTGCCGTTGACGCGCCAGCTTCCGACCATCGATTCCTTCGTGACGTCGAGCGCATTCGCCGCAACAGCCGGCTGCGCACCCGGCATCGACGAAGCCGACGCCGGCGCGGCCGGGAACTGCGAGCTGCCGCTCGGGGGCGGAAGCTGCCCGCCTTGAACGGAAGGAACTGGCTGCGCCGTCAGTGGCGCCGGCGCGGCACTGGGAGAGTTGGAGCTGTAATCATATGCCGTACGCTGACAACCGGCTAGCGCGAGAGTCACTACCAAACCTGTCACCGCATATCGCAACTGCATCATCATACTCCTGAATTCGGCTGTCGCCGCAGAGAAAAGGGCGTGAGACAAGTTCGATTACCGTAATTCGCTTTGGTTAATCAAGTCGGACTGCATAAATTGCCCGTGACAACACCTAATCGAAACACGATACAGTTCAACTGTCCCGCTGCAAAACTTCCTGCACATGGAATTTGTCAGCAAGGTGTTGTGCGGTTCATCTCGGCAAGGATCCCTGCCGAACTCCCGCAATGTCCTGGAAAGATCGCATCGCAGCCGCGACGGCTTCGGATCGAAGCCGTCCATCGCATGATCGGCATGCGCGCCGGTCAAACCCGGCGCTCGACCATCATCTTCTTGATTTCGGCGATCGCCTTGGCCGGGTTGAGGCCCTTGGGGCAGGTCTGCGCACAGTTCATGATCGTGTGGCAGCGATAGAGGCGGAACGGATCCTCGAGATTGTCGAGACGCTCGCCGGTCGCCTCGTCTCTGGAATCGATCAGCCAGCGATAGGCCTGCAGCAGAACGGCCGGACCGAGATAGCGGTCGCCATTCCACCAGTAGCTCGGACAGGATGTCGAACAGCAGGCGCACAGAATGCATTCATACAGGCCGTCGAGCTTCTGCCGGTCCTCATGGCTCTGCTTCCACTCCTTGGCCGGCGCGGGCGACACAGTCTTCAGCCAGGGTTCGATCGAACGATGCTGGGCGTAGAAGTTGGTGAGGTCAGGCACCAGATCCTTGACGACGGGCAAATGCGGCAGCGGATAGATCTTCACCGCGCCCTTGATATCATCGAGGCCCTTGGTGCAGGCCAGCGTGTTGGTGCCGTCGATATTCATCGCGCAGGAGCCGCAGATGCCTTCGCGACAGGACCGGCGCAGCGTCAGCGTCGGGTCGATCTTGTTCTTGATGTAGAGCAGGCCGTCGAGCACCATCGGACCACAGTCGTCGACATCGATGTAAAAAGTGTCGATCGACGGGTTCTGGCCGTCATCCGGGCTCCAGCGGTAGACGCGGAATTCGCGGGTGTTTGTCGCACCGGCCGGCTTCGGCCAGACCTTGCCTTCGCGCATCTGAGAATTCTTGGGGAGAGCGAGTTCAACCATGCCAGGTTCCTCTTGAAATCAGTAGACGCGGGCTTTCGGCTCGATCTTGTGCGGATCGATGCCTTCCGCGATCAGGTCGGTGTGAACCGGGCGGTAATCGAGCTTGACGTCGCCTGCCTCGTTGACCCAGGCAAGCGTATGCTTGCGCCAGTTGACGTCGTCGCGGCCGGCGAATGCGCCCTCGGTATAATCCTCGCGAGCATGCGAGCCGCGGCTCTCCTTGCGGGCCTCGGCGCCGTAGATCGTCGTGATGGCGTTGGCCATCAGGTTCTGCAGCTCCAGCGTCTCCACCAGATCCGAGTTCCAGACCATCGAGCGGTCGGTGACCTTGATGTCGCGCATTTCCTGCCAGATCGCCGAGATGCGCCGGCAACCGGATTCCAGCGATTCCTGGGTGCGGAAGACGGCGGCGTCCTCCTGCATGGCGCGCTGCATCTTCTCACGCAGGTTAGCCGTCGGCGTGCCGCCGCCGGCGTAGCGCAGACCGTCGAAGCGGTCCATGATCTTGTCACAGGCCGCGACGTTGAGATGCGGGATCGGTGCTGCGCGGTCGATGACCTCGCCGGCGCGGATCGCAGCGGCCCGACCGAAGACCACCAGGTCGATCAGCGAGTTGGAGCCAAGACGGTTGGCGCCGTGTACCGAAGCGCAGCCTGCCTCGCCCACAGCCATCAGGCCGGGAATGATCCGCTCCGGATTGGCGCCATCGGCATTCAGCACTTCGCCCCAATAATTCGTCGGAATGCCGCCCATATTGTAATGGACGGTCGGTAGAACCGGGATCGGCTCGCGCGTGACGTCGACGCCTGCGAAGATCTTGGCGCTCTCGGAAATGCCCGGCAGCCGCTCGTGCAACACGGCCGGATCGAGATGGTCAAGGTGCAGGAAGATGTGATCCTTGTTCTTGCCGACGCCGCGGCCTTCGCGGATCTCGAGCGTCATGCAGCGCGAAACCACGTCGCGAGAGGCAAGGTCCTTGGCCGACGGCGCATAACGCTCCATGAAGCGTTCGCCCTCGGAATTGACGAGGTAGCCGCCTTCGCCGCGTGCACCCTCGGTGATCAGACAGCCCGAACCGTAGATGCCGGTCGGGTGGAACTGCACGAATTCCATGTCCTGCAGCGGCAGGCCGGCGCGTGCCACCATACCGCCGCCGTCGCCGGTGCAGGTGTGGGCAGAGGTCGCTGAGAAATAGGCACGGCCATAGCCGCCGGTCGCCAGCACCACCATCTTGGCGGCGAAGCGATGGATCGTGCCGTCATCGAGGCACCAGGCAACGACGCCGGTGCAGCGGCTGCCGTCTTCCGACATGATCAGGTCGAGCGCAAAATATTCGATGAAGAATTCGGCGTTGTGGCGCAGCGACTGGCCGTACAGCGTGTGCAGGATGGCGTGACCGGTGCGGTCGGCAACGGCGCAGGTGCGCTGCACCGGCGGGCCTTCGCCGTAATTCTGCATGTGGCCGCCGAACGGTCGCTGGTAGATCTTGCCTTCCTCGTTGCGGGAGAACGGCACGCCGTAATGTTCGAGCTCATAGACCGCCTTCGGCGCCTCCATGGTCAGATACTGCATGGCGTCGACGTCGCCGAGCCAGTCGGAGCCTTTGACGGTGTCGTAGAGGTGCCATTGCCAGCTGTCGGGCGTCATGTTGCGCAGCGACGCGGCGATGCCGCCCTGCGCCGCAACCGTGTGCGAACGGGTCGGGAACACCTTGGTGATGCAGGCGGTGCGGAAACCCTGCTCGGCCATGCCGAGCGTGGCGCGCAGCCCGGCGCCGCCGGCGCCGACTACGATCACGTCATAGGAGTGGTCGACATAATTGTAGGCCTTGCCATTCTGGGCGGGTGAAGTCGGTGCCATATTCGAGCTTATCCTACGAATGCGATTTTCAGAATGGCGAAGAGACAGAGGCCGGCGATGACGATCGCGAAGAAGGTATTCAGCATCAAGAGAGCGATCTTGCCGAACTCGCCATGCACGTAATCCTCGATGATGACCTGCATGCCGAGTTTCATATGGATGACGCCCGATATCACCATCAGCCCCATGACAACGGCGACAAACGGGTTCGACAGCGCGCGAACCACCTCCGCATAGGGTGCGCCGGCATAGGCGATCATGAAGATGACGAAGAAGAGGATCAACGGAATGTTGGAGACGGCGGTCAGTCGCTGACGCCAGAAATGGCTCGTGCCTTCCTTGGCGGAGCCGAGCCCGCGAACCTTGCCGAGGGGGGTGCGCATATCCATGAGAGGACCTTCAGAAGCGAATGAGGAAGCCGATCACCCAGACCAGCACGGTCAGACAGAGCGACCCGATGATGTTGGCGATGGCAAGCTTCGTCGAGACTTCTTTCTCGAAGCCGTAGCCGAGATCCCACATGAGGTGGCGGAAACCGCCGAGCATGTGGTGCAGCAGTGCCCAGGTGTAGCCGAGCAGCACGAGCTTGCCGAGAAGGCTGCCGAGCACCCAGTTGGCCCAGTCGTAGGAACTCTGGCCGCTTGCCGCCGCGATCAGCCACCAGGCGACGAGCAGCGTGCCGACATAGAGCGCCCCACCCGTAATGCGGTGGACGATGGACATGACCATGGTGGGAATTAGTTTGTAGACTTGCAAATGCGGCGACAAGGGCCGGTTATTTGTCACGTTCGCCATCAGAACCTCGCGGCGGCTTCTCTGCGCTCCCGGATTTCGGAGCATGCTCAGTCAACCACACGAATGACAAAATTCTCTGTGTGCGTTGCATCAATTGCGACGTTTACTCACCGGAAAGCCCGACGACAAGCACAATCGCTGTCTGCTTTTAATTTAATCGATTCGGGTTACCGGGAAGTTTGCGGGCGGGAGCAGCTCCAGAAAAGCTCCGACGCGGCTTTTCACCTGGGATTGCGTAAGAACAAAAGGTTAGAGCGGTTCTGCGCTTCGGCGAAAAGCGGAACCACCAACGAAAACTCGTCTTTCGGCTCAATATTCATGCCGTTCTTCCCAGGCGCATGGACAAGCCACGGCTTTTGGCGCAGTCTGACATTAACGATTTGTTAACGATCGGGAATTTCGGAGGCCGGCATCCATGTTTCGCAGTCCATCTGCAGTCGCCTTGCTTGCACTCGCCGCGCTTGTCGCCTTGCCTGCCTCCGCCGGCGAGCGCCGTTTCGACCATCGCTTCGCCGATCATCGTTTCCATAGCCACCGCCACGCCTTGCACAACGGCTTGTTTCTCGGCCAACGTCGCGGCTGGCGCGATCGCGGCATCCGTTTCGACAGCGCCTATATTCACCGACATGGCAGGGAGCGGATGCCGTTCCTGAAGCAGTTTTCATCTCCGGCGACAAATCGCGTCGCCCGCAGCAGCCTGGTCATCTTCGCGCCGCAGCCGCTGGGTGGCGGCAGCGGCGACACCTATGCCGGCTCTTATGCCTATCAGATCGATGGCGGGACTTATGTCGGCGACAACGGCTACGGGTATTATCCGGCCGCGCGGCTCGCCTCCCAGGCGCCGAAAGCGAAGGTCATCGACGTAGCCGTCCAGGACGATCCCTGCAGCTACGAGGCCAATGTCTGCGTGATCCGGCCTTAAGATCTTGAGCCGAAGCGCCAGACCGTGGTCTTCTTGATTTCGCTATCCTCCAGCGCCCGCGTCACCGGCACCTGATAGGTCGCACAGAATTCCAGCTGTTCCCGTGGCAGATAACTTCTCCCGGGATCGCCGACCAGAACCGATATGCCTTCCCCCGTCAGCCTCATCAGCCAGGGAACGAGCGCGCTGGCGAAGGCACGGTCGTAGAAGACGTCGCCGGCAAGCACAATATCGGCGTCGATATCCTGTCCGATTAGATCGGCGCCGGTAAATCCGAGAGAAACGCCGTTTGCCTTGGCGTTCAGCCGGATCGCCGTTTCCGCCCAGGGATCGATATCGGCGGCCGTCGCCTCACGCGCACCGGCCATGACAGCTGCAATGCCGACGAGGCCGGAGCCGCTGGCAAAATCCAGCACGCGCTTGCCGCGCACCATATCAGGATGATCGAGGATGTAGCGCGCCAATCCCTGCCCGCCCGCCCAGGCAAAAGCCCAGAAAGGCGGCGGCAGGCCGATGGCTTCCAACTCCTCTTCCGTTTTCAGCCAGAGCTCATGCGCCTCGCTTGCCAGATGGAGTGAAATCTCCGGCACATGCGGCGGCGCCATCAGACTGGTATTGGCGCGGATGAAGGCTTCCGGATCGGTTTTCAAAGGTCGTCAGCTCGGCGGATTGTCGAGCCCGCCCATCCGGCAGACTTCGGCCCACTCTTCGTCGGTCACCGGCTGCACGGAAAGGCGCATGGAGGTGACGAGCGACATCTTGGCAAGCTTCTCGCTCGCCTTGACGTCCTTCAGCGTCACCGGCTTCGGCATGTCCATGACGGCGCGGATGTCGACGCAATCCCACTTCGGATCGCCCTTGGCGGTAGAATCGGGATGCGACAGTGCACAGACTTCGACGATGCCGACGATCTCCAGCCCGTCATTGGAGTGATAGAAGAACCCCTTGTCGCCGATCTGCATCGCCCGCATATTGTTGCGCGCCAGATAATTTCGCACGCCCGTCCATTCCGTGCCTTTTTCGCCGGCGGCCTTCTGCTGCTCCCAGGACCAGGAGGCAGGTTCGGACTTATAGAGCCAATGCGCCATGCTTTAAGCCTCCGGCTTGTTGAAGACCCAGTTGAAGGGCTTGATCTCAACGCTTTCGAAAAGCCCGGCCTGGGTGTAGGGGTCGGCATCGGCGAGCGTCTTTGCCTCCTGCGCAGTCTCCGCCTTGACGAGCACCAGACTGCCGCAGGCCTTGCCCTCGTCGTCGAGGAACGGACCGGCCATCGAGAGCTTGCCTTCTGCATTGAGCTTGTCGAGATAAGCAAGATGCGTCGGCCGCGTCTCCATGCGGACGTCCAGATGTCCCGGCTTGTCCTTGCAGAGCAGGGCGAAAAGCATGTCTGTTCTCCTATTCGGTGGTGATGGGACGCGTCATCAACTGCTCGATGGCGTCCGAAATATCGAGCCTGCCGTCGATGATGGCGGAAACGGCGTCGGTGATCGGCATGCTGATCGAAAGCTCCGCGGCAAGCCGCGAGGCGACCGAGGCGGCGAGCGCACCTTCCACCAGCGCGCCCTGCAGCGGGTCGGCCTTTTCGTCGCGCCCGAGCGCGATGCCGAAGCGCAGGTTGCGCGATTGATGGCTGGTCGCCGTCAGCACCAGATCGCCGAGGCCGGAGAGCCCGCGCACCGTATCCGTCTGGCCGCCTTTGGCGACGACGAAGCGCGACATTTCCGCAAGGCCACGGGCAATTAACGCAGCGCGGGCGGATTCGCCTATGCCGCGGCCCTCGACGATGCCGCAGGCGATCGCCAGCACATTCTTCAGGGCACCGCCGAGCTGCACGCCGATGCGGTCGCTGGAGGCGTAGAGCCGGAAGGTCCGGCCCGATATCGCCTGGGCGAGCCGCTCGGCAGTCTCCATATCCGCCGCCGCGATCGCCATCGCCGTCGGCAGGCCTTTGGCAATGTCGGCGGCAAAACCGGGGCCGGAGAGCACCGCCACCGGATGGTCCGGCAACTCCCGCTCCAGCATGTCGGTCAACAGATTGCCCGTCGCCCGCTCGATGCCCTTGGCGCAGGTGACGACAATGGCATCCTTCGACAGATAGGGGCCATATTGGCGCGCCGCATCGGCCTGCGCCTGCGACGGCATCGCAAAAAGCACGATGGAGGCGCCGGCGATCGCCTCCGCCTCGGCGGAAAATTCGAGCGATTCCGGCAGGGCAATGCCGGGCAGCACGGCATCATGCAGACGTTCGGCCTTGAGATCGGCCATCAATGACGGATTGCGTCCGACGAGTATCACCGCGCTGCGGCCGGCAAGGGCGATGACGGCGGCAAGCGCCGTTCCGAAAGCGCCCGATCCGATGACGGCGATTTTTTCGCTCATGCCTTGGCTCCTCTCTTTCCAAAGCCGATCAGCCTTTCGGCATTAGCATCGAGCGGCCAGCGCGAGCGCGGCTGCACGTCGAGCGGATCGGGCGCAATACCTATGGCCATCCGCTCCAGGCCTGCCCAGGCGATCATCACCGCATTGTCGGTGCAGAGGCTCAGCGGCGGCGCGATGAAGCGGAAGCCGTTCTTGTCGCAAAGCCCCTGCAATGTAGCCCGCAGTTCGAGATTGGCGGCGACACCGCCGGCAACGACCAGCGCCGGCTTTTCTGCAATGGGCGAAAATTCCGCCTTGAACCGCTGCAGGCCGCGGCCGATGCGGTCCTTCAGCGTCCGTGAGATCGCCCGCTGGAACGAAGCGCAGATATCCGCCACGTCCTGATCGCTGAGCGGCGCGATCTCCTGTGCCGCCTGCCGCACGGCCGTCTTCAGACCGGAGAAGGAGAAGTCGAGCCTTGCCTCACCGACCAACGGCCGCGGAAAATCGAAGCGGCCGGCATTGCCGTCCCGCGCCATGCGTTCCACTGCCGGGCCGCCGGGATAGGGCAGGCCGAGCAGTTTCGCCGTCTTGTCGAAGGCTTCGCCGAGCGCATCGTCGATCGTCGTGCCCCAGCGGTCGTAATCTCCGACGCCGCGCACCAGGATGAGCTGGGTATGACCGCCGGAGACGAGCAGCATCAGATAGGGAAAGGAAAGCCCGTCGGTCAGCCGCGCCGTCAGCGCATGGCCTTCGAGATGATTGACCGCATAGAGCGGCTTGCCGGCGGCCTTCGCGATCGCCTTGCCGGTCATCAATCCCACCAGCAGCCCGCCGATCAGCCCCGGCCCCGACGTGGCGGCGATGGCATCGACATCGGCCAGCGACACATTGGCGCGCTTCAGCGCCGCCTCGATCAGCTCGTCCAGCGCCTCGACATGGGCGCGCGCGGCGATCTCCGGCACGACGCCGCCATAGGCGCTGTGCTCGTCGAGCTGGGAAAGCACCACGTCGGAGAGTATTCTGGAATGCCCCTCCGCATCGCGCTCGACGATCGCCGCGGCGGTCTCGTCACAGCTCGTCTCGATGCCAAGGATGCGCAGAAAGGGAACCATAAGGCCTGTTCGTTGATTGCGATGGGGCCGAAACCCAGTTACGAGAACTCCGGTAACAACGGAATAGAGCGGATGCAAATAAAACCTTTCCGGATCGGCACGCGGGGCAGCCCGCTGGCGCTCGCCCAGGCGCATGAGGCCCGCGACAGGCTGATGGCGGCGCATGGCCTGCCCGAAGAGATGTTCGAGATCGTCGTGCTGTCGACCAAGGGCGATCGCATCACCGACCGGCCGCTGGCCGAGATCGGCGGCAAAGGCCTCTTCACCGAGGAGCTCGAACAGAAGCTTGTCGCAGGCGAGCTGGATTTCGCCGTGCACTCCACCAAGGACATGCCGACGCACCTACCGGACGGTCTCCATCTCTCCGCCTATCTGCCGCGCGAGGATATCCGCGACGCCGTCGTCGGCCGCACCGCGCCCAAGCTGATCGACCTGCCGCATGGCGCCACCGTCGGCTCCTCGTCGCTGCGCCGCCAGGCGCTGATCCGCCGCATGCGGCCCGACATCAACGTCATAACCTTCCGCGGTTCGGTCGAAACCCGGCTGCGCAAGCTCGAAGAAGGTCAGGTGGATGCAACCCTGCTGGCGCTTGCCGGCCTCAAACGTCTCGGTAAGGTCGAGGTGCTAACCGATATCCTCGATCCCGACACCTTCCCGCCGGCGCCGGCCCAGGGAGCGATCTGCATCGAAAGCCGCGTCGGCGATACGAGGATCGAGGACCTGCTGGCGGCGGTCAACGACTCGGCGACCTTCGACACCGTCTCCTGCGAGCGCGCTTTCCTCGCCGCCCTCGACGGTTCCTGCCGCACGCCGATCGGCGGCTATGCCGTCTGCGAGGGCGACCTCATCCGCTTCTCCGGCCTGATCATCACACCGGACGGCCGCAGCCAGCATGCCGTGACGACTGACGGGCATCGCCGCGATGCCGCCGCCCTCGGCACCCGCGCCGGCCAGGACGTGCGCGCAAGGGCCGGCAGCGCCTTCTTCGACGACTGGCACTGAAGCGGCCATGCGCGTGCTCGTCACCCGCCCCGCGCATTCGGCCGAGAAAACCGCGCAACGTCTGCGCGACATGGGCCACGAACCGCTGCTGCTGCCGCTGCGTCGACCACAACATGACAGTGCCGCAGCCGCCGGCGCGCTTGCCGCTACCAGCGCCGCGATCGCGGTGACCAGCGCCGAGGCCATGAGGGTCCTGTCGGCTCTCGGCGAGACACTTGGTCCGCACCTAGACCGCCCGATTTTTGCGGTCGGCGAGATGACGGCGCAAGCGGCGCGGCGCCTTGGCTTCCGGTCCGTCACCGCCTCTTCGGGCAACGGCCGCGATCTCGCCAATCTCGTCGCCGCGCAGAAAGCGGAGCCGTTGCTCTATCTCGCCGGCATGCCGCGTGCCGAAACCTTCGAAGGCCGATTGCGCGAACTCGGCATCCGTTTTTCCCTCGCTGAATGCTATCGCATGCAGCCGGCTGCTCCTGGCCCGGCCGACATCGAGGCGATTTTTTCGGTCCATCACCTGGATGCCGTTCTGTTCTATTCCCGGCAGACGGCCGAGGATTTCTTTCAAGTGTCGGCCCTGCGATCAGCTCTCTCCGAACAGGGTGGAATCCGCCTCCTCTGCCTCAGCGAGGCCGTGGCGCAGGCCATTCCGACCTTCCTGAGGGGAAGCGTGACGATTGCGCCGATGCCGGATGAGATGAGCCTTTTGTCGCTGCTTTGAGTGCCCTGGCTGCCCAAATTTGATCTAACCTCTTCCCTTAATTGGCATCACTGTCTAGTTTCGTTGCAATGCAGGATAAAGAGGACGTCATGGTATCGGGAATCCCGCCACGCCATTCGAAGAGCGCCGACGAGCCGGTCACGATCGACCTTGAAGCACAGGATTTCGCCTCTGCAGCCGATACCGAAAAGCCGGTGGAAAATGATGTCGGCGATACCGACAACAGCCCCGCCGAGGCCGGCGTGACCCCCGAAACCGAAGTGGCGTCATTGACCGAGCATGAACGCGCCGAACAGGTACAGCCGGAATTCGAAGGCCAGCCCGGGACGAATGCGCGAGAAGGGGAACCGGCAGCTCCGGAGCCTTCCTTCACGCCTGCCCCACAGCAGCACGCGCCGCGGGGCGCCGGCACCTCCGGTCTCATCGCTGCCGGCATCTTCGGCGGCCTCGTGGCGTTGCTTGGCGCAGGCGCCATTCAATATGCCGGATACCTTCCGGGTACCTCTGCGCCGCAGACGACATCGCGCGACATGGCCGATCTTTCCGGTGAGATCGACGGCCTGAAACAGACCGTCGCCAATCTGGCCGCCAATCCCGCAGGCACCGGCGACGGCGCGCTTGAGACACGCCTCGCGGTGCTGGAAGCGGCTGCGAAAAACCCCGCAGCGGCGACGCCGGCCGATTCGGCAAATGTCGAGGCGCTCAACCAGAAGATTGCCGAGCTGAGCGGCCAGGTCGATCAGTTGCGCGCCACACTTGCCCAGTCCTCTGAGCAGCAGACGAGCAATGGCGCCGATATCGCCAAACGCCTCGACGAGGCCGAAAAGAAGCTGAACGAACCGCGCCAGGACGTCGCGGTCGCCCGGGCGATCGCGGCAGCCGCCCTCAAGGCGGCGATCGATCGCGGCGGCCCCTTCCTTGCCGAACTCGATACTTTCGCTGGCGTCGCGCCCGACGATCCCGCCATAGCCGACCTGCGTAGCTTTGCCGAGACCGGCATTCCCTCGCGCACCGAGCTCGTGCGTCAGGTTCCCGACGTTGCGACCGCGATCGTCGAAGCCGTCAACCAGCCGGATCCGAACCAGAGCTGGTCGGACCGGCTGATGGCGAGCGCAAAATCGCTGGTGACCGTCCGTCCCGTCGGCAATATCGAGGGCGAAAGCGTCGAAGCGATCGCCGCCCGCATGGAGGATAAGGTGAAGAACGGCGACCTGCCCGGAGCTTCCGCCGAATGGAATGCTCTGCCGGCTCCCGGAAAGCAGGCGTCCGCCGCCTTCAAGCAGTCGCTGGAGGCGCGCATCCGCGTCGAGGAGCTGGTCGACGGGGCGCTGTCGAAGGCCGTCGCCGGCACGGGCAAGGAGGGGTGAGAGCATGATCAGACTCGTCGTCTTCGCCGTCCTGGTGCTGCTTCTCGCCTATGGCTTCTCCTGGTTCGCCGATCGCCCCGGCGATCTCTCGCTGATCTGGGAAGGCCAGATCTATCAGACGAAGCTGATCGTCGCAGTGAGCGCGATCATCGCTCTGATCGCCGCCGTGATGATCGTCTGGTGGTTCGTTCGCCTGATCTGGACCTCGCCGCATTCGGTGACGCGTTATTTCCGCGCCCGCAAGCGCGACCGCGGCTATCAGGCGCTGTCGACCGGCCTGATCGCCGCCGGCGCCGGCAATGCGCTCCTTGCCCGCAAGATGGCGGCCCGCTCGCGCGGCCTCATCCGCGCCGATCAGGAGCCGCTGATCAACCTGCTCGAAGCCCAGGCCGCCCTGATCGAAGGCCGCCACGACGAGGCGCGCGCCAAGTTCGAGGCCATGGCCAACGACCCGGAAACGCGCGAGCTCGGCCTGCGCGGCCTCTATCTCGAAGCCCGCCGTCTCGGCGCCAACGAGGCCGCCCGCCAATATGCCGAAAAGGCCGCCGATAACGCGCCTTATCTGCCCTGGGCCGCCCAAGCGACGCTCGAATATCGCAGCCAGGCCGGCCGTTGGGACGATGCGATCCGGCTGCTCGAACAGCAGAAGGCTGCCCGCGTTGTCGATAAGGCCGAAGCCAACCGCCTGCACGCCGTGCTGCTGACGGCTCGCGCTGCCGAGAAGCTCGAAGGCAATCCGGCCGGCGCCCGCGATGACGCGCTGCAGGCGCTGAAGCTCGCCGCTGACTTCGTCCCGGCCGCCCTCATCGCCGCCAAGGCCTTGTTCCGCGAAGGCGGCCTGCGCAAGGCCGCTTCGATCCTCGAACAGGCATGGAAATCGGCGCCGCATCCCGAAATCGGCCAGACCTATGTCAGAGCACGCAGCGGTGATTCCACGCTCGACCGGCTGAAGCGCGCCGAGCGGCTGGAGGCGTTGCGCCCGAACAATGTCGAATCCTTCCTCGTCGTCGCCCAGGCCGCGCTCGACGCGCAGGAATTCGCCAAGGCCCGCACCAAGGCGGAAGCGGCGGCGCGCATCGAGCCGCGTGAAGCCGCCTTCCTGCTGCTCGCCGACATCGAGGAGGCCGAGACCGGCGATCAGGGCCGCGTGCGCCACTGGCTGGCCCAGGCGTTGAAAGCCCCGCGCGATCCGGCCTGGGTGGCGGACGGCTTCGTCTCCGACAAATGGCTGCCGGTGTCACCGGTCACCGGCCGTCTCGATGCCTTCGAATGGAAGGCGCCATTCGGCCAGATCGAGGGTCCGCTCGAAGACGGTTCGGCGCCCGCCGCGATCGAAACTGCCCTGAAGACCCTGCCGCCGCTGCGGGACGTCCGGCCGGAAAGCCCGGTCAACGATCACCGCATCATCGAGCTGGAACGCGCCGCGACGATCGCTGAGGCCGTGCGCCCCGTGCCGGCGCCGGCAAAGCCGAAGCCCGTCGAACCGGTCGCCGGCGACAAAGCGCCGGTGCCGAACGAAGCAAAGCCCTTCTTTGGTGGACTGCCGGATGATCCCGGCGTTCGCGATTCCAGGGCGGAACCGGAACCCAAGACCCGGCTTCGCCTTTTCTGAAATGGAATGAAAACCGCATGTTCGAACGCTTTCAGGCATTCTTTCAGAAGCTCACTGCCGATCATCCCAGGAAGGGTTTCGCCCCGGATGATCCGCGCATCGCAGTGGCGGCGCTGTGCATGCAGGTCATGGAGGCCGACGGGCAGATCAAGGCCAGCGAGAAGAAGCGGCTGCGCAAGCTGCTGAAGGAACAGTATGCGCTCGACGGCAAACAGCTCGACGCCCTGATGGCGGCCGGCCTCGAGGCCGAAAGCTCCGCGGTCGACTATTATCGCTTCACATCCGACCTGAAGCGGCACCTGAACACCGAGCAACGGCTGGAGCTGATCGGCATCCTCTGGGACATCGTCTATGCCGATGGCGAACGCAGCGAGATGGAAGATCATGTGATCTGGCGGATCGCCGATCTGCTGGGCGTTTCCGCGCGCGAGCGCATCCAGAAACGGCAGGAGGCCGCCGCCAGGGTGACGGATGTCCAGGTTTTGCAAGATGATGCCGACTGAGCGAATCCAGCACCGCGACGAGCGTCCGATCCTCATCGTCCTGCATCAGGAGCGATCGAGCCCCGGCCGCGTCGGTCAGTTGCTCGTCGAAAAGGGCTACCGCCTCGACATCCGCCGACCGGTGCTCGGCGAGCCGCTTCCGGCAACGCTCGAAGACCATGCCGGCGCCGTCGTCTTCGGCGGGCCGATGAGCGCCAATGATCCCGATGACTTCATCAAGAAGGAGATCGACTGGATCCAGGTTCCGCTGCGCGAGAAACGTCCCTTTCTCGGTATCTGCCTCGGCGCTCAGATGCTGGTGCATCATCTTGGCGGCAAGGTGCAGGCGAATACCGATGGCTTGACGGAGATCGGCTGGTATCCGCTGCACCCGACCGAGAAGGGCCGTCTGCTGATGCACTGGCCGAAGATGGTCTATCATTTTCACCGAGAAGGCTTCGAGCTGCCGCACGACGCCGATCTGCTGGCCGAAGGCGATGCCTACCCGAACCAGGCCTTCCGTTACGACGGTAATGCCTGGGGTCTGCAGTTCCATGCCGAACTTACCCGAGTGATGATGCATCGCTGGGTCGTGCATGGCGCCCATCGCTTCATTCTGCCGAACGCCCAGCAGGGCCGCGAACATCTGGAAGGCCGCATGCTGTTCGACGCGCCGCTGAGAGCCTGGTTGACCGAATTCCTCGATCTCGTCTTCGAGGGAAAGGCCGCGAAAGCGGCGCACCCTATCACGCTTCCTGCATAAGAGCTTCCCAGCCGAATGTGACCGTTCTCATGCTAAAGCCCTTTGTTTTATGCATGTCGTTCTCCCGGAACCGCTGCACATTTCCGGGCGACATGCATTAGGCCGGAGCGTCGAGCGTGTCGATCCTGCGCAGTTTCGGGAAGCTCGAAGCCCAGATCGCTGCGACGACCAGGGTTCCGATGCCGCCGATGACGACTGCCGGCACCGCGCCGAAGATCGAGGCCATCGTGCCGGCCCTGAATTCCCCAAGCTCGTTCGAGGCGCCGACGAAGACCATGTTGACCGCATTGACGCGGCCGCGCAGCTGATCCGGCGTCCACAGTGCAATCAGGCTCTCGCGCACATAGACCGACACCATGTCCGCCGCCCCCATCAGCGCCAATGCGGCGATCGAGACTTCGGTGTTGGTCGAGACCCCGAAGATGATGGTTCCGACGCCGAACAGGGCGACGCCGATGAACATGTAGATGCCGGCACGGTGCTTGAGCGGATAGGCGGCCAGGAAAATCGCCATGACGACGGCGCCAACCCCCGGTGCTGCGCGCAACAGTCCGAGGCCCCAGGGGCCAAGCGTCAGAATATCACGGGCGAAGATCGGCATCAGCGCGGTGGCGCCCCCGAGCAATACGGCAAAGAGATCGAGCGAAATCGCGCCGAGCACCACCTTTTCGGCGCGGATGAAACTGAAGCCGCCGAGGATCATCGCCCAGCTCTTGGCCTCACCGACCGTCTTCTGCTCCGGCTTCGGGATCATGAAGAGAAGGCCCGCGCCGAGAATGGAAAAGATCACCGCTACCGTATAGGCGGTCGTCGCGCTGACATCATAGAGCAGGCCGCCGATCACTGGCCCGGTGATCGCCGCAAGCTGCCAGGACGAGGAATTCCAGGCGATCGCATTGGAAAGAGCGTCCTCCGGCACAAGGTTGGGCGCGAGAGACTGCACCGCCGGCGACATGAAGGCACGTTCGATGCCGAAGATCAGTAGCACCGCAAACACAGGCCAGGGCGCGAAAGTGTCGGTCGCCGTCATGATCAGCAGCGCCAGTGTGCAGAGCGCGCTCACCAGCGAACACAGCGCTGCGATGGCCCGGCGGTTGTACCGGTCGGCCACCGAACCGGTGACGAGAATGAGCAGCAGCGACGGGAGGAACTGCACGAGGCCGATCAAGCCGAGATAGATCGCCTTGCCGGTCTGATCGTACATCTGCCAGCCGACGGCGACGCTGACGATCTGCTGCGAAAAGGAGAGCAGAAAGCGGGCGAAGAAGAAGCGGGTGTAAGACGAATGCCGGAACGCGGCAAAACGGTCTCCGGTGGGCGAAAACGACATGAGCCTTGTCCGAGGAAGCGGGCGCCGGAATGGCTGCGAGGCCGCCCGTTAAACATGAATTGCCCTGCGTTCCCACACGGCACTTGCTCGTTTAGTTGCCAATGTCTACATGTCTGTCAACAACCAATTGGAGACGACGATGTTTGCCTTGTTTCAAACCATTGATTTGGTTTTGAATATTTATACGTGGATCCTGATTGCCAGCGCCGTTTTCTCCTGGCTCTATGCGTTCAACGTCATCAATTCCAGCAACCAGTTCGTCAATTCGGTCGGGATGTTCCTCTATAATGTCACCGAGCCGGTGCTGAAGCCGATCCGTCGTCGGCTGCCGAACCTCGGCGGCATCGACATTTCACCGATCATCCTGCTGGTGATCATCTTCTTCCTGCGCACCTTCCTCTGGACCACCCTTTATCCGCTGGTCGCTTGAGCTCTCCCTGGAGGCTCTTCGCTGATCATCTGCGCCTGACTGTTCGGCTGACGCCGAATGGAGGGCGAGACGCGTTCGACGGCATTGAGACGGACAGCGAAGGCGAGACTTATCTGAAGGCGCGCGTCACCGCCGTTCCGGAAAAGGGAAAGGCCAATAAGGCCCTGATCGCGCTCGTTTCCAAATCGGTCGGCGTTGCCAAATCCCGCGTCAGCCTCGTTTCCGGCGAAACCGCGCGCAAAAAAATCCTCCGGATCGAGGGTGACCCGGAGGATTTGGCAAAAAAGCTCGAAACGCTTTCAGGCTAAACGATCAGCCTTTCGCCTTCTTGGCGCGCTCGATAGCCTCGAGGATAAGGGCGCCGGCTTCGCCGGAATCGCCCCAGCCGAAGATCTTCACCCACTTGCCGGGCTCCAGATCCTTGTAGTGCTCGAAGAAGTGCTCGATCTGCTTCAGCGTGATCTCGGGAAGATCGGTATAATCCTTCACCTTCTCATAGCGCAGCGTCAGCTTCGGCGACGGCACCGCAATGATCTTCTCATCCTTACCCGAATTGTCTTCCATCTTCAGAACGCCGATCGGGCGCACGTTGATGACGCAGCCCGGAACGAGCGGGCGGGTGCTCGCGATCAGCACGTCGATCGGGTCGCCGTCTTCCGACAGCGTGTGCGGCACGAAACCGTAATTGCCCGGATAGGTCATCGGCGTATAGAGGAAGCGATCGACGACCAGCGTGCCGGCGTCCTTATCCATTTCATACTTGATCGGATGACCGCCGACCGGAACCTCGACAATAACGTTGACGTCTTCAGGGGGATTATTACCGATGGAAACGGCGTCGATGCGCATACGAAACTCCTGCGAGGTTGAATTGCTCGCAGCCAGATAATCGGTTTCATGCGGCAACGCAACATTTGACATCACCAATGCGTGATCCACCGGCGCAAAGAGGTCTAACCTGCCGAATAGGTGATTGCTGACCAGAACCGATCAGTTCCAGATGAAGCCGATTTTCTTCAACTGCTTTTGGTCGAAATTTTCCATGCCTTCGCAGAAATCGATCCCGCCGTGATGGCGGTAGAAGCGGCTGGCGGTCTCGTTTTCCTCGAGGCACCAGACGACAAGCCCGTTGCAGCCGAGTGACTTCAACAGCCGGCGCGCCTCGCCGAACAGCATACGGCCGAGACCAATGCCCTGATACTCCGGGCGAAGATAGAGCTCGTAGATCTCGCCTTCCTGCGGCAAAGCGCGGGCGCGGTTGAGGCCGAGGGTCGCGTAGCCGGCGACCGTTCCCGCGACATCGAGAACCAGCAATGTCGCAGGTCCGCGCGTTGCCTTGCGCCACCAGTTTTCCCCGCGTCGCTCGATCATCTGCGTCAGGGCGCGATGCGGAATGATGCCTGCGTAAGTGTGCTGCCACGCGAGCCTATGGGTTTCCGAGATGGCTCGGGCATCGTGCGGTTCAGCCCGCCGGACATCGATCGACAACGTCTTCATAACGTTTACTCTGGTCCTGCCGGAGGCAATTAACCATACGCGATGACGCATTCGGCTCGATTGCCCACAGACTTGATATGTGGACGACGAATAAATTTTAACGCTTTTTTAACGATTGTCACAAGTCGGAATCAACGCAGCGCACAATAAAAAAAACCCCGGCTCTAAGGCCGGGGTTCTTAAGGGTATCTCCGAATTCTCAGAGAGCCGCTTTGGACTTTTCGAACCGCTTGCGGTCGTTTGCGTCGAGATACATCTTGCGCAGACGAATATTCTTCGGCGTCACTTCCATCAGCTCGTCGTCCTGGATCCAGGAGAGCGCGCGATCGAGCGTCATGCGGATCGGCGGCGTCAGCTTCACCGCTTCATCCTTGCCGGCGGCGCGGATGTTGGTGAGCTGCTTGCCCTTCAGGACGTTGACTTCAAGGTCATTGTCGCGCGAATGGATGCCGATGATCATGCCGGCATAGACCTTTTCGCCCGGCTCGATGATCATCGGGCCGCGATCCTCCAGGTTGAACATCGCATAGGCGACGGCTTCACCGGCTGCGTTGGCGAGCAGCACGCCATTGACGCGGCCGCCGATCGCACCCTTATAGGGCTGGTAGTCGTGGAACAGCCGGTTCATGATCGCCGTGCCGCGCGTATCCGTCAGCAGCTCCGACTGGTAGCCGATCAGGCCGCGGGTCGGTGCATAGAAACGCAGGCGAAGACGATTGCCGCCCGACGGACGCAGCTCGACCATTTCGGCCTTGCGCTCCGACATCTTCTGCACGACGACACCGGAATGTTCTTCGTCGACGTCGACGACGACTTCCTCGATCGGCTCCAGCAGCTGGCCGCTTTCATCCTTGTGCATGACGACGCGCGGACGCGAAACGGCAAGCTCGAAGCCTTCGCGACGCATGGTTTCGATGAGAACGGCGAGCTGAAGTTCGCCGCGGCCGGAGACGTAGAACGAATCCTTGCCTTCGGCTTCTTCGATCTTCAGGGCGACGTTGCCTTCCGCTTCCTTAAAGAGACGGTCGCGGATGACGCGCGAGGTCACCTTGTCGCCTTCGGTGCCTGCCAACGGGCTGTCGTTGACGATGAAGGACATGGTCACCGTCGGCGGGTCGATCGGCTGCGCCTTCATGGCTTCCGAAACGGCCGGATCGCAGAAGGTGTCGGCAACGGTACCCTTGGAGAGGCCGGCGATCGCGACGATGTCGCCCGCATGAGCTTCATCGATTGCCGTGCGCTCGATGCCGCGGAAGGCGAGGATCTTGGAGATTCGGCCGGTTTCGATCAGCTTGCCGTCCTGGCCGAGAACCTTGACGGCCTGGTTCGGCTTGATCGAGCCCGATGCGATGCGGCCGGTGATGATACGGCCGAGGAAGGGGTTGGCTTCGAGGATCGTGCCGATCATGCGGAACGGGCCTTCCTCGACGGTCGGCTCCGGAACATGCTTGAGAACCAGGTCGAGAAGCGGCGCAAGACCCTGATCCTTCGGTCCCTCAGGATTGACGTTCATCCAGCCGTCGCGGCCCGAACCGTAGAGGATCGGGAAGTCGAGCTGTTCGTCGGTCGCGTCGAGATTGGCGAAGAGGTCGAAGACTTCGTTGATGACTTCTTCATGGCGGCCGTCCGGACGGTCGATCTTGTTGATCGCGACGATCGGACGAAGGCCGACCTTCAGCGCCTTGCCGACGACGAACTTGGTCTGCGGCATCGGGCCTTCGGACGCATCGACGAGAACGATCGCGCCATCCACCATCGACAGAATGCGCTCGACCTCACCGCCGAAGTCGGCGTGGCCGGGGGTATCGACGATGTTGATGCGGACACCCTTCCACTCGACTGAGGTTGCCTTGGCGAGAATGGTGATGCCGCGTTCTTTTTCGAGATCGTTCGAGTCCATCACGCGTTCGGCAACGCGCTGATTTTCGCGGAACGAGCCGGACTGCTTGAGAAGCTCATCCACCAGGGTCGTCTTGCCATGGTCAACGTGCGCGATGATCGCGATATTGCGAAGTGCCATATGTGAAATCTCTGAGGCTGCGGCGCACGCTCTTGAGGACGCGCCTATTGGTTTGGGGCGTCCATACAGTTTTTTTTGCGTTTGCGAAAGAGGGGAACGCGCAAAAGCTGCGGCAAGGCCGTCGCCCCGCCGCATCACAGCTTGTCATCAAATTGTCTTAGGCGTCGCTGCCTGTCAATTCCTCGAAGGTCGAAAGTCCCTTTTTGACGAGCATCGCATCCGGGCTCGGCAGCTTGCCGCGGAAGGCCTTGTAGGCATCCTCCGGATCGACCGAGCCGCCGACGGAATAGATGTTTTCCTTTAGCCTTTTCGCCATCTCGCCGTTGAAGGCGTCCCCCGTCTCCTCGAAGGCGGCGAAGGCGTCGGCGTCGAGCACCTCGGACCACATGTAGGAATAGTAGCCGGCCGAATAGCCGCCGGAGAAGACGTGCTGGAAGTGCGGTGTCGCATGGCGCATGACGATAGAACTCGGCATGTCGATCTCAGCCAGCACCTCCGCCTGCACCGCCATCGGGTCCTCGACCACCTCGCGCGTATGGAAGGCCATGTCGACCAGCGCCGACGAGGTGAACTCGACGGTGTTGAAGCCGGCATTGAAGGTGCGGGCCGCCAGCACCTTGTCGAGCAGGGTCTGCGGCATCGGCTCGCCGGTTTCGAAATGCACGGCGTATTCTTTGAGGATGGCAGGCACCGTCAGCCAATGTTCGTAGAGCTGCGACGGCAGTTCCACGAAATCGCGCGAGACGCTGGTGCCGGAAACCGAGGGATAGGTGACATCAGAAAGCATGCCATGCAGCGCATGGCCGAATTCGTGGAACAGTGTGCGGGCATCGTCGAGCGACAGCAGCGCCGGCTTGCCCTCGGCCGGCTTGGCGAAATTGCAGACATTATAGATGATCGGCAATTCGCCGTGGCGGCCGTTCTTCAGTTTGAGCTTGTGCTGCGATTGCAGCGAGCTCATCCAGGCGCCGGACCGTTTCGAACCGCGGGCGAAATAGTCGCCGAGGAACAGGGCGACCAGCCTGTCCTCGCGGTCCCTGATTTCGAACACTCTAACGTCAGGGTGATAGGCGGCGACACCCTTCTTCTCGACCGCACGGATGCCGAACAGCCGGCCGGCGACGTCGAAGCAGGCCTCGATGATCTTCTCGAGCTGCAGATAAGGCTTGAGCTCGGCCTCGGAGAAATCGAACTTCCGGGCCCGGATCTTCTCGGAATAGTGGCGCCAGTCCCAAGGCATCACCTCGTGGTTCCGGCCCTCTTCGGCGATCAGCGCCGCGATATCGATCTCTTCCTCGCCGGCGCGCTTCACCGCCCGCGCCCAGACCGCTTTCAGCAGGCCGTTCACCGCTTCGGCCGTCTTCGCCATGGTGTTGTCGAGCGTCAGCTCGGCGAAATTGCCGTAGCCGAGCAAGCTCGCAACCTGATGGCGCAGCGCCAGCGTTTCCCGAATGACTGCGCGATTGTCCGTCTCTCCGCCGTTTTCGCCGCGCGCCACCCAGGCCTTAAAGGCCTGCTCGCGCAAATCTCGGCGCTCCGAGAAGGTGAGGAACGGCTCGATGATCGAACGTGACAATGTCACCGCAAATCTGCCCTCCTCGCCGCGCTCGCGCGCCGCCGCAGCCATCGCGTCGCGCAGGAATTCCGGCAACCCGTCGAGCTCTGGCCCATCGGAAAGCACCAAGGCCCAGGCCTTTTCGTCGGCCAGCACATTCTGGCCGAATTGCGTCCCGAGGCCGGCAAGCCTTTCGTTGATCTCGGCAAGCTTCTCCTGCTCGGCCTTCTCGAGCTTGGCGCCCGATTTGACGAAGCCCTTCCAATGGCGTTCCAACACCCGCGTCTGTTCCAACGTCAGGCCAAGGCTCTCGCGCTTCTGCCAGAGCGTATCGATGCGGGCAAAAAGCGCGGCATTCATGCCGATCTTCGAATAGTGGCGCGACATCTTCGGCGAGATCTCCCGCTCCAGCGCCTGGATCACATCATTGGTATGCGCACCCGCCTTGTTCCAGAACAGCGCCGAAACGCGCGACAGCGCATCGCCGGCAATCTCCAGTGCCGTGACCGTATTGTCGAAGGTCGGCTGATCGCTGTTCCCGACGATCTCGTCGATCTCCTGTTCATGCGCGGCCAGCGCCGCATCGAAGGCGGCAGCAAAATCGCTGTCATCGATGGCGTCGAAACGCGGCAGGCCGTGCAGGCCGTCCCAGTTGGTGAGCGCCGGATTGAAATCATGGGGAGAAGGCATCGGAGAATTCCTTTTTGGCATGCGAATGGATCGTCAATATAGGAGAGCGGCCTGAGAATTGGTATGTCGCAGGCTGGCCTTTTGCCTCGCCTGCCGGTGGACATCCGTAAAATCTGGTGGACAAAATTTGACGCGTAAAAATTAACCATTTGTTAACGATTGACGCGAATCAGGCGCAAGCGCTAGTTTCCGGGTGATCTTCCTGCCAGGGGACATGCGTCATGGAAATTTTTTCCCTGCGGTCTTCTCAGAGTTTGCTATTTAAAAACAACCCTAATAACGCAAAAAGTTCGAAGACTGCCGATATTCACATCGAGACAAAGGCTCCGACCCCCGTCTCGTTCCAGATCGAAGGCGGCCTCGATGAGGGGCTCGATTTTACTGCCGTCAGCCCCGGAGAGTTGCGCTCCTACGCGCGCCAAAGCTTCGACAGCGGCGTGATCGATCAGAGCACCTACGCCGCGATCTCCGAGCCGTTGCCGATGCATGCGATCGATCCGCTCGGCAATGTTATCGACCTCTCCAACGTTACCGACGGCACGAGCTTCAATTTCCTCGATTACTACAAGAACCAGCTGCAGGTCGCCATGTCGATCGGCGATCCCAGCGACGTTCAGACGCTGAAATCGGTCGTCAATTTCCTGGACGGCTGAATCAGGCCTTGCGCCAGCCGATGAGGCCGGGCGTCGCGTGCCATAGCGCCTGGGCGGCAAAACCCATGAAGAGGACGCCGGAGCAGCGCACGATCAGCCGTTCATGGGCGCGATAGAAGCGCCGCACCGCGCCGGCACCGATAATGCCGATCAGGATGATGTCGGCCGTCACGAAACCCACGAAGGACACGCCGAGAAGCACCGGCAGTGCCTCGAAATCGAGCGCGCCGGCGGAGCCCGCAACCAGCGCCGTGAAGGTGGCGAGCGCCACCGGATACCCCTTCGGATTGGTGACGCCGAAGAGCAGGCCGCGCCGGAACGGCCGCTCGACCACGACCAGCGACTGCCCTTCCGCTTTCGGCTTTGCGTTGACCGCGCTCCAGCCGATCCAGGCAAGATAGAAACCGCAAGCGAGGCCGAGCAGATCGAAGATGAAGGTGCCGATCGTCTTCGCGCCGACGATCGCGATCAGCGCCAGCGACGACCAGATCAGATCTCCGACCAGATGCCCCATCATGAAGAAGGCCCCGGCCTTGCGCCCCTGCCCGGCGCCGATGCCGAGCAGCTGCAGGAAAGCGGGTCCGGGGATGAGCACGTAGAAGAGCGCCGCCAGGAAGGCGCCGAAGAGCAGGGACTGCGTCATGGAAATGCTCCGAGGTGATCGAGGCAGAGTAAGTCATCCCCGGCATCCGTCAAGGGCATGGCGGCGGCTTCCGGCTTTCGTAGCCATCACCGAATTGGCTCTAATGATGCGCGCTGTTGATTACCGGTACGATAAACTTCACGACCTTTCCGCCCAGCACTTCATGTTCCGGCGTGGCCATTTCGATGAGCACCTTGTGCTCGCCTGGCGGCAGGGCGGTGAGGACGATAGCGCCGGTGCCGCCCGCATCGGCCCACCGCCAAGGCAGGCCGTCAATGCTGACATGAAGGTGACCGGCCCTCGGCGAGACATCGCTGGCGCTGGCGCCAAAGATTGGCAGGATGCGGAAATTCTCGGTTCGATAGGGAATGATGGCCACCGCTCGGCTGGCGAGCGGTCCCGCAAGGGGCTGATCGACGAAGAGTTTCGGTGCAGCCTCGTTTTTGATGGGAAGGAACTGCGTCGCCGTTTCCGCGTAGATGGGGGTGCCGGCGGCAAGCAGTAAAGCTGCCGCTGCGAGGGCTTTTGCGATCGTGGTCATGACAACATCCTCTGGTGTTCGCGCCGGTCATGGCCCACATCTTCTCGGGACGACGGCGCGATATCGGATTGGAAGCCTGGATCGGAGACTGATCAGGCGACGTTAAGTTCGACCGCGATTGCCGCGGGTTGCTTTGGAATAAGGGCAGAGCTGGTGCGCACGCTCGATCAGAGACCTGGCGAGATCCATCTCGATGCCCGGCAGCTTCGCATTCAGCCGCGCCTGCAGCACATAGCCGCCGTCATTCGAGACCAAGTCGATCTCGGCATTGATGGCATCGGCGGCGGGCACGCGAAGCTGGCGCTCCGCGGCGGCTCTTCCGATCGCGCCGAGGAAACGGGCGGACCAACCCGCAGCGAAGAGCTGCTCGGGATTGGTGCCTACACCCGAGGAACCGGGCGGGGACAATGTCACGTCGAGACGTCCATCGGAGCTGCGCGACGCGCCGTCGCGCCCGCCGGTGGTGCTGGTTTTACCTGTGTAGATGACTGTCGACATTCGGATACTCCTTGCTGGATTTCAGCCGGCGGTGTTGCGGCGGCCGACTTGCGCGCCCAGGATCAATGGGTGTTGGACCACGATGATGGGAAGATGAGCCTCGGAATACCACCCCGGTAGCGAGTAGAAGCGAGAGTGAGCCTATCATTTTCTCTCGCTACCGCCGGTGCCGGAGTTACGCGATCTTTAGGGCACCAAACCGAAATCGCGACCGCTGAAGCGATCCCACTTTCACATCCGTCCGGGAGACCGACATGAACACGCATTTCAAACGCAAGATCGTCTTCGCTCTGTCGATGGGAGTCGTGACGACAGGGCTGATCTCTTTCACGCTGCTCGCGCTCAATCTGGGATTCTCGAAGGGTTTCGTCCTGACATGGCTGCGCTCGTGGAGCATTGCCTATCTCATCGTCATCCCCGCCATCCTGCTGATCGGTCCTCGCCTTCAGGCGCAAATCGATCGCGTTATCCGTGACGCGGAAGAGCAACCATCAATGTGACGATGGCCACGCTTCGCCGCGGCCATCGTCAAAGAGTAGGCGCTTCATTTCGGTGACGGCACATCGCCATAGCTGCCGCAAGCCGCGCGAAGCCGGGGGAGCGCCCAATCGATGAAGGCGCGCACCTTCAGAGCGAGTAAGCCCTGACGCGAATAGACGATGTGGATCGGCTTGGGCTCGCCGTCATACTCCTTCAAGATCTGCACGAGCGCGCCCGCGGACACCTCCTCCGGAACTTGGTAGTCGAACAGGCGGGCGATCCCGACCCCATTCAGTGCGGCGGCAACGCAATTGGCCGCCGTGTTCACCTCAATTCGGCTGCGTGGCATGACCTCGACGGTCTTTCCGTCGATCTCGAAACTCCAAAAGAACGACCGCTTGTGAAACATGATCCCATCGTGATTGGCGAGCTCGGTGGGATGCTGCGGCATGCCATGCCGTTCCAGATAGGCCGGGCTGGCGCAGCTCAGCAGACGGAACTCGCCGGCCTTGACGGCGTAGAGCGAACTGTCGACCAACTCACCAAGTCGGATAGCGACGTCGACCTGCTCATTGATCAGATGAACGGAGCGGTCGAGTGAAAGAATGTTCAGCGTCACCTCCGGATGCTTGTTCGCGAACTCAAGTGCGATCGGCAGAACATAGCGGTGGCCGAATTCGATCGGCATCGTGATGGTCAACAGCCCCCGCGGCATCTGATACTCGCCCGATGCCCTGCGTTCGACCTCCTCCAGATCGGCGATAATCTTGCGCGCCGCCTCGACATAGTCGCGACCAGCATCTGTGAGCTGAAGGTTGCGGCTTGTTCGGATGATGAGGTTGGTGCCGAGATATCGCTCCAGATCGGCGACCTTGCGGCTGACGCTCGGCAGCGGTGCGTTCAGCTTCCGGCTGCCCGCCGACAAGCTCCCGGCATCAACCACCGCAAGCAGAACCCGCATTGCATCAAGCCGATCCATAACGCCCCGACGATTAGAAGCCGTGATGATCGAGGATATGAAAAATCGGTTCTGCTGGATAGGCGTTGCGGCTGTTCGATTGAAGCGTATTCCTCTAGCGCGACGGCCGCTGGGGCGCACCGCACACGACGCCCGATCGATGAGCATCGAGAGGGTGGCTCTCATTTTCACCAAGTACCGGCCAAGGCTCTCGGCCAGTAAATTCCAGCTATTCGATCAGAAAATTCGGCGTGACGGAGGCAAAGCTCAGAGCGCGCAACGTCAAAGGGGTGAAGATTATGGACAGATCTTTCTATATCGGTGTGTCGGCCGCTCTCTTTGCGGCCTTTGCCTTTTCGCTCAACTTTATCGTGCCCTTCATCATTGGCGACTATTCCACCTTCGATTTCGCTCTCATCCGTCATCTCGTCTCGGCCCTAGTCGGCCTGTTCATCCTATTTTCGGAGAAGCACGTCGCGCGCCATCTCACCCTCCGGAACGTTCTGCAGGCCCTTTGGCTCGCCTTCGTGGGATATGTCGGTTACTTCCTGACGGTAACGGGAGCGGCCATCTTCGCCGGCCCTGTCATTGCGCCAGCCTTCCTCGGCCTGGTACCGATCGTCTTGATGGTCATTGGCAATCAGCGTCAGGGATCCTTGCGGTGGCGGTCCCTTGTGGCGCCTCTGGCGCTGGTGCTCATCGGCCTTGTTCTAGTCAATGGCACGGCATTCACCGCTGAAGGATTGAACTCCGTCGGCTCCTTGTGGGTCGGCGTGCCGCTGGCGCTTGCTGCCGTGGGACTCTGGGTCTGGTTCGCTCTTGCCAATCAGGCTGCCCTCGCCGCCCGACCTGAAATGCCCTCAGGCGTGTGGTCGGCGCTGATACTGGTGGGCGGTTGCGTACTGATGCTTGCCTTTTACCCCGTCGGCGCCGCGATGGACCTCTTTAAGCTGCCAGCGTTGGGATTCAGCTGGACTGCTGCCGGCAGCTTGTATCTTTGGGGAGCATCTTTGGCGCTGCTGGCAACCGTAGGCGGTGTCTGGGCCTGGAACATTGCCTCACGCAGCCTGCCCGTCGCCCTGGCCGCGCAATTGATCGTTTCGGAAACAGCCTTTGGTGTCATCGGGGGACTTGTCGTTCATGCCCGTTGGCCAACCCCGATCGAAGTCGCTGGTGTGGTTGTTCTGATCGCCGGCGTCGTTCTGTCGGTACGAATTTTCTACGATCGCCAATTTGCATCGGGAAAGACATTGCTTGCGCAGCAGTGAGGGGATGAGGCAGAATAAGCGGTCGTGGCAACTCGTCAAGGGACTGCAGGGTCTCGCCCGAAGCCGATGTTTTCACCATGCTCGCCCCACGATCCAATCGGTGACCGACCCGTTCAAATTTTTCGGTCGAACACGGCAACTGGCATTTTCAGCCGGTAGAGCGTCGTTGGTCGCCGGGCCCGCTCGGTCTGTCGCTTTTCGCCCTCGACCACTTCGAGCAGATCCAGGTCGTTGATCTTGCGGCGAAAGGCACTTGGATCCAGCCGTTCGCCCATCACCGTTTCATAAATCGCCTGCAGTTCCGACATCGTAAAGACCGCGGGAAGCAGCCTCGCCGGAAGGGTCGAATAGGCGCCTTTGCCGCGCAGCCGCTCCACCGCGGCATCCACGATTTCATTGTGGTCGAAGGGCAGCTTGCCCGCGGCTTCGACTGGCCGCAACTCCAGCGTACTGGCACTGTCTTCTAAAGCTCCCCGCGGGACCAGCGCAAAATACGCGATCGATACCGACCAGTCGCGAGGATCTCGTCGCGCCGATGCGAAGGTCCGGAGCTGCTCGAAGAATATGCCCTCAAGGCCGGCCTTGGAACTGAGGATGCGCTGGACCGCCGCCTCGGCGTCGGCGTCCTCGTCTGTGTGCACATAGCCGCCGATCAGCGCCGGAATACCGGCAAACGGCTCGCCAGGACGCTGAAGCAACGCCGCGCATAGCTTTCCTTCCTGCAGCGTCAGCAAGACGATGTCGACCGTCACGATCGGTCGTGCGAATTCAGCCCCTGCCATCTCTATGTCCCTGCCGTCCTCTCATCCCTCATAGCGGCCACTCGAAAAAATCACAATTCGCAAATAGCAACTTGCAAAATGCAAATTGCAATTCTATATAGAGAGTAGACGGGACGGCGGACAAAGGGCCGCGCCGCTCACCAGGCAACAGCAAAGGAGTATGTCATGGGGATGGGACGTTTCAGCACGGCCGACTGGGCGGCCTATAACGCACTCCATGTGGATGGCCGCAGTCGAGCCGAAGTATTCGGCGCCACCGGCATCGATCCGCGGTTCGACCCGGCGCGCTTTTCCACTCGAGAGAGCCGCGACAGCGCCTACAACCCGCAATCGACTCCGATTATTCTGGCCGCGGACGTGACCGGCTCGATGGGCATGATCGCCCATGAGCTGATGCGCGGCGGGCTCATCACCCTGACATCGGAGATCTACGATCGCCGGCCGGTATCCGATCCGCACATCATGGTCGCAGCAGTCGGAGACGCGTTCACCGATGCCGCCCCTCTGCAGGCCACCCAGTTCGAAGCCGATATCTCGCTTGCCAGCCAGATCCGTGCCTTATGGCTGGAAGGCAATGGGGGCGGCAATGACGGCGAAAGCTATAGCGCCGCTCACCTGCTCGCGGCCCTCAAAACCTCGACCGATGCCTTCGAAAGGCGCGGCCGCAAGGGTTATCTCTTCACCATCGGAGACGAACCGATTCACAATGGCCTGGCCGCCCATCAGATTTCTCGCATCTTCGGCGTCGAACCGCCGCGCGGCCTGAGTGCACAAGAATGTCTTGCGATGGCGCAAAGATCCTATGAAGTCTTTCACATCGTCATCCGTGAAGGCTATGCGGCCACCCGGCTCAACCGGGTGCTGCAGAGCTGGCAACCCTTGCTGCCCGGCCGAACCTTCGTACTCGATGATCACAGGCGCATTGCCGAATTGGTAGTTTCCATCATTGAAATTACCGAAGGCCGCGAGGCCGCCGATGTGGCCGCGAGCTGGCCGGACGCGGCTGCGGCAGTGGTCGCCAAGGCCATCGGTGAACGCCCGAACCGGCGTCTGCTGCCGTTCTTCTAAGCCAGGTACTCTGACTGCCCCGGCGCGACGCTCCGAGGCAATTGAGGAGCAGAATGATGAGTATCCAAGCACAAGCCGTGATCGGCGCGCTTTATGGCGACGAAGGCAAGGGGCTGATGGTCGACCGCCTTGCCGCAGCCACGCCGGGGGCCGTGGTGGTTCGCAGCAATGGCGGCGCTCAGGCTGGCCACACCGTGGTCGATCCCGCCGGCCGCCGCCATGTCTTCCATCACATCGGCTCGGGCAGCTTCGCCGGAGCTTCCACGCATTTCAGCCGCTTCTTCGTTGCTCACCCGATGCTGTTTCTCGACGAGCTGTCCGCTCTCAACGAGCGGGGTGCGAAGCCTCAGATCAGCAGCGACCCGCGCGCCCTGATCACCACGCCTTTCGACATCCTGATCAACCAGGCTGTGGAACTGGCGCGGGGCGCTGCCCGCCACGGAAGCTGCGGCCTCGGCTTCGGCGAGACTATCGAGCGCAACCTGCAGCCCCAATTCGCCCTTTCGACAAAGGATCTGTTCCGCCCCGATCTGCACGCCCGTCTTGTTTCGATCCGCGACAGCTGGGTGCCTGGACGGCTCGCCGCGCTCGGCATCACCGCCTTACCCGAAGAACTGGCTGCCGTATTGGCTGATGAAATCACCATCGCCGGCTTCGAAGCGGATTGCGCCGCCTATCTCGACCACGTCACGCTGTGGCCCGACCGACGGCTATGCGAACGCGGCGCGGTCATCTTCGAGGCGGCACAAGGCCTATGCCTCGATCAAAACCTGGGCGCATTTCCTCACGTCACCCGTTCGAACACCGGTCTGGCAAATATACGCGCGATCGCCGCCGAGGCTGGTGTCACAGAGTTGGACGCGTTATATGCGACGCGCTGCTACACCACCCGCCACGGCGCAGGCCCCCTCAAGGGGGAGGTTCCCACGCTCCTTGGCGTCAATGTCGTCGACCCCACCAACGCACCGAACGAATGGCAAGGTAGCCTAAGGCTCGCGCCGCTTGATCTTTTTACGCTCCGCGAGGCCATCGCAGATGATCTGACCTCGGATCGCAGCGGTATTGCGGTCAAAGCCGGGCTGGCGGTAACCTGTCTCGATCAGACGGAAGACGGCTTTGCTGTCACCGATCAAGAGGAAGTAATCCGGCTTGATCCTGCCAAGGCCGCGCCTGATATAGCCGGTTTCGTCGGCCTGCCGCTCTGGGCCGAGAGCTGGGGACCGCGTCGCCGTGATGTCAGGCTCTATCTCGAAGCAGCCGTCGCGTCATTCACGAAGCAATAAGGCCCGCTCGGCATTTGCCGGTGGGCTCACTATCGTCGCTTAGTCCTGGCGCGACTGCTTGATCTCGACAGGCGTCCTCATGATGATTTCCCGGTGCGGGAACGGGATCGACACGCCGGCTTCCTTGAATGCGTCCCAAAGCGCCATCAGCACCTGGCCCCTGACATTCGTCAGACCATTTGCGGGATCGGAGATCCAGAAGCGGAGCCGGAAATCAAGCGACGAAGCGCCAAAGCAGGTAAGCCAGCATACCGGCGCCCGGTAATCGTTAGCGACGCGATCGACCGTAGAGGCAGTCGCGATTGCGATTCGAGCGACTTCATGTGGATCGCTGTCATAAGCCGTACCGAAGTCGACATCGATCCTGACGTAGTCACTGGAGAACGACCAGTTGACGACCTGTTGAGAAATGAAGTCCTCGTTGGGGATCAGGTATTCTTTGCCGTCACGCGTGATCACCGACACGAATCGCGAGCGCAAGTCGCGGATCGAACCGAAAGTATCGCCGAGCGTGATGGTGTCGCCAGGCTTGATGGATTTATCGAGCAGGATAATGATGCCCGAGATGAAATTCGATACGACTTTCTGAAGGCCGAAACCTATTCCGACGCCGACCGCGCCGGAAAAAACCGTCAATGCGGTAAGGTCGATGCCGGTCGCTGATAGGGCAATTGCGCCGGCGATCATGATCAAGCCGATTTTTATGAACTTGCTGATCAGGACCTTGATCGATGGCGAAAGATCGCCCGACCTCTGCACCCAACGGGACAGGACATTGCCGACGAGAACCGCCACCCAGATGAGCGCGACAGCCAAGACGACCGCTTTCAGCACAAGAAGGAGTGAAAGCCGCACGGCCCCCAGATTGACAGCCAGGCCATCGAGCGCGGAAAGCACCGGACCGTCAAGGCGGAGCGCGTACAACGCGACGTAGCTCCAACTGACGATTGCCACCGCACGCGACAAGGTAGGATTATGAATGATCTTGGTCAGTACCGAGACGATGAACCACGCTGCCGTCAGCGTCAGGGCAGTCGAGACGAGCCATCGTTGCGACGGCCAGGTGTTTTGAGTGAGAACGACGTTGGCAAGCCACAGCCATACCGCAAGAAAGAGCCACTTCAAGCGCCGCATGAAGGCGATTATGACGCGCAAGAGGTCCGGATTGCCTTTGATGCGCCTGGCCTTCGCTTCCAACGCGGGTTCCGTGCGTGATGCCAAGAACGACGCTGCGACGTAACCGACGGCGATAATCCCGAATTGGTAGAGTGTCCATTCGCTGAAGACAAACGTTCGGAACCACTGTTCGAACGCGTCGATTGTCTGCCTGACATCCATGGTTCCGGCCTTTGTAGCCCTTCAAGGCAGATAAAGGCGTCGACCCTATTTTTGTTCAATTTGCCCACGTCAGTGGTAATCGAGTTCCGCCACATGGCCGTCACGCTTTGACATCGTTGCCGCGGATTTCGTGGACGAGAGCGGTGAGGCTTGCTACCGCTTCCATGAAAACGCCCGCGCGACAAAGCCGGCGGGCGCATGACCAGTTCAAAAGCGAGGCAAGTTTACTTCGCAAGGTTCCGTTTGCCGAGGGTGCGCAGGCGCAGCGCATTGAGCTTGATGAAGCCGGCTGCGTCCTTCTGATCGTAGGCGCCCTGGTCGTCCTCGAAAGTGACGAGCTTGTCGGAATAGAGCGATTTTTCGCTTTCGCGGCCAATGACTATGACATTGCCCTTGTAGAGCTTCAGCGTCACTTCACCTTCGACATGCTCCTGGCTCTTGTCGATCAGCGCCTGCAGCATCTCACGCTCCGGCGAGAACCAGAAACCGTAATAGATGAGCTCTGCGTAACGCGGCATGATCTCGTCCTTGAGATGAGCGGCCCCGCGGTCGAGGGTGATCGATTCGATGGCGCGGTGCGCCGAAAGCAGAATCGTGCCGCCGGGCGTTTCGTAGACGCCGCGCGACTTCATGCCGACGAAGCGGTTCTCGACGAGGTCGAGACGGCCGATGCCGTTGTCGCGGCCATAGGTGTTGAGGGTCGCCAGCAGCGTCGCCGGCGACATCTCGACACCGTTGATCGAGACGGCGTCGCCCTTGCGGAAGCCGACCTTGATCACCGTCGCCTTATCAGGCGCGGCTTCCGGAGAGATCGTGCGCATATGCACATATTCCGGCGCCTCCTGGGCGGGGTCCTCGAGAACCTTGCCCTCGGAGGAGGAGTGCAGCAGGTTGGCGTCGACGGAGAACGGCGCCTCGCCCTTTTTGTCCTTGGCGACCGGGATCTGATGCTGTTCGGCGAAGGCCAGCAGTTCCGTGCGGCTCTTGAACGCCCAGTCGCGCCACGGCGCGATGATCTTGATGTCGGGATTCAAAGCATAGGCGGACAGCTCGAAACGAACCTGGTCGTTGCCCTTGCCGGTCGCGCCGTGGGCGATCGCATCGGCGCCGGTCTTGCGGGCGATATCGATCAGATGCTTGGAAATCAGCGGCCGGGCGATCGAGGTGCCTAGCAGATAGACGCCTTCGTAGACGGCATTGGCACGGAACATCGGGAAGACGAAATCGCGCACGAATTCCTCGCGCACATCCTCGATGTAGATCTCCTTGATGCCGAGCATTTCAGCTTTCTTGCGCGCCGGCTCCAGCTCTTCGCCCTGGCCGAGATCGGCGGTGAAGGTGACGACTTCGGCGCCGAGTTCCGTCTGCAGCCACTTCAGGATGATCGAGGTGTCGAGGCCGCCGGAATAGGCGAGCACGACTTTCTTCACGTCTTTGTATGATGCCATGGTGATGAGGTCCGTTGCATAAAAGGCCGGCGAAAACCCGGTGTCGCGGCACTTTTAGCGAGATTGGCGCGTGACGCAAGGGCAAGTGCGGCGCCACCGGCGCGATAGCGTTTGACAGCGCGAAAGCGGAGCCCATATTCGCCATCGTCCGAACAATGCTCGAGGAGAGGCTGCCCGTGACGAATATTCAAGACATTTTCAAGAAATCCAATGTTGCGGTCGTCACCGGCGGCGCGTCGGGCATCGGCCTGGCCGCGGCGAAATATTTCGCCGGCCAAGGCATGAGCGTCGTCATCGCCGATCTCGGCGGCGATCGGCTGGCCGCCGCCGCCGACGAACTCAAGGCCATTGCCGGCGAAGAAAATGTGATGACGGTTGAGACCGACGTCGCCAGCAAGGGCTCTCTGGAGGCGCTCGAACGCGCCGTGCTCCAGCGTTTCGGCCGCGTGCATGTGCTGATGAACAATGCCGGCATTGGTCCGGAGACCTCGATCTTCAGCCCGCAGGCGAACTGGGATCATATCTTCGCGGTCAATCTGATGGGCGTTGTCAACGGCACGCGCGTCTTCGGCCCGAAGATGCTGTCGCACGGCGAGCCCGGCCTGATCATCAACACCGGCTCGAAGCAGGGCATCACCACGCCGCCCGGCAACCCGGCCTACAATATCTCGAAGGCCGGCGTGAAAGTCTTCACCGAAGCGCTCGAGCACGAGCTTCGTAATATCGAAGGTGGAAAAATCTCCGCCCATCTGCTCATCCCGGGCTTCGTCTTCACCGGCCTGACCAAGGGCGACCGCGCGGAAAAACCCGCCGGCGCCTGGACGCCGGAGCAAACGGTCGATTTCATGGTCGAAAGCCTCGCACGCGGCGATTTCTATATCCTCTGCCCCGACAACGATGTGAGCCGCGGGGTCGACGAGCGACGCATGGCCTGGGCGATGGGCGACATCATCGAGAACCGGCCGCCGCTGTCGCGCTGGCACAGGGACTATGCCGACAAGTTCAAGGTCTTCCTCGACCAGACGTAATGGAGGCCATCAGAAGGTTTGATTGGTAATTTTCCGGAAGCCGGATAAGAGATTGCGAGATCTTTCCGGCTTCCGAGTGTGCCATGGACTTTCTGCCCAGCCTGCCGACCCTTCTCGCCTTTGCCGCCGCGACGCTGCTACTTGCGGCAACCCCGGGTCCCGACATGACGCTGTCGATCAGCCGCGCGCTCGCCCAGGGCAAGAAGGCGGCTCTTTTCGTCGTCGTCGGCACCAGCCTCGGCATCGTCGTCCACACCATGCTGGTTGCCTTCGGCATTTCGGCGCTGATCACCGCCTCACCGACCGCCTTCCTGACTCTGAAGACTGGCGGCGCCGCCTATCTGCTCTGGCTGGCGGTGCAGGCGATCCGCTTCGGCTCGAAGCTCACCATCGCCAAGGTCGAGGAGCAGAAGGGCACCACCCTTTCGAACATCTCCTCGGGCTTCTGGGTCAACCTCCTGAACCCCAAGGTCATCATCTTCTTCATGACCTTCCTGCCGCAGTTCGTCAGCGCCGGAGACCCGGCCGTCACGCAGAAGCTGCTTTTCCTCGGATTTTGCTTCATCCTGATCGGCATGCCGGTTAATGCCGCCGTCGTCTTTGCCGCCGACTGGCTGGCCTCCTGGCTGCAGAACAACAGAAAGGTGCTGCGCGGCATGGACTATACCTTCGCCGGCGTCTTCTCGATCTTCGCCGCCAAGATCCTGCTCACCCAGGCTCGATAGGCCGAATTCAGCCGATCAGCCCGCTGTTGGCTTAGCCAATCAGCACGCTGTCGGATTCAGCCGATCAGCAAAGCATCGTCATCCAGCGTCTGGCCGCGCATATTGCGGAACATGGCGATCAGGTCCTCGACCTGCAGGTTCTTTCGGTTGTCGCCCGCAACGTCGAGAACGATCTCGCCGCCATGCAGCATGATAGTGCGGTGGCCGTAATCCAGCGCCTGGCGCATGGAATGGGTCACCATCATCGTCGTCAGCTTGCGCTCGGCCACGATCTTCTGCGTGAGGTTCATCACGAACTCGGCCATCCCAGGATCGAGCGCTGCCGTGTGTTCGTCGAGCAGCAGTGCCTCCGACCCGGCAAGCGTCGCCATGACAAGCGAAACGGCTTGTCGCTGCCCGCCGGAAAGCAGATCCATGCGGTCCTTCAGCCGGTTTTCCAGCCCGAGATTGAGCTCGGCGATCCGCTCCTTGAAATAATCGCGCCTCTTGCCGCCGAGCGCCGGGACAAGCCCGCGCTTCTCACCGCGGCGGGCGGCGAGAGCGAGATTCTCCTCGATAGACAATGAGCCGCAGCTTCCTGTCAGCGGATCCTGGAAGACGCGTGCCACCAGACCGGCGCGCGCCGCCGTCGACTTGCGCGTCACCTCATTCTTGCCGATCAGCACCTGTCCCTCGCTCGGCAGGACGTCGCCGGCGAGCACGCCGAGCAGCGTGGATTTGCCGGCGCCGTTCGAACCGATGACGGTCACGAAGGAGCCCTGCTCGATGGTCAGGCTGACGCCGTTCAGCGCCTGCTTCTGCAGCGGCGTGCCTCGTCCGAAAACGACCTTGATATCCTTGACGCTGATCACGATGCGGCACCTCTGCGAAGGCGGGGAAGAATGAGTGCCACGGTCACCAGCACGGCCGTCACGAAATTGAGATCGGAGGCCTGCAGACCGATGACGTCGCTCGACAGCGCCAGCTGGATGGCAATGCGATAGAGGATCGAACCGAGCACGCAGCCGACGAGCGCGATCAATAGCCCGCGCCGCCCGAGCAAGGTCTCGCCGATGATGACGGCGGCAAGACCGACGACGATGGTGCCGACGCCGGAGGTGACGTCGGCAAAACCGTTGGTCTGGGCAAACAAGGCACCGCCGAACGCCACCAGCGCATTCGAGATCGCCATGCCGAGATAGATCTGCCGGCTGGTGTCGACGCCCTGGGCTCGCGCCATCCTGGCATTGGCGCCGGTCGCGCGCATGGCCAGCCCGGCGTCGCTTTCGAGGAAGCGCCAGACCAGGACGAGCGCGACGATGACGAGAACGCCGACGAAGAGCGGCCGCACGTAGAAATCGCGAAGGCCATGGCCGAAGAATGGGCTGATCATCGTATCGGCATTGATGAGGGCGACATTGGGTTTGCCCATCACCCTTAGATTGACGGAGAACAGGGCGATCATCGTCAGGATCGAGGCGAGCAGGTTGAGGATCTTGAAGCGCACATTGAGCAGCGCCGTCACCATGCCCGCAGCCGCACCCGCGGCCATGGCGATCAGCGCCGCGAGCCAGGCATTGACGCCGGCGATGATCAGCACAGCCGTGACCGCTGCACCCAGCGGAAAGGAACCGTCGACGGTCAGGTCGGGAAAATCGAGGACGCGGAAGGCGAGATAGACGCCGAGAGCGACGAAGGAATAGACCAGGCCGAGCTCGACGGCCCCCCAGAATGCGATTTGGCTCAAGGCTTTCAGCCCCTTTTTGTTTCCGTTCCGCCCGTCGCGAAACCGGAGCCTTGTAATACTACAGCCGCCCCCGTGCAAACGGGAGCGGCTGAACGTGAACAGTCGGTGGACCTACGGCCGATCAGTCGATGACTTTGTTGGCGCGCGAAAGCACGCTCTCGGGCAGCGTGACACCCATCTTGGCAGCTGCCGCCTTGTTGACGACAAGATCGCTGCCGGCGGCGGTCTTCACCGCGATATCGCCGGGATTCTCGCCCTTCAGCACGCGCACAACGATTTCGCCCGTCTGCTTGCCGACATCGTAATAGTTGAAGCCGAGGGCAGCGACCGAACCGCGCGAAACCGAATCCGTATCGGCGGTGAAGAGCGGCAGCTTGCTTTCTTCGGCAACGGCGACGGCGCCTTCGAGCGCCGAGATGATCGTGTTGTCGGTCGGAATGTAGATCGCGTCGGCGCGGCCGACGAGGGCGCGGGCAGCGCCCTGAACCTCGGCCGATTTGGTGGCGGCCGATTCGACGACCGTCAGCCCGGTCTTTTCGGCTTCTGCCTTCAGCACGGCGAGCAGCGAAACGGAATTCGCCTCACCTGAATTATAGAGATAGCCGATGGTCTTCGCCTTTGGCACGATTTCCTTGATCAGCGCCAGGTGCTCGCCGACGGGGGACATGTCGGAAAGGCCGGTGACATTGCCGCCCGGCTTGTCCATGTTCTTGACGAGCTGGGCGCTGAGCGGATCCGATACGGCGGTGAAGACGACAGGAATGTCGCGCGTCGCAGAGACGACGGCCTGGGCCGACGGCGTGGAGATCGGCACGATGACATTGGGCTCGTCGCCGGCGAACTGGCGGGCTATTTGGGCTGCGGTCGCCGGATTGCCCTGCGCCGATTCGAACACGAATTTCAGGTTCTCGCCTTCCTTGTAGCCGGCCGCCGTCAGCACGTCGAGAACCCCTTTGCGGGCCGCATCCAGCGCCGGATGCTCGACGATCGCCGTCACCGCGACGGTCACGTCATCGGCCTTGGCGGGAAGGGAAAGGACCAAACTGGCGGCAAGAGCGAGTAAAATCGGGCGCATGGGTATCCTCCTATATGATTTTGGCGGCACTTTTAGGAAAAGCGCCCCCTGAAATCAATCGCGGAGAATTGTTGCGAGGATCAAACTTGCTGATCAGTCGTCAGCGCCGTGATTGGCGATCATCATCGCTTCGAAGGCCAGCCGCTCAGTCTTGCGCATGCGTTCTGATTCCGATTTCAGCTGGCCGCAGGCGGCAAGAATGTCGCGCCCGCGCGGCGTGCGGATCGGCGAGGCATAACCGGCCGAATTGATGAAATCGGCGAACTTCTCGATCTGCTCCCAGTCGGAACACTGGTAGTTGGTGCCGGGCCAGGGATTGAACGGAATGAGGTTGATCTTCGCCGGCACGCCTTTCAGGAGCTTGATCAGCCCCTTGGCGTCTTCCAGGCTGTCATTGACGTCCTTCAGCATCACATATTCGAAGGTGATGCGCCGCGCATTGGAAAGGCCGGGATAGGCCTTGCAGGCGTCGATCAGTTCCTTCAGCGGGTACTTCTTGTTGATCGGCACCAGAATGTCGCGCAGGTCGTCGCGGACCGCATGCAGCGAAATTGCCAGCATGACGCCGATCTCCTCGCCGGTGCGGAAGATTTCCGGCACGACACCGGAGGTGGAAAGCGTCACGCGACGTTTGGACAGTGACAGGCCGTCGCCATCCGTAGCGATCAGCAGGGCTTGTTTGACGGCATCGAAATTATAGAGCGGCTCGCCCATGCCCATCATCACGATATTGCTGACCTTGCGGCCTTCGGCCGGCATGATCGTGCCTTGCGGCGCTTCGCGATCCGGGAAGTCGCCGAGCCGGTCGCGGGCGAGCAGCAACTGCGACAGGATTTCCTCCGCCGTCAGGTTGCGCACCAGCCGCTGCGTGCCGGTGTGACAGAAGGAACAGGTCAGCGTGCAGCCGACCTGACTGGAAATGCACAGCGTGCCGCGGCCCTCTTCCGGAATGTAGACGGCTTCGATCTCGACCGGGCGGCCTGCACCCCGCGCGGGAAAGCGCAGCAGCCATTTGCGGGTGCCGTCATTGGAAACCTGCTCCTCGACGATTTCGGGACGCGCGATGGTGAAATGCTGCTTCAGCATTTCACGCATGTCCTTGGCGACATTCGTCATATGGTCGAAATCGGAGACGCCCCGCACATAGATCCAGTTCCAGAGCTGCGCGACGCGCATCTTGATCTGCTTCTCGGCCACGCCTTTTTCCCTGAGCACCGCCGCCATTTCCTCCCGCGACAGCCCGATCAGGGAAGGCTTTTCGGCGCCGGAAGAGGCGTTCGGCGCCCGTGGCTTGGTGACATCAATCGCATCCATGACGGACATGGTCTTTGATCCCGAATTCGAACACGTAACCGCCCCCGCAAGCCCCGCGGACTTCAGGAGCAAGCCGGAAGAGGTGAGGCGCAATGACGGCACATTGGCAGAAATTGAATGGCGGAACGGCGACTGATATCGCGATCTGTCCGCTGTTGGCCCCGGCCTTTAGCATCATTTTGCCGGCGCGTCACTACAGATGGAAAACAGCAAGGGCCGGCGCAAGGCCGGCCCTTGATATTCCGTTGGCCAAAAAGGCGCTTATTTGCAGCTTTCGATCTGTTTCAACGCCGCCGAGATGCCCGAGAGCGAATAGCTGTAGGACGTGCCCGTGCCCTTGCGCGAGACCGCATTGACCGTCATCGAATGACCAGTCTTCATCGCCGCGACGAGGGCCGGCTCCTGAGCCGCGTTCTCGACCCAGCCGGCCTTGTCCTTGGTGAACATCACGAAGGTCTTGTTGTCGATGACGACGTTGATCTTCGAATTTTCCTTCACAGTATAGCCCATCATCGCCTGTGGCTCGTAGGAGATGTTCTGGCCGGGGCGCTGCGAGACGATGAAGAAATTGTCGCCGTGATCGACGCTTGCCGGCTGCTTTGCCGTCGGCACGGACAGCACGTAGCAGACGGTGCTGGCGCCAGACTTGTAGGAATAGGCGCCCCATGCCTGGAACTGTTGAATGCGGGTCGGCGCGGCTTGCTGCGCTGTCGCAACTCCGGCCATACCAAGGGTGAGTGCGAGGGCGGATACGATACTTTTTACAAACATGGATTCCTGCCGGTTCTTGCGATTCAAGGCCCGAAGCGATCATAGCGGGCGGCGCATAATCACGATCTGCTTTATTTTGACTTAATTCAGGTTACCAAATGGTCAACAATAGCTGCGATTTGTATGTGCCTGTGTCATTTCAGCTCGACCACGACTTTTGCCCCTTGCCGAAATCGGCTGCGACGCCGGTGCGCCGATGGCACCGGCCGGCCGTTCGGGTGAATCTAAGACACAAAGATTCAGGCAAGAGTTTGACCTTTCAAAAATCCGTTGTACCTCATTAAGACTTTGGAAATCCGGGACGAAATTTTGGCCGCAGGGGGCTCGTGAGACGACATGGATGCCGAGGAAGGATGGCGTTTCGCTGCCCTCGCAAAGGCTGTCGCAGACGATCGCGACCAGCAGGCCTTCTCCATCCTGTTCGACTATTTCGCCCGCGTCTGAAGACCTGGCTGATGCGCCGGAAGATGACGTCAGGCGAGGCCGAGGAGCTGGTTCAGCAGATCATGATCGTGCTCTGGCACAAAGCTCTACGATGCCACGCGGTCTTCACTCTCGACCTGGCTCCTTCGCATTGCCCGCAATCGCCGCGCCGACGCCCGCATCTTCGACGGGACCCGGCCCTGCAGCCGCCGGCCGACATCGGCGCCGAGGAAATCATCGTCAATGACCCCGACGCCAAGATCCGTGCCGCCGCGGCCAGCTGCCGCAGGAACAGCGCGACATGCTGCGTGCCGCCTTTTTTCTCGGCCAATCGCCGACATCGCTGAAGCGACCGGGCTGCCGCTCGGCGGTGAAATCACGGATCCGGCTTGCCTTCGGCAAACTCCGCAAGGTGCTGGAGCAGGAACGCGGCTGAACCGCGCCGGCCCCTTCAAATCGTTTTCATCGTATCCGCTGGCGGGTCGGCGAGGACGCGGTCCGCCGCGTCATAATGGCCTGGCCGGATATGGCCGCGCACCATGGCGAAGGCGGCGGAAAGCACGGCGACGTCGTCAGAAAAGCCGATGACGGCGAAAATATCCGGGATGATGTCGACCGGCATGACGAAATAGGCGAGTGCTGCGAGCAGCACACCGCGCACCTTGGTCGGCGTTTGCGGATCGAGCGCGCAGTAGAAGCCGGCGACGACGTCGCGCGAGAACGGGATCTGCCGCACGGCGCGGCGGAAAGTCGGCCAGAACTTCTGCCGCACCGTCTTCTCCCGCCGGCTCTGGGTGTCCTCGTCGCCCGGCAGAAGGATTTCCCCGAATTTGACCTCGTCCATCCCTGACATCCTTTCGTCCCTGCGAACATATGGTGATGGCGCCCAGGCTTTCAATCGGCCCCTTTCAACCGGCCCCGTTCAATCGACAACACCTTCAGCCGAGACGTCGTGCCGCCGCTTTCTCCATCGCCTTGGCGAGCTTGAAATCCAGCTCCGTCAGTCCGCCAGCATCATGCGTGTTCAGCGTCACATCTACTCGGGAATAGACGTTGAACCATTCGGGATGATGGTTGAGCTTCTCGGCCGTGATCGCTGCCTCCGTCATGAAGCCGAAGGCCTCGATAAAATTCGAAAACTTGAATGTCTTCGAGATCGAGGAGGACGCGTCATTGAGGGTCCAGCCGGCAAGCTCCGCCAGTTGCGCCTCGACTGCTGCCCGGTCCAGTCTTTCCCATTTCATGCCATGCTCCTCTTGTTCTTCCGACAGGTCTACCGATGACGCCTATCAGTATCCTCTTCGTTTGCATGGGCAATATATGCCGTTCTCCGCTTGCCGAGGGAATTTTTCGTCATCTCGTCACCGAGGCTGGCCTCACCGGCCGTTTCACCGTCGATTCCGCCGGCACCGGCAGCTGGCATGAAGGCGAGCCGCCCGACCAGCGTTCGATCGCCACCGCCCAAAGCCATGGCATCGACGTAGCGGCGCAGCGCGCCCGCCGCATCCGACCAACTGATTTCAACGGTCTCGATCTGATCCTCGCCATGGACCGCGACAATCTGGCAACGCTTGGCAAGATCGCGCCGCCCAAGGCGAATATCCGGCTCTTCGGCGATGCCGCGCTAGGAACGGGAGAGGATATTCCCGATCCCTATTATGGCGGCCCCGATGGCTTTGAGCTGGTCTATACCAGGCTCTTGGCCGGCTGCAGCAAGCTGCTCGAAACGCTGGGCGTCGACCGGGCCTCGTGCAGCGGAAACACTTCCTCGGTCAGGTAAGGCCCGCCGCCCACCGATTCGCGCGATGAAAGCAGCACGAAGCGCGGCGCCGTGAAGGTTGCGGTGTGGAAGTTGCCGCGCCCGGCCAGATATTGCACGACATCGTCGAGCCGCGACGATTTGAGCCGCGCCAGCGTCACATGCGGCATGAATTTGCGGGGATCCGGCGGCAGGCCGATGCGCTGGCAAATGCGCTCGATCTCACCCTGCAGGGCGTACATCTCAGGCGATTGCGAGACGCCGGCCCAGACCGAATGCGGTTTCTTCGAGCCGAAGGAACCGATGCCTTCTAGGCGGAACTGGAATTCCGGCCGGTCGATCCGGTCGAGGCGTTCGACGATTTCATCGGCGGTGCGGCCGTCGACATCACCGATGAAGCGCAAGGTGATGTGGTAATTCTCCACATCGATCCATCGTGCTCCGGGGAGGCCGCCGCGCAGCAATGAAAGGCTCATCGCCGCATTGCGCGGAATTTCGAGGGCGGTAAACAGTCTCGGCATAACGAGCACTCCCCGAATCTTTTGCAGGTGCTTACACGGAATCACGCAATTAATGACCGCGCAAGCCCCTATTTCTTCACAGTAGAAATCGTCCCGACGAAATTTGTGACATCGGCTTCCATCTTTTCGACAATGACGTCGACGCCTCTTGCATTCGGATGCATCCCGTCGTCGAGTTTCAGCCCGGCATCGAGCGCCACCCCGTCCAGGAAGAAGGCATAAAGCCGAACTCCATGTTTCTCGGAAAGTTTCCGATAAATCGGATTGAAGCGTGCGGCGTAGTCCGCCCCCATATTGGGGGGCGCCATCATGCCGACGAGCAGCACGGCGATGCCGCGCTGCTTCAGCCGGGAAATCATCTGGTCGAGGTTCTTCTCGCTCTCTTCCGGCGGGATGCCACGCAGCGCATCATTGGCGCCGAGCTCCAGGATGACGCCGTCGGTGCCGTCCGGCACTGACCAGTCGATCCGGGCAAGCCCCCCTGTCGTCGTGTCGCCCGAGACGCCCGCATTGGCAATGGCGACGTCGAGCCCCTTCGCCTTCAAAGCGGCCTGCAGCTTCTCCGGAAAGCCGTTCCCGGGCGGCAGCTGATAACCCGCCATAAGGCTGTCCCCAAAACCGACGAGATTGATCGTCCGGGCCGCGGCGGCACCGGTAAAAATCAACGAGACGGCAATGACGGTGAATTGAAGGGCGGCAACTTTAAATCTCATCCTGCTTTCCCTAGATTGGCGAGGTGCCGTCATGCGGCCATTCGGTTAGAGATTTATATAGGGCGATTTCTATTGGCAAAAACCATCATCGAGTTGAAGGGCGCCGATCTGACCCTTGGCAGTGCAGCCGCTTCCGTCCATGTGCTGAAGGGCATCGACCTAGATATATCAGCCGGCGAATCCGTCGGCATCGTCGGCCCTTCCGGTTCCGGCAAGTCGACGCTGCTGATGGTGCTTGCCGGATTGGAGAAGCTCGACAGCGGCGAAATCAACATCAACGAGACGCCGCTCCATGCGCTCAGCGAGGACGAGGTCGCCGATTTCCGCGGCCGTAACATCGGAATCGTCTTCCAGTCCTTCCACCTGATCGCCAATATGACGGCACTTGAAAACGTCGCCGTGCCGCTGGAACTCGCCAATGTCCGCAACGCTTTCGAAATCGCCCATCGCGAGCTGAATTCGGTCGGCCTTGGCGAACGGTTGAACCACTATCCCGGCCAGCTTTCCGGCGGCGAACAGCAGCGCGTGGCGATCGCCAGGGCGCTCGCCCCCTCGCCCGCTTTGCTGATCGCTGACGAGCCAACAGGCAATCTCGATACCGAGACCGGCCGTCAGATCGCCGACCTGCTGTTTTCCAAACAGGCCGAACGCGGCATGACTCTACTTCTCGTCACCCACGACGTCTCGCTTGCGAACCGCTGCTCGCGCCAGATCCGCGTCCGCTCCGGCCGGATCGAGGGCGACAGCGCCGCCCGCCGCAGCGAGGCGGCGATCGCATGAGAATGATCACGCCGCGCACCGCGCTGGCTTTTCGCCTGGCGCTCCGTGAGCTGCGCGGCGGTATCCGCGGCTTCTACATCTTTCTTGCCTGCATCGCCCTCGGCACGGGTGCGATTGCCGCCGTCAATTCCGTTTCGCAGTCGATCACCGACACGATCGCCTCGCAGGGGCAGGAGCTCTTGGCCGGCGACGTTCGCTTCGAGCTCAACAACCGCGAAGCCACACCTGAGGAGATGGCCTTCCTCGAAAGTCTCGGCACCGTCTCGGTGTCAACAGGTCTGCGCTCGATGGCGCGCAAGCCTGATGGTTCCGACCAGGCCCTGGTCGAGGTCAAGGCGGTCGACGACGCCTACCCGCTCTACGGCAGCTTCGCGGCCGAGCCGGATTATCCGCTTGCAGCCCTGCTTTCGGCCCAAAGCGGCACCTATGGAGCGGTCGCAGCTCCGCTGCTGCTCGATCGGCTTGGACTTGCGGTCGGCGACGAATTGCTGCTCGGCAATGTCAAACTCAGCATCACCGGCACCGTCAAGACCGAGCCGGACGCCCTCTCCGAAGGTTTCGGCTTTGCGCCGCGCCTGCTCGTCAGCCGCCGGGCGCTTGAAGCTTCGGGCCTGATCCAGACCGGAAGCCTCGTTGAACATGCCTACAAGATCCGGCTGCAGGACAAGCGCGCGATATCGGGCATTCAGGCGCGCGCATCCAGGGAATTCCCTTCCGCCGGCTGGTCGATCCGCACCAGCGACCGGGCCGCGCCCTCGCTTACCGAAAACATCACCCGCTTCTCGCAGTTTCTGACTCTGGTCGGCCTCACCGCTCTGATCGTCGGCGGCGTCGGCGTCGCCAATGCGGTGCGTGCCTTCCTCGATTCCAAGCGCACCACTATCGCCAGCTTCAAATGCCTGGGTGCGCCGGCCGCCGTCGTCGTGCTGATCTATCTCTTTCAGATCACCATCATTGCGCTTGGCGGCATCATGATCGGCCTCGTCATCGGCGCCCTGTCGCCGATCTTCGCCGCGCAGTTTCTGGCGCAGTTCCTGCCGGTGTCGACGGCGCCGACGCTCTATCCCGGCGCCCTGCTGCTTGCGGCGCTCTTCGGCATCCTGACGACGCTCGCTTTCGCCATCCTGCCGCTCGGCCATGCCCGCGAAGTGCCGGCGACGGCGCTCTTCCGCGAGCAGGGTTTCGAGGCCCGCCGCCTACCCTCCTGGCCCTATATCCTGCTGGCCGCCCTCTTCATGGCGGCGCTTGCCGCCCTCGCCGTCCTCACTGCCTATGACCGTTTCATCGCCATCGTCTTCGTTGGTGCGATCGTGTTCGCCTTTGTCGTGCTGCGCCTCGTCGCCGCCCTGATCGCCTGGCTCGCGCGCCGCAGCCCGCGCGTCAACTCGCCGGCGCTCAGGCTCGCGATCGGCAACATCCACCGTCCCGGCGCCCTGACGCCGTCGGTGGTGCTGTCGCTCGGCCTCGGCCTGGCGTTACTGGTGACACTGACCTTGATCGACGGAAACCTGCGCCAGCAGCTGACCGGCCGTATGAACGAGGGCGCGCCGAACTTCTTCTTCGTCGATATCCAGAGCGCCGAGGTCGACGCATTCCGCAACCTGGTCCAGGCGCAGGCGCCGAAGGGCAAGCTCATGGAGGTGCCGATGCTGCGCGGCCGTATCGTCGCCTTCAACGGCGAGGACGTCACCAAGATGAACGTGCCGGCCGCCGGCCGGTGGGTACTGAACGGCGATCGCGGCATCACCTACTCCGACACCATGCCGGAAAACGCTGCGCTGACCGAAGGCAGCTGGTGGGACAAGGATTACAGCGGCGAGCCGCTCGTCTCCTTCTCCTCGGAAGAAGCCCATGAACTCGGCCTGAAGATCGGCGACACCGTCACCGTCAATGTGCTCGGACGCAATATCACGGCCAAGATCGCCAATCTGCGCCGCGTCCAGTGGGAATCACTGTCGATCAATTTCGTCATGGTCTTCTCGCCGAACACCTTCCGCGGCGCCCCTCACGCCTGGCTCGCGACCCTGACCGATCCCTCTTCGACGCAGGCCGAAGACGCGGCGATCCTGAAATCCGTCACCAACACCTATCCCACGATCACCAGCGTGCGCGTCAAGGATGCGATCGATATCGTCAACCAGCTCGTTGCACAGCTTGCGACCGCGATTCGCGCCGCGGCATCGGTGGCCCTGATCGCCTCGATCCTCGTTCTCGCTGGAGCGCTTGCCGCCGGCAACCGGGCGCGCACCCACGATGCGGTGGTGCTGAAGACCCTCGGCGCCACCCGGGCCATGCTGATCCGCGCCTTCAGTTACGAATATCTGATACTCGGGCTCGCAACCGCGATCTTCGCGGTTTTCGCCGGCGCGATCGCCGCCTGGTTCATCGTCGCCCGCATCATGCACCTGCCCTCGGCCTTCCTACCCGATGTGGCGGGACTGACGCTGGTGACGGCGCTCGTCCTGACCGTCGGCATCGGCCTCATCGGCACCTGGCGCATCCTCGGACAGAAGGCGGCCCCCGTCCTGCGCGAGCTTTGACCGAAGGGGCACGCCAAACCCTTCACCTTACGGCGATTTAACCGGCCGGGCCTTTGCAAGCCTCTTGTTTGCAAGGAGCGAAGGCCTCATATTGTCTGCAGGCATGCTGGAGCTCCGCAGCGGCGCCCGGGTCGAAAACCCCGACACCGTATCTCTATCGGAGCTTGTAAGAGGAAACTATGGCTGATCTTCGTAACTATCAAAGCCGCGCTCAGACCGGCGAGATGATTGATCAAGGCCTGCGCGCTTATATGCTTAAGGTCTACAACCTGATGGCGCTGGGTCTGGCGATCACCGGTGTGGCCGCATATCTGTCGTTCCAACTCGCTTTCGCCAATGGCGAGATTACCGCTTTCGGCCAGGCGATCTATCTGAGCCCGCTGAAATGGGTGGTCATTCTGGCGCCGCTGGCTCTGGTGTTCTTCCTGAGCTTCCGGATCCAGAGCATGACGGTGAGTGCCGCCCAGACGACCTTCGCGATCTATGCCGCGCTTGTCGGCCTGTCGCTCTCGTCGATCTTCCTGATCTATACCGGTCAGAGCGTCGTTCAGACCTTCTTCGTCACCGCCGCCTCCTTCGGCGCGCTGTCGCTTTACGGCTACACGACGAAGCGTGACCTGTCGGCAATCGGCTCGTTCCTGATCATGGGTCTGTTCGGCCTGATCATCGCGTCGATCGTCAACGTCTTCCTGGCCTCGTCCGCGATGCAGTTCGCAATCTCGGTGATCGGCGTGCTGATCTTCGCAGGTCTTACCGCCTATGACACGCAGCGGATCAAGGAGCTCTACTACGAAGCTGATGACGTCGCTGTTGCCGGCCGCAAGGCGATCATGGGCGCGCTGACGCTCTATCTCGACTTCATCAACCTCTTCATGTTCCTGCTGCAGTTCATGGGCAACCGTAAATAGGCAGGTCCATCAAGATCGAAAAAGGCGGCTTCGGCCGCCTTTTTTGTTGCGCTATTTTCGAAGGAATGGTTTTAGAGGAGCTCTGCCTCGCCGTTGGAGCAGCTCCTCGATGTCCTTCCTTTTGCGCGACGCCTCTCAAGCCGATATCCCCGCCATTACCGGGATTTATCGCGACTCCGTCCTGAACGGTGTTGCGAGTTACGAGATAATACCGCCCTCCGAGGCCGAGATGGCGCAGCGTTTTGCCGCGATCGCCGGCCAGCAATATCCCTATATCGCCGCAGTCGATGAGGCCGAAAACTTCCTCGGCTACGCCTATGCCTCGGCCTTTCGCACCCGCCCGGCCTATCGCTGGATGGTGGAGGATTCTATTTACTTGGCGCCCGAAGCGCGCGGCCGCGGCATCGGCAAGGCGCTGATGAGCGAATTGATCGATCGCTGCACCGCCCTTGGTTTTCGTCAGATGGTGGCCGTCATCGGCGGCGCAAGTCCCGCCTCGATCGCGCTTCATCTCAAGGCGGGCTTCGTGGAGGTTGGCCTGATGCAAGGCACGGGCTACAAGCACGGCCGCTGGCTCGACACGATGCTCATGCAGCGCAGCCTCGGCCAGGGCATGACAACCGATCCGGATCCATCCGCCTATCCCGGGACGCTGTTTGCAGGCTGATCAAGCCTACTTGTCGACCAGCTTCAGAGCCTTGTCGAACACTTTCAGCACCAGGTTCAGCTCGTGTCCGCGCTTCAGGATCATGCCGTTGACGTTGATCACGGAATAGGCACCTTGCTTGGCGGCGAGCTTCGGGTTCTTTTCGATTCGGAAGAGCGGCATTTCGCCGGAGCGCTTGAAGACGGAAAACACCGCCCTGTCTTTCAGGTGATCGATGGCGTAATCGCGCCATTCGCCCTCCCCGACCATGCGGCCGTAGATCCGCAGGATCGCGTCGAGTTCGCGCCTATGGAAAGTCACCGGAAGCGGGTCTTTGCTTTGTTTGTATTCCCTGAGATCGACGACGACTGAAGAACTATTGTCGACGAAGCGGCTTTCGCCGTGTCGCAAATCCGGCTGATCTGTCATCAGTCTCCCGAGGCCTCCGCTTGTGACAGGAGAATGACAGTTTGCCCGAGCCGACACAAATTGCAAGAGTGCCGTCCGTCACATTCGGCCGCAGTGGAAGACACGACGCTTTCTCTGCGGCGCCGCATTTCAGTCAAAACAGCGCCTCATTTGCAGGGGAATTATGCATCCCGGTTTGGCGCCAGCGCGCCAAAGGGCCCGGCGGAGCGTATCGACCTTAACCCCAGCCCCGAATACGCTCAGCCGGGCCGCCCGGACTTTCATCCGCATCAGAATGAAATTTCAGATATTTTTGCCCGCCATCACCACGGTCGCGCCAAGGATCGCGGCCGGATCGCCGTTTGCGGTCGCCGACTGCAGCAGGATAGCGCAACCCTCTAGCTGCGGCCGCTGCAGCACGCTTGCCGGCAGCGTCAGATTGGTCGCCTTGCCATCCCACATGCCGACGGTTTCGACATTGGTGACGCTGTGCAGATAGGAGAGCTTCTTGCCGCTGTTCTCGCCTTTTTCGACCTCAATCGTCTTTTCCTTGTCGAAATAGACCATGACGACATTGGCTTTGCCCTGCCCTGCGCCGATCTTGATCTCCAATTCGTCACCGCGCATCGACGCACTGACGGGAACGGTCAGGCCGTTGCCTTCGCCGCTATAGGTGTCGATCTTGCTGTTGATGCCGTTGAGATCGGCGCCGGCCAGATGCCCGCGCCCGTTGACGATCGCCTGCGGCGTGTAGACGTTGCTGCGGCCCATCGTCCTGGCATAGCCATATTGCCGCTCGGTGTTTTCCTTCGAGCTCAGCGTATCGGCCCAGCCGAGATAATTCCAGTAATCGACGTGATAGGCGAGCGCGATGACATCGCCCTGATTCACCAGCTTGCGGAAAGCCGCATCAGCGGGGGGACAGGAGGAGCAGCCCTGCGCCGTGAAGAGTTCGACGACGCCTTTCGGCGTGTCGTCTTCGGCACGCAGCGGGCCTGCGAGAACAACAGCGGCCAATAGCGGGATCAAGAATCGGGGGGACATTCATGCACCTCTTTTTCAGCGCCGACGGCGTATTGGAACCAACGGCGCTGAGATATGAACGTACGAATAATCCTTCCGGGTCCAAACGAAAAGTCACGAACGGGTGAGACGCGGCACGACCGGAAGCCGCGGAAAACAAATCATCGTGAGTTCGCTCGATGACTGCCGCTGCATAAGAAAGCCGCCGGAAATTGCTTTCCGGCGGCCATGATCATGTCGGGCTCGTAATGGTCAGGCAGCGAGATCGCGCAGGACCGTCTGCAGGATGCCGCCATTGTTGAGGTAGATTACCTCGTCGAGCGTATCGACACGCGACAGCAGCGGAACGTCCTTCACGGTGCCGTCGCTATAGGTGATCTTGGCGATCTTCCGCTCGCGCGGCTTGATCTTGTCCAGGCCCTCGATGGTGACGAGTTCGTCGCCCTTGAGGCCAAGGCTCTGCCAGGTCGTGCCCTCTTCGAAGACGAAGGGGATGACGCCCATGCCGACCAGGTTCGAGCGATGGATGCGCTCGAACGACTGGGCGATCACCGCCTTGACGCCGAGCAGGTTGGTGCCCTTGGCCGCCCAGTCGCGCGAGGAGCCGTTGCCGTATTCGACACCGGCGAAGATGACGAGCGGCACGCCTTCGGACTTGTACTGCATCGCCGCGTCGTAGATCGAGGTCTCTTCCTTCGACGGATAGTGAATGGTGTAGCCACCTTCCTTGCCGTTCGGGCCGAGCATGTGGTTGCGGATGCGGATATTGGCGAAGGTGCCGCGCATCATCACTTCATGGTTGCCGCGGCGCGTGCCGTATTGGTTGAAGTCGGCAACCGCAACGTCATGACCGATCAGATAGGCGCCAGCCGGCGATGCCGCCTTGATCGAACCGGCCGGAGAGATGTGGTCGGTGGTGATCTTGTCACCGAACAGACCGAGGACGCGCGCACCCTTGATGTCCGAAACGCCGGTGCCCTTCTTGCCCATGCCGACGAAGTAAGGTGGGTTCTGGACATAGGTCGAATTGTCGTCCCAGGCATAGGTCTGGCCCGGCGGAACCTGAACGGCCTGCCAGTTGACGTCGCCCTTGAAGACGTCGGCGTACTTGCTTTCATAGAGCTCGCGGGTCACGTATTTCAGGATGAATTCCTGAACCTCTTGCGAGGTCGGCCAGATGTCCTTGAGGTAGACAGGTTTGCCGTCCTGGTCTTCGCCGATCGGCTCCTTCGTCAGGTCCTTCTGAACCGTGCCGGCAAGCGCGTAAGCAACGACGAGCGGTGGCGAAGCGAGGTAGTTCGCCTGGACGTCAGGCGAGATACGGCCTTCGAAGTTACGGTTGCCGGAGAGCACGCCGGATACGATCAGGCCCTTGTCGTTGATCGTCTTCGAGATCGGCGCCGGAAGCGGGCCGGAATTGCCGATGCAGGTGGTGCAGCCGAAGCCGACAAGGTTGAAGCCGAGCTTGTCGAGATCGGCCTGCAAACCGGACTTGGCGAGATATTCGCCGACCACCTGCGATCCCGGTGCCAGCGAAGTCTTGACCCACGGCTTGGTCTTCAGGCCCTTGGCAACGGCGTTGCGGGCAAGCAGGCCGGCAGCGATCAGAACCGACGGGTTGGAGGTGTTAGTGCAGGAGGTGATGGCGGCAATCGCGACATCACCATGGCCGAGGTCGAAATCGGTGCCCTCGACAGCGTAGCGGTTGTTGAGCTGCCCGGGCTTCTTGTAGTCGGTTTCCATCGAGCCAGCGAAGCCGGAAGCGATGTTCTCGAGCGCGATGCGGCCTTCCGGACGCTTCGGGCCGGCCATCGACGGCACGACGTCACTGAGATCGAGTTCCAGCGTATCGGTGAAGACGAGATCGGAACCATCGCCTTCGCGCCACATGCCCTGGGCCTTCGAATAGGCTTCGACCAGCGCGATCCGGTCATGGGTGCGGCCGGACATGGTGAGGTAGTTGATGGTTTCGCCGTCAACCGGGAAGAAGCCGCAGGTCGCGCCGTATTCCGGACCCATGTTGCCGATCGTCGCACGGTCGGCGAGCGGCATGTTGTCCATGCCCGGGCCGAAAAATTCGACGAACTTGGAAACGACGCCCTTCTTGCGCAGCATCTGCACGACGGTCAGAACGAGGTCGGTCGCGGTGACGCCTTCCTTGAGCTTTCCGGTCAGCTTGAAGCCGATGACTTCGGGAAGAAGCATCGAAACCGGCTGGCCGAGCATGGCTGCTTCTGCTTCGATACCGCCAACGCCCCAGCCGAGAACGCCGAGACCGTTGATCATCGTCGTATGGCTGTCGGTGCCGACGCAGGTATCCGGATAGGCGATCGTCTCGCCGTCCTCTTCCTTGGTCCAGACTGTCTGGCCGAGATATTCGAGATTGACCTGGTGACAGATGCCGGTGCCGGGAGGCACGACGCGAAAGTTCTTGAAGGCCTGCTGGCCCCACTTCAGGAAGCGGTAGCGCTCGCCGTTGCGCTGATATTCCAGCTCGACGTTCTTGGCGAAGGCCTGCGGCGTGCCGAATTCATCGACGATGACGGAGTGGTCGATGACGAGGTCGACGGGAACGAGCGGGTTGATCTTCTCGGGATTGCCGCCGAGCGACACCATCGCGTCGCGCATCGCGGCAAGATCGACGACGGCGGGAACGCCGGTGAAGTCCTGCATCAGCACGCGCGCCGGGCGATAGGCGATTTCGTTTTCGACCGCACCCTTGTTGTTCAGCCATTCGGCAACGGCCAGGATGTGCTCCTTGGTGACCGACTGGCCGTCTTCGAAGCGCAGCAGGTTTTCGAGCAGCACCTTCATCGAATAGGGAAGCTTCGAGACGCCGGGCAGACCGTTTGCCTCAGCCTTGGGCAGGCTGTAATAGACATAGTCCTTCCCGTTTACCGAAAGCGTGGAACGACAATTGAAACTGTCAAGAGATTTAGACACGAGAGACCCCGTTTCTGATAGCCAACACAGTCGTGCGAACGCCTATGCACTTAATGCACATCAGGATGCGGGTACGGCCATTTCCGCTGTCCGCACGTGGAACAGACGCTCCAAGTTCGGCGCAAGGATGAAATTCACGCCGACCGCTGGCGTGGTTGCAGGTCTTATAGATAATTTCGTAAAAACTTGCCATACCCGGAAACGGTCAAAATCCGACATTTTTTGACCCCTCCGAAGCCGAAACGAAGAAAGAGCCGATGCATGCATCTCACCGCCGAAAATCTGGCCGCAAGGCGCGGTGGCGATCTCATTTTCGTTAATATTTCCTTTCACTTGGCAGCCGGCGAAGCACTCGTTCTTACGGGCAGAAATGGATCGGGAAAGTCCACTTTGCTGCGCGTTGTCGCCGGCCTTCTCAGGCCTGAAAGGGGCACTGTCGTCTTTCATGGCGACGGCAGCCGGGAAGGCCGGCATCCCGGCGAGGTCTGCCACTACCTCGGCCATCGAAATGCGATGAAGAATGAACTTACGGTTGCAGAGAATCTGGATTTCTGGCGGAGCTTTCTCGGCAACGCCGGCCTCTCCACCGAGGACGCCGCCGAGGCCGTCGGCCTTGCCGGAATTAGTCACCTTCCCTTCGCCTATCTCTCCGCCGGCCAGCAGCGCCGATTCGCCTTTGCCAAGCTGCTCGTCGCCCGCCGGCCCGTCTGGATCCTCGACGAACCCACCGCGGCACTCGATGCCAGCGCCGACCAGCTATTCGCAGGATTGATCGAAACGCATCTGAGAAGGGGCGGCATCGTGCTGGCGGCGACGCATCAGCCGCTGGGGTTGAAGAATGTGCGGGAATTGAAGATGACGGGCTTTGCCGGGGTGGATCAGGGGGTGTGGGGATGACCGCCCTCTTCCTCCGCGATCTCAAGCTCTCGATCCGCGCCGGCGGCGGCGCGCTGATCGGCGTGCTGTTCTTCCTGACCGTCGTCGCCGTCATCCCCTTCGGCGTCGGGCCGGATCTCAAGCTTCTCTCCCGCATCGGCCCCGCCATCGTCTGGATCGGCGCCCTGCTTGCAGCCCTTCTTGGCCTCGACCGCCTGTTCCAGGCCGAGCGCGACGATGGATCGCTCGACCTGATGCTGACGCAGGAAACACCGCTTGTCCTCACCGTCCTGATCAAATGCTGTGCTCACTGGACGTCCACCAGCCTGCCTTTGGTCATCGCCTCGCCGCTGCTCGGCCTCTTCATGAATATGGACGAGACGGCGATCGGCGCGACCGCGCTGACGCTGCTTGTCGGCTCGCCGGCCATCACCTTCATCGGCGCGGTCGGCGCCGCCGTTGCCGTGGCGCTCCCCCGCGGCGGCCTGCTGGTCTCGATCCTGGTGCTGCCGCTGACGATCCCGGTGTTGATCTTCGGGGTCAGCGCCACCTATGCCGCGGTCGAGGATCCCGCACTGTTCCTGCCGCCTTTTCTCATCCTTATCGCGCTCACGCTGTTCTTCGCCGTCATTGGCCCGGCTGCCGCCGCCCTTGCGCTGCGAAACACGGCGGAGTGATTGGCATTCGATTGCGGGAAAAGCCGGATCAAGATAAGGAAGCGGTCATGAGTGAACCGAGCCTTGCGATCAGTAAATTCAGCGATCTCGCCAACCCGACACGGTTTCTGGCGCTGGCGGCACGCGTCATTCCGTGGCTGGCCGGTTTCACCGCCCTCTGTTTCGCGGTCGGCCTCTTTCTCAGCTTTTCCACCGAAGGCGATTACCAGCAGGGCGAGACGGTGCGCATCATGTATGTCCATGTGCCTGCCGCCTGGCTTTCGATGCTATGCTACACGATCATGAGCATCTCGGCGATCGGCACGCTGGTCTGGCGCCATCCGCTGGCCGACGTCTCCGCCAAGACCGCAGCCCCGCTCGGCGCCACCTTCACTCTGCTGGCGCTCGTCACCGGCTCGCTCTGGGGCAAGCCGATGTGGGGCACCTGGTGGGTGTGGGACGCGCGGCTGACCTCGGTCTTCATTCTCTTTCTGATGTATCTCGGCCTGATTGCGCTGAGCCGCGCCATCGACGATCCGTCGAAGGCCGCACGGGTCTGCGCCGTGCTCATCCTCGTCGGCTTCGTCAATATTCCGATCATCAAGTTCTCTGTCGAATGGTGGAACACGCTGCACCAGTCGGCAAGCGTGCTGCGGGTCGGCGGTCCGGCGATCGATCCGGAATTCCTGCGCCCGCTCCTCGTCATGGCGATCGCCTTCACCCTCCTCTTCTTCACCTTGCACATCATGGCGATGAGGAACGAGATCTGGCGCCGCCGCATCGCCGCCCAGCGCCGCCTTGCCGCCCGCATGGCGAGCCGGGAGGAATAGGTCATGACGCACGCCTTCTACGTCTACGCCTCCTACGGCTTTGCAGCCCTCGTGACGGTCGCCGTCACCTTCTGGACCTGGGCCGACGGTCGGGCGCGCCGCCGCGAACTTGCAGCGCTCGAAGCCGCAGGCATTCGCCGCCGCTCGGCGCGCACGAGGGACGGCGAATGAACGAGACCCCCGAAACCAGAACCGTCAGGCCGCGCGGACTTGGCCGCTACGCTCTGGCGCTTCTGCCACTGATCGTCTTCGGCGCCATAGCCGCGACGGCCGCAAAGATGCTCTACGACCAGGATTTCCATGGCAAGAACATCGCCGAAATCCCCTCGGCCCTGATCGGCACCAAGACGCCGGCGCTGAATCTTCCGCCGCTCGACGGGGCAAACCTGCCGGCGCTCACCGATGCGGCGATCAAGGGCAAGCTGACCCTCGTCAACGTTTTCGCTTCCTGGTGCCTTCCCTGCAGGGACGAACATCCGATCTTGAAGGAACTGGCGAAAGACGGTCGGCTCAACATCGTCGCCATCAATTACAAGGACAAGAACGACAACGCCCTGCGTTTCCTCGGCGAACTCGGGAATCCCTATCGGGCGATCGGCATCGATCCGAACGGCAAGGCGGCAATCGACTGGGGTGTCTACGGTATCCCGGAAAGCTATCTGGTCGGCGCCGACGGCACGATCCTCTACAAGCGCGTCGGTCCCTTCGACGATATTAGCCTGAAGGAAGGGCTGTTTCCGGCGATGGAAAAGGCGCTGGCGAAGCCGGCTTCGTAAGTCAAGAAAGACCCTCCGCACAAGGAGGATATCGAGGCAGGTTAAGCTCCACCCTGCCAGACCTTGATCGCCTCCACCGGCCAGACCAACATCAGCACGTTCAGCGTCAGATTATCGCGGATGACATAGCCGGTGAAAATCTCGAAGAAGATGGCGATCGCCACCGTGACCGCCACCGGCACCCGTGATGCGAAAAAGAAGCCGAGGCACATGAAGGCGGTGTCCATTGCCGAATTCACGATGCTGTCGCCGTAATAATCGAGTGCGATCGTCGCCGTGCGGTAGCGGTCGATGATCAGCGGCGAATTTTCGAGCAGTTCCCAGCCGGATTCGATCACCAGCGCCAGGAGCAGCCGCGCCGCAAGCGGCTTGTGGCGCAGAACTAGGTGGCCGAGCCCGTAAAACAGGAAGCCGTGGATGATGTGCGACGGCGTATACCAGTCGGACAGATGCTGCGAATTGCCGCTGGTATTGACCCCGCCTTCCCACAGCTTGACATAACCGCAGGCGCAGATCGGCACCCGGCCCATCAGATATTCGGCGACGACCTGGGCGACCAGCACCGCAAGACAGGCGACCAGCCAGAAGCTCTGGTGTCTGACACGATATCCGGCGTCCGCTGTGCTCACGTCTCACCGTCCGTTTCCAGGTTGACGCTATGTTTCAGCACCAGCGGCATCTGCGCTAGCGTGAAGATGATGGTGATCGGCATCGTGCCCCAGACTTTGAAGGCGACCCAGGTATCGTCGGAAAAATTGCGCCAGACGACTTCGTTGAGCACGGCTAGGAATAGGAAGAAGGCGCCCCAACGGATGGTAAGCTTGCGCCAGCCCTCTGCATCGAGCTGGAAGGCAGCGTTGAAGACATAACCGAGCAGCGAGCGGCCGAAGGCGAGCCCGCCCAGCAGCGCGACTCCGAAGAGCGCATTGACGATGGTCGGCTTCATTTTGATGAAGGTCTCGTTCTGCAGCCAGATCGACAGAGAGCCGAAGATAACGACGACGATGCCGGAGACAAAGGGCATGATCGGCAAATGGCCGAGCACGATCTTCGACACAATCAGCGAAGTGACCGTCGCTGCCATAAAAAGCGCGGTCGCGACGAACAAAGGACCGCCCAGTTCCGAAAGGGCAGGAAATCTTTCCACCAGCCATTGACCGCGCAGATTGGCAAAAAAGAAGACCATCAGCGGCCCGAGTTCCAGCGCCAGTTTCAGCATCGGATGATGGCGGTCGGCCGCGCTCGGCGTGATATCGCTTTCGGTGGTCATGCGTTCTTCGAACCTGCTATTCCTGAAAATTCGTTTCCCGACCGTCCCTTGCAGGCTTTCGGCGGCTTATCTGTGGCATCATTGCGGAAGCCCGGCAATGGCATGGGCGAAATCCTCTGCCTCGAACGGCTCGAGATCGTCGACCCCTTCGCCGACGCCGATGAAATAGACCGGCAGCTTGTGCTTGGCGGAGATCGCGACGAGAATGCCGCCGCGCGCCGTGCCGTCGAGTTTGGTCATGATCAGCCCGTTGACGCCGGCGACATTGTGGAAGATCTCGACCTGGCTCAGCGCATTCTGCCCCGTCGTGGCGTCGAGCGTCTGCAGCACCGTATGGGGCGCATCAGGATCAAGTTTGCCGAGCACGCGCACAATCTTCTCGAGCTCGGCCATCAGTTCCGCCTTGTTCTGCAGGCGGCCTGCCGTGTCGACGATCAGCACGTCGCACTTCTTCGCCTTCGCCTGCTCGAAGGCATCATAGGCAAGGCCGGCGGCATCGGCGCCGAGTTTCGTGCCGATGAATTCGGAATTGGTCCGCTCAGCCCAGATCTTCAGCTGCTCGATCGCCGCCGCGCGGAACGTATCGCCGGCCGCCAGCATCACCTTCAGCCCGGCGCCCGAAAGCTTCGCCGCGAGCTTGCCGATCGTCGTGGTCTTGCCTGTGCCGTTGACGCCGACGACAAGAATGACGTGCGGCTTGTGCGAGAGATCGAGCTGCAGCGGCTTGGCGACCGGCTTCAGGACCTTGGCAATTTCGGACGCCATGATGCGGCTGACATCCTCGCCGGTGACGTCCTTGCCGTAGCGCTCCGAAGCGAGCGAATCGGTGACCCGCAGCGCCGTCTCGACGCCGAGATCGGCCTGGATCAGCAGGTCTTCGAGATCCTGCAGCGTCTCGTCGTCGAGCTTGCGCTTGGTGAAGAGCGCAGTGATCTGGTTGGTGAGCTGCGAGGAGGTGCGCGCAAGGCCGTTGCGCAGTCGCTGGAACCAGCTGAGTTTCGCCTGCGGAGCGATAGGCTGCGGTTCGACGATCGCGGGGCCGGTCGCGAAGCCTTTGGGGAGGATCGGAGATTCAGGCTTTGGCTGTTCCGCAGCAGTTTCGGAGGGCTCGCCAGGTGAGATACCCCCCTCTGCCCTGCCGCGCATCCCCTCGACAAGGGGGGAGATCGGCTGAACGGCGATGTCTTCTTCCGCATCGATCTCAGCAGGGGTTTCCTCCGAGAGCGCTTCTGTTACCTCGGCGGTCTCTTCGACCGAAGCCGGCATGTCAGCCTCCAAACGATCTCCCCCCTTGTCGGGGAGATGTCCCGAAGGGACAGAGACGGGTGCTTCCACCTCGCTCTCGGCAATTGCCTGCGTCTCTGCTTCAGCTTCGGCCTCCAGCAGTGAAAGCGGCACCAGCCCGAACTCGCTCATCTGATCTGCGGGAGGCAAAGGCAACGACTCATCGAGGATGTTTGATTCCTCGGCCTCGCCGACATCCGCCGCCGGTCCACCCGCGGTATCCAACTTCTCGGAAAGAACGGGATCGTCGGCGACCGGCAGATCTTCGTCGCGCGAGCGCGGCTCGAGTTCCCTTTCCACGGCATCGGGCACGGGCTCTTCAGCCGGCTTGCCGAAGGTAAAGACCTTTTTGATGAAACTGAGCGCCATGAGAATTCCGTGAAAGTCAGGCCGCTGCGGCCGTTAATTGCATGTCGAGATGCTTGCCATTGTGGCCGGTGATGGTGGCTGGCACAAGTTCGCCGGGGCAGAGGCCGGCGGCTGCAACCAGCGTGAAGTTCTCGGTATGCGCCAGGCCGTTGTTTTCGACGAGCAGCCACTGCCGGGTTCCGATCATGCCGTCGAGATGGGATTGATGGAGCTTATGTCCAGTGGCGCGCAGCCGTGCGGCACGATCCTTGACCAGCGATCGGTCGAGCTGCGGCATGCGGGCGGCCGGCGTGCCGGGACGCGGGCTGTAGGGGAAAACATGCAGATGCGCGATGCCGGCTTCTTCGGCGAGCCGCACCGCATTGCCGAACATTTCCTCGGTTTCCGTCGGGAAGCCGGCGATCATATCGGCGCCGAAGCTCATTTCGGGGCGGAGACGCCGCGCAGCCTCGATGAAGCGCAGCGCATCGGCGCGCGAATGCCGGCGCTTCATCCGCTTCAGGATCATGTCGTCGCCATGCTGCAGCGACAGATGCAAATGCGGCATGAAACGCGATTCTTCCGCGATGAGATCCATCAGATGGGCATCGGCCTCGATGCTGTCGATCGAGGAAAGCCTGAGACGGCGAATATCCGGGACCTGCTTCAAGAGCGTCGTCGCCAGAAGCCCGAGCGTCGGCGCTCCCGGCAGGTCGCCGCCATAGCTGGTGGCATCGACGCCGGTCAGGACGATCTCGCGATAACCGCTGTCGGCGAGCTTGCGGGCCTGATCGACGACGGCTCCCATCGGCACGGAGCGGGAATTGCCGCGGCCATAGGGGATGATGCAGAAGGTGCAGCGGTGGTCGCAGCCGTTCTGCACCTGGATGAAGGCACGCACGTGGCCGTCGATGTGCCTGACCATCTGCGGCGCCGTCGCCTTGACGCTCATGATGTCGTTGACGCGCAACTTCTCTTCGGCCGAAACGCCGAAATCCGGCAGGCTGCGATAGGTAGCGCTCGAAAGCTTCTCCTCATTGCCGAGCACGGCATCGACCTCTGCCATTTCGGCAAAGGTCTGTTTTTCCGTCTGCGCGGCGCAGCCGGTGACGATGATGCGGGCATGCGGATTGTCGCGCCGCGCCCGGCGGATCGCCTGGCGAGCCTGGCGCACGGCCTCGCCGGTCACCGCGCAGGTATTGACCAGGATGGCATTGTTGAGCCCGGCCTTCTCGGCCTGCGCCTTCATCACTTCGGATTCATATGTGTTGAGGCGGCAGCCGAAGGTAATGACCTCGATGCCGCTCACTGCGCCTCCGCCCCTCGGGTATCATCGCGCGACCAGAGGCCGGTTGAAGGATCGAGCCTGCCCGACCATTCCCATTCGGCCGGACCGGTCATGATGACGTGATCGTCGCGCTCGCGCCATTCGATCGAAAGTGTCGCCGGCGGCTTGGCGCTTGCCACATTGATCGTCACCGTGCGGCCGGTGCGGCCGGTGCGCGCGGCGCTGACGGCGGCGGAACAGGCGGCCGAACCGCAGGCAAGCGTGAGTCCCGCGCCGCGCTCCCAGGTGCGCGTCGTCATCGATGTCGGCGAGGTCACCTGAGCGAGCGTGATATTGGCGCGCTCGGGAAACATCGGATGGTTTTCGAGTAGCGGCCCGAAGCGGGCGAGATCATAGGACATTACGTCCTTGTCCACCCAGAAGATCGCATGCGGGTTGCCCATCGACATGGCCGACGGCGAATGCAGCACCGGATTGTCGATCGGGCCGATCTGCAGCTCGATGCGGCTGGTATCGTGGAATTCTTCGGCCAGCGGGATCATGTCCCAATCGAAGACCGGCCGGCCCATATCGACGGAGATCGTCCCGTCCTCGTGCTCGACGGCGTTGAGGATGCCGGCGACCGTTTGGAAGGCGAAGGCCTTACGGCCGGTCTCGGCGGCAAGCGCCTGCACGACGCAGCGTGTGCCGTTGCCGCAGGCCTGCGCCTTCGAACCATCGGAATTCAGAATATCGATGAAGGCATCGGTGCCGTCGGCCTTCGGATCATGGATCGCCATGATCTGATCGAACTCGGTCGCAGGATCGGCATTGAGCGCGACAGCCGCCGCTGCCGTTACCTTATCCGGCCGGCCACGCATGTCGACGACCAGGATCTTGTTGCCAAGCCCGTTCATCCTCGCGAATTCGACCGTTGCACTCATAGTATCATTCCGTCCGTGTTTCCGCTGTATATGGCGGAAATGCGAAGGAATTACCAGTGGGTGAGTGCCGGGCAGCCATTGCCGCCGGCCGCCCTTGCGAGGCAGTACGGCTTTACCGCTCAGTACCGTTGGAATTGAAGGACACCGCATGCGCCTCGACGATGGCGGCAGTGATGACCTTTCTCAGCTCGTAGACCAGCGAGCGGGATCGTTTGCGATCCAGATCCTGTGCCGCCTTTGCAAGACTAAGGCCTTCATTCAGAACAATATGATGAGCCCGCGCCAGTGCCCAGCTCTCAATATCAGCATTGATCATTCGATATCTCCGCCGGATCATCCGGCATCAAGGATATTCACGAATCATTTTACAGGATGCACTTAAGTTGAAAGTAGAATCACAAGTGGAATATTTTGCAACTGGCCTCCATCGCGAATTGGGGCCGCCAGCCGGAATTTTTACTGTGACATATACGCGAAAGGGCATCCGAAACTTCCGCGAGGCGATCATCCCACGCATTCGCCTTGACTTTCGCGCGGCTTTCCTGTTTATCGCGCCCAATCCGCGACGAGCCGCATGACTCCGAGCCGCCGACCGGGACCTTAGATCCCGGAGGTCAACACCCGACAGCGCGATGCGCCCTCGGGTGCTTTTTGGCTTTGCGTCTTGTTTTCGTCAAGGAAAAGCACGACGTTTCCGGGCAGATCAACCCGCCCGAAACGTATCAAGGAAGAGCCGATGTTTGAAAACCTCCAGGACCGTCTTGGATCCATTCTGAATGGACTGACAGGCCGTGGCGCGCTTTCGGAAGCCGATGTTTCCGCAGCGCTGCGCGAGGTTCGCCGTGCGCTGCTGGAGGCCGACGTCGCGCTCGACGTCGTGCGTTCCTTTACCGACCGCGTGCGTGAAAAGGCCGTCGGCGCCGAGATCCTGAAGTCGATCAAGCCCGGCCAGATGGTGGTCAAGATCGTCCATGACGAACTGATCGAGATGCTGGGCGGCGAAGGCGTCGGCATCGACCTGCATGCGCCCGCTCCCGTCGTCGTCATGATGGTCGGCCTGCAGGGCTCCGGCAAGACGACGACGTCAGCCAAGATCGCCCATCGGCTGTCGACGCGCGAGAAGAAGAAAGTGCTGATGGCGTCGCTCGACACGCGCCGTCCGGCAGCCCAGGAGCAGCTTCGCCAGCTCGGCGCCCAGGCCAGCATCGACACGCTGCCGATCATCGCCGGCCAGTCGCCGACCGATATCGCTGCCCGTGCGGTGCAGGCGGCCAAGCTCGGCGGCCATGACGTCGTCATCCTCGACACTGCCGGCCGCACCCATATCGACGAACCCTTGATGGTCGAGATGGCCGACATCAAGAAGCGTTCGAACCCGCATGAAATCCTGCTGGTCGCCGACTCTTTGACCGGTCAGGATGCCGTCAACCTCGCCCGCAATTTCGACGAACGCGTCGGCATCACCGGCCTCGTGCTGACCCGCATGGACGGCGACGGCCGCGGCGGCGCCGCCCTTTCGATGCGCGCCGTCACCGGCAAGCCGATCAAGCTGATCGGCGTCGGCGAGAAGATGAGCGAGCTCGAGGAGTTCCATCCCCGCCGCATCGCCGACCGCATTCTCGGCATGGGCGACATCGTCTCGCTCGTCGAGCGCGCGGCGGAAAATATCGACGCCGAGAAGGCGGCTGCCATGGCCGCCAAGATGGCCAAGGGCAAGTTCGATCTCGACGACCTCGCCGACCAGCTGCGCCAGATGCAGAAGATGGGCGGCATGGGCGGCATCATGGGCATGATGCCCGGCATGGCAGGCATGAAGGACAAAATGGCCGCCGCCGGCCTCGACGACAAGCTTTTCGGCCGCCAGATCGCCATCATCCAGTCGATGACCAAGGCCGAGCGCGCCAATCCCGACCTGCTCAAGCATTCGCGCAAGAAGCGCATCGCCGCCGGCTCCGGCACCGATGCCGCCGCCATCAACAAGCTTCTGAAGATGCACCGCCAGATGGCCGACATGATGAAGATGATGGGCGGCAAGGGCAAAGGCGGCATGATGAAGCAGATGATGGGCGGGCTTGCCGGCAAGATGGGGCTTGGCGGCCTGGGCGGCCTGGGCGGCATGGGCGGCGGCATGCCCGACCTCTCGAATATCGACCCGAAGCAGCTCGAAGCCCTGCAGAAGCAGGCCGAAGCGGCGGGGCTTGGAAAGCCGGGTGGGGGTATGCCCGGTCTCGGCGGTCTGCCGGGTGGTTTGCCGGGCCTCGGCGGCGCCAAGCTGCCGGGCCTCGGCGGTGGTTTCCCGGGATTGCCCGGTTTGCCGAAGAAGAAGTGAAAGGATCGTTTGCCCCATGATTGATCCGGACGTCAAAGCCCAGCTCGCGAGCTACCGTCAGTCGATCGACAACATCGATGCCGCTCTCGTGCACATGCTGGCCGAACGGTTCCGCTGCACCAAAGAGGTCGGCGTGCTGAAGGCCAAATACAATCTGCCGCCGGCCGATCCGGCGCGCGAGGAATACCAGATCGAACGCCTTCGCCAGCTGGCGAAAGCCGCCAATCTGGACCCGGATTTCGCCGAGAAGTTCCTGAACTTCGTCATCAAGGAAGTCATCCGGCATCATGAGCAGATCGCTGCGGATCACGCTGAACAGAGCGCCGCAGCCCGATAACCATACCGCCTCACGAAGCGGTCAAGAAAAGCCTAAGGAGTAAAGAACATGGCACTGAAAATTCGTCTCGCCCGCGGTGGCTCCAAGAAGCGTCCGTACTACCACGTCGTTCTCGCCGATGCGCGCAGCCCGCGTGACGGCCGCTTCCTCGAAAACCTCGGTTCCTGGAACCCGATGCTCGCCAAGGACGACGAGAAGCGCGTTCAGCTGAATGCCGAGCGCATCAAGCACTGGCTCGATAACGGCGCCCAGCCGACCGACCGCGTTCTGCGCTTCCTCGATGAAGCTGGCGTTGCCAAGCGCGAAGCCAAGAACAACCCGGTCAAGGCAAAGCCCGGCAAGCGCGCCCAGGAACGCGCCGCTGAAAAGGCGCAGAAGGCCGCTGACGCCGCCGCTGCTGCTGCCGACGCTGCGGAATAATCAGGACCTTCCCCAATCGAACGGGCGGCATGGCGACATGCCGCCCGTTTTCGTTTCCAAATACCTGCACTTCGTTTATGAGAAGCCTGTCTTTCCGGCTTCACATGAAGGAACCCATGACAAAGCTTGAAAACCCCGTTCTGATGGCGACGATCGGCGGCGCGCAGGGCCTGCGCGGTGAAGTGCGCGCCAAGGCCTACACCGCCGATCCGACGGCGCTCGGCGATTACGGCCATCTGCACAGCATTGACGGACGCAGCTTCGAAATCCTCGAAATCCGCGAGATGAAGAATGTCGTGGTGGTCCGTTTCCGCGGCATTAACGACCGCAACGCCGCCGAGGCGCTGAACGGCCTGGAACTCTACATCGAGCGCGACAATCTGCCCGACGAGGAGTTGGAGGACGACGAGTTCTACTATGCCGATCTCGAAGGACTCGAGGCGCAGGACGATCAGGGCGTCAGCTACGGCACGGTCACCGGCGTCTTCGATTTCGGCGCCGGCGATCTTCTGGAACTCAAAGGTCCGGGCAAGCGCCCGGTGCTGATCCCCTTCTCGGAAGCCTCAGTGCTGGAAATCGACCTCGAAGCCGGCACATTGTTGATCGATCCGCTGGCGGCGGGTTTGATCGACGATCCCGAAGAGATTTCGAAATTCACCCCGGACAAACCGAAAAAGAAGAAGTGATGGCTTTCCGGGCGAGCATGCTGACACTCTATCCGGAAATGTTTCCGGGGCATCTGGGCTTTTCGCTCGCCGGCAAGGCGATGCAGCGCGGGCAATGGTCACTGGACGCCGTGCAGATTCGCGATTTCGCCACCGACAAACATCGCACCGTCGACGACACCCCGGCCGGCGGCGGCGCCGGCATGGTGCTGAAACCCGACGTGCTCGCCCGCGCCATCGACAGTACCTGTCAAAACGATACTCGCCCGCGCCTGCTGATGAGCCCGCGTGGGCGGCCGCTGACGCAGCAGCGCGTGCGCGAACTGGCGGCGGGCGACGGCGTCGTCATCGTCTGCGGCCGCTTCGAGGGCGTCGACCAGCGGGTGATCGAAGCGCGGGGGCTGGAGGAGGTCTCGGTCGGCGACTACGTGCTGTCGGGCGGCGAACCGGCGGCGTTGATCGTGCTCGATGCGATCATCCGCATCCTGCCCGGCGTCATGGGCAACGATCTTTCCGGCCTGCATGAAAGCTTCGAAGGCGGACTGCTGGAACATCCGCATTATACGAGGCCGCAGGAGTGGGAAGGCCGGGAAATCCCCTCCATCCTGACGTCGGGCAACCACGGCGCCATCGAAAAGTGGCGCCACGAGGAGGCGGTGCGGCTGACGCGGGAGCGGCGGCCGGATCTCTTCGAAAAGGCTGAGCCTAAGAAAATCGGCTGATTCCACCCTCCCCTTCACAAAAATGTCGTGCGAGGGATGACAAGGCCCGGCCTTTCGTGTATTGGCGCACGCGGAAATGGGGTTAGCCCCGTCTGCCAGCAAACAAAGAATGGCGAATCCGCTCCCGCCCCGAAGGGGCAAAATCCTGAGGCTCACCCAAGGGATCTGTGCCGAGCGCTCTGGCTGTTTCAGAAGAACCAAAGGTTAAGACGATGAACATCATTCAGCAGCTTGAGGCCGAACAGGCCGCCAAGATCGAAGCCAAGCGCACCCTCCCCGAATTCTCCCCGGGCGATACCGTCCGCGTCAACGTGAAGGTCACGGAAGGCAACCGTACCCGCGTTCAGGCCTATGAAGGCGTCTGCATCGCCCGCTCCGGCGGCGGCCTGCAGGAAAACTTCACCGTTCGCAAGATCTCCTACGGCGAAGGCGTCGAGCGCGTATTCCCGGTTTACTCGCCGATGATCGAAAGCGTCGACGTCGTCCGCCGCGGTAAGGTCCGTCGCGCCAAGCTCTACTACCTGCGCGACCGTCGCGGCAAGTCCGCCCGTATCGTTGAAGACACCGGCGTCCGCGCCCGCAAGCTCAACGACGCCGAACGCGCCGCCGTTGCCGAGGAAAAGGCACGCATCGAAGCTGAAAAGGTTGCAGCCGCTCAGGCGCTCGCCGCCGAAAAGGCAGCAGCAGAAGCCGCCGAAGCCAAGGCCGCTGCTGAAGCAGCAGCCGCCGCGGAAACGGCAGCAGAATAATATCTGCGAAAAATTCTATTTCTGGAAAGGCGGTCTTCGGATCGCCTTTTCTCTTTTTTGCGCGCCCGCGCCGCGGCGGCCTTGCCTTCGGCAGGTCTTCCGTGACAATTTTCGCGTTCAATCCGGGAGCCATTCCATGCTGTTTCGTCGTACCGTTCTTGCGGGCTTTGCCGCCCTTGCGCTCGCTCCTTTGACCGTGTCGGCAGCCGAACTGCCCGATCTCGGCGGCAAGAGCGTCGTCGTCGTCACCGAAAATGCCTATCCGCCGCTGCAGTTCGTCGATCCGAAATCCGGCAAGGCGATCGGCTGGGAATATGATGCGATGAACGAGATCGCCAAGCGGCTGAACTTCAAGGTCGAATATCAGAACACCAGCTGGGACGCGATGATCCAGGCGGTCTCAGACGGCCAATACAATATCGGCATGACCGGCATTACCATCAAGGACGACCGCAAGCAGAAGGTCGATTTCTCCGATCCCTATATGCGCTCACAACAGTTCATGCTGGTGCGCGGCGACGAGAAGCGCTTCACCGATGCCAAGAGCTTTGCCGCCTTCAACGCCGGCCTGATTGGCGCCCAACCCGGCACCTCGCCTTTTTATACTGTCGTTTATGAAATCCTCGATGGCAACGAACAGAACCCGCGCATCAAGCTTTTCGAAACCTTCGGCGCGACCGTGCAGGCGCTGAAGACCGGCGACGTCGACCTTGTGCTGACCGACAGCGTCGCGGCCAAGGGCTATGTCGATTCCTCGAATGGCGGGCTGAAGGTGGTCGGCGAAGCGCTCGGCACCGAGGACTTCGGCTTCATCTTCCCGAAGGGGTCGGATCTCGTCGGACCCGTCAATGCCGCTATCGCAGATCTGAAGGCGGACGGCACCTTCGATGCGCTGAACAAGAAGTGGTTCCTCGACTACAAGATGGGCGAATAACCCCGAGCGATCGCAGATGGCGCCACAACCATCCCTGCGACATGAGAAGGACGACCGTCCTTGGTGGCTGGTCGTCCTTGTTCTGATCGGCCTCATTCTCGCCGTCGTTATCATCACCAACGACATTTACACGCAGGTCTTCCGGACCGTGGTGAATGGCGCCGGCATCACCGTGTTCGTGACGCTCGTCGCCTTCATGCTGGCGACAGTGCTTGGTCTCGGCATCGCGCTGCTCGGCGTGGCCGACAGCATCGTGCTGCGCCAGATCGCCCGCTTCTATATCGAGATCATCCGCGGCATCCCGATCCTGGTGCTGCTCTTCTACATCGCTTTCGTCGGCGCGCCGGGTCTTGTCGCGGCCTATAACTTCATCATCACGCCACTGGTGAAGAGCGGCGTCGCCGAACCGATCCTCGTGCGCGACCTTTCGCTGATGTGGCGCGCTATCATCGCGCTGATGATCGGCTATTCCTCCTTCATTGCCGAGATCTTCCGCGCCGGCTTCCAGTCGGTCGATATCGGCCAGATCGAGGCGGCCAAATCCCTCGGCCTGTCGCGCTACCGCCGCTTCCGGCTCGTCGTCTTCCCGCAGGCGATCCGAGTCATCTTCCCGCCGCTTTCCAACGACTTCGTCTCGATGGTGAAGGATTCGTCTCTTGTCTCGGTTCTCGGCGTGGCCGACATTACCCAGATGGGCAAGGTCTACGCCTCCGGCTCCTTCCGCTTCTTCGAGACTTATTCGATCGTCACCTATATCTACCTGATCCTGACGATCGGCCTGTCACTGGCGCTGCGGCGCATTGAAAAGAAGATGAAGCAGAAGCCGCGCTGAGCCACAGCACGATTCGAATTGCCGTTTCGTTCAAAAATCGCTATATGCGGGCGATGGAATCCAAGTTCAGATGCACTGGCGCGCATATTTTCGTGCTGCAGGACCATTATCGCCTGCCGGCGCGGTTCTTTGCATGCGTATCCGGTGCGCTCAACAGCCGACTTCGTTGATCGAATGACGGCCGGCGGAGCCTGATCCGCTTTTTCCCGATTTTCCAAAGCATCCAAAAACGGACTTACCGCCATGAGCGCACCGCGTACCCTCTACGACAAGATCTGGGACGACCACCTGGTCGACGAACAGGCCGACGGAACCTGTCTTCTCTACATCGACCGCCACCTGGTCCACGAGGTCACCTCGCCGCAGGCCTTCGAAGGCCTGCGCATGAGCGGCCGCAAGGTCCGCGCGCCGGAAAAGACGCTCGCCGTCGTCGACCACAATGTTCCGACATCAGCCGACCGCCATCTCGGCATCAAGAACGAAGAAAGCCGCATCCAGGTCGAGCAGCTCGCCAAGAATGCCGCCGAGTTCAACGTCGAATATTATTCCGAGAACGACAAGCGCCAGGGCATCGTGCACATCATCGGGCCGGAACAGGGCTTCACTCTGCCCGGCATGACGATCGTCTGTGGCGACAGCCACACCTCGACCCACGGCGCCTTCGGCTCGCTCGCTCATGGTATCGGCACGTCTGAGGTCGAGCACGTTCTCGCCACCCAGACGCTGATTCAGAAGAAAGCCAAGAACATGCTGGTGCAGGTCGACGGCCAGCTGCCGGCAGGCGTCACCGCCAAGGACATCGTTCTTGCCATCATCGGCGAGATCGGCACGGCGGGCGGCACCGGCTACGTCATCGAATATGCCGGCGAAGCGATCCGCGCGCTGTCGATGGAAGGCCGCATGACGATCTGCAACATGTCGATCGAAGGCGGCGCCCGCGCCGGCCTGATCGCCCCCGACGAAGTCACCTTCGAATATATCAAGGGCAAGCCGCGCGCGCCGAGGGGCGAAGCGCTGGAACAGGCGATCGCCTATTGGAAGACGCTGAAATCAGACGAAGGCGCTCATTTCGACCGCGTCGTCAAACTGAACGCCGCCGAACTGCCGCCGATCGTCTCCTGGGGCTCCTCGCCTGAGGACGTCGTCTCCGTCCAGGGCATCGTACCGAATCCGGATGAAATCCAAGACGAAACGAAGCGTGCCTCAAAGTGGCGCGCCCTTGATTATATGGGCCTCAAGCCGGGCACGAAAATGACCGACATCGCTGTCGATCGCGTCTTCATCGGCTCCTGCACCAACGGCCGCATCGAAGACCTGCGCGCCGCTGCCAAGGTCGTCGAGGGCAAGACCGTTGCCTCGACCGTCAACGCCATGATCGTTCCGGGCTCCGGCCTCGTCAAGGAACAGGCGGAAGCCGAAGGCCTCGACAAGATCTTCAAGGCCGCGGGCTTCGACTGGCGTGAGCCGGGCTGCTCCATGTGCCTTGCCATGAACGATGACCGCCTGAAGCCAGGTGAGCGTTGCGCCTCCACGTCGAACCGCAATTTCGAAGGCCGTCAGGGTTTCAAGGGGCGCACGCATCTCGTCTCACCGGCCATGGCCGCCGCCGCCGCGATTGCCGGGCACTTCGTCGATATCCGCGAATGGAACTGATCCGTCCGACGGAATGAAGGATAAAGCGCCCGATGCGCATCAGCGCGTCGGGCGGCTGCTATATTGCGACCCCGACAGCCGATCGGCGGCATCCTCGCAACCGGCAATCAGAAAGCTGCCGTCATCGGATCCGGCCCCATGCGGGCGCCGGCATTGTCGAGCTTGGCGATCGCCGCCATGTCGTCGGCATCGAGCTCGAAATCGAACACCCGGAAGTTCTCCTCGATGCGCGACGGCGTTACCGACTTCGGGATGACGACGAGGCCGGTATCGATATGCCAGCGAATGATGACCTGAGCCGGCGTCTTCCGATGCTTCTTGGCAATCTCACCGATGGCGGGATTCGAGATAAATTTCCCCTGACCGAGCGGGCTCCAGGATTCGGTGGCGATGTTGAGTTTCTTGTGAACCTCTTGCGCCGCCTTCTGCTGGAAGTCGGGATGCAGCTCGATCTGGTTGATGACAGGAACGACGCCGGTTTCGCCGATGATCCGCTCCAGATGCTCGGGATAAAAATTCGACACACCGATCGAACGCGCGCGCCCCTCTTCCCTTAGGCGAACGAACGCCTTCCAGGTTTCGGTGTAGAGGCCGCGATGCGGCGACGGCCAGTGAACGAGATAGAGGTCGACATAGTCGGAGCCGAGCTTTTTCAGGCTGCCGTCGAAGGCACGCAGCGTATTGTCGTAGCCTTGGTCTGTGTTCCTGAGCTTGGTGGTGACGAAGATGTCCTTGCGGTCGAGGCCGGAGGAGCGGATGCCTTCGCCGACGCCCTCCTCGTTGTCGTAACCGGACGCCGTATCGATATGACGATAACCGGCGGCAATGGCAGTGCGCACCGTCGGAGCGGCAATCTCCTGCGGCGTCTGCCAGACGCCGAGCCCGACCTGCGGAATGGAATGTCCGTCATGGAAAGTGATGATGGGTTGAGCGGTCACAATATAGCTCCGGGAGTTTGAAGAATTGGACGAGGCATGATTTGCGCCCGCACTCGGGGCGTCCCGGAACGCATCTCAGCCTGAGCGTTCGGTCACCGGAAAGATATAGGCAGCCGCATCCGGAAGACAATCAGACCACACGGACAATCGTCCCCTTGCGAAGATGCGGCAGGAGGCGGCGCATGTCGCCGAGACTCACCGCCACGCAGCCGGCCGTCGGCTCGTAGCCCGGCCGGATGAGATGGAAGAAAATCGCCGAACCGCGGTTGCGCGCCCGGCAGGAGATGTTCCAGTCCATCACCAGGCAGATATCGTAGAGCCCGTCGCTGCGCCGCATCTCCTCGTGGCCGGCGCCGAACGGCGCCCTGACGAGGCGGTTGTAGTTGGCATTGCCGGACTGATCGCACCAGAGCATATCGGCGCGGATCCGGCGGATGGGAAGCGCAGTGGCGAGCCGGCCGTTCCGCTCGCCGCGCCGGAAGCCTGATAGCAGTTTCATCGATGTGATCGGCGTCGCGCCGTCGCCCTCGCGTTTCATCACTGTGCGGCCGGAGCGACCGATGGCAGCCGGAACAGTGATCGTGCCAATGCGCACGATCGCCCGGCTCTTCTTTCCCGGCGCCGGGCGCACCACCACCGTGGACGGCTTCATTCCCCGGCTCCGCCTTGCTTTTTCCATTTTTCTCGCGAGTCTTGCATTGCTTGAGGCTTTGATTGAAATCATATGAAAACCTGCCCGGCAACAGCACCGCCGGCCGATCCTTGCCAAACCCGCAATTTGGCGTAGGACTAGGGGACCTAACATGAGGACGCAACGGCATGACCGCACGCACCATTCTTCTGGTGGATGACGACGAGGACCTTCGGCAGACGCTGACAGAGCAATTGTCGCTTTACGAGGAATTCACGGTTCTGCAGGAAGCCAACGCCGGCAAGGGCGTTGCGACCGCCCGTTCGACGCCGGTCGACCTCTTGATCATGGACGTCGGCCTGCCCGATATGGACGGCCGCGAAGCGGTGAAGCTCCTGCGCAAGGGCGGCTTCAAGGCGCCGATCATCATGCTGACCGGCCATGATACCGATTCCGATACGATCCTCGGCCTCGAAGCCGGCGCCAACGATTACGTCACCAAGCCCTTTCGCTTCGCCGTGCTGCTCGCGCGCATCCGCGTGCAGCTGCGCCAGCACGAGCAGAGCGAGGACGCGACATTCACCGTCGGCCCCTACCTCTTCAAGCCGAGCCAGAAGCTTCTCACCACCGATAACGGCCAGAAGATCCGCCTGACGGAAAAGGAAGCGGCAATCATCCGCTACCTCTACCGCGCCGAACAGAAAGTCGTCACCCGTGACGTGCTTCTCGAAGAGGTCTGGGGCTATAATTCCGGCGTGACCACGCATACGCTGGAAACCCATGTCTACCGGTTGCGCCAGAAGATCGAGCGCGATCCCTCCAATGCCGAAATCCTGGTGACGGAAAACGGCGGCTACAAGATCATACCCTAGAGCATCTCGGTTTCTCCGAATCACGGAAATGCTCTATCTCTTTATTTTCACGCAGTTCCGCACGCAAACCGCTACGCAGTTTTTGTTGGAGTTGCTCTAAGGCGAAAAGCCCGTATGGCGCTGACGGACGACATTCATCTGCTCTCGCAGCTTCCGCTGTTCAAGGACATGAGCGAGGACCAGCTGCGACTGATCGCTTTCGGCGCCGACCGGCGCATGATCGCCGCCGGCCAGATGCTGTTTCGCCAGGGCGCGCCGGCCGAGAGCGCCTATGTCGTCTTGAGCGGCAGCCTGGAACTCCGCACGACGAGCAGCGACGGCATGCAGCGGGCTGATGCCGTTGCCGGCCGCGGCACGCTGATTTCCGAGCTGGCGCTGGTGACGTTGGTCGAGCGCAAGTTCACCGCGATCGCGCGCGAAGACACCAGCATCATCCGCATCACCCGCGCACTCTTCCACCGGCTGATCGAGGAATATCCGGACGCGGCTCGTCTGATCGAAAACCGCATCCGCGATAATCTCGCCGAACTTGCGGCTAAGGCCGCAAGCCAGTTCCATCGGTTCAGCTGATCCACGTGGGTGCGATCAGAGACGCGTCAGTCGTAGGCGAGGCCGTCGATCGCTGCGGCGAGCTTTGTGAGGTCGGCGGCGTAGAAGCCGGCAGCATTGAGACAGTTCGTCTCGAGCAGCCTCAAGCCCCCTTCCGTACGGCAGACGTCAATGACATAGGCCGGAGAGTAGCCGGGATTGAGGTCGACCATCCTCCGCCCGAATTCGAGCGCGTCGTCATCGATCTCATGGCGATGGATGACGCGCGATCCTTCTTTGTAAAGCGAATAGGTGACGATCCTGTCGTTGACGGCCCAGAGACGCCATTCGCGCAGGATGCGGACAGGCTTGGTGAACATCAGCAGCGTGTCATGCCGTAGCGATCCCGCCGGGATTTCATCTTCGTCGAGCGCGAGGACCCTCTCGACCATGCGGATGATCTCGCCGGCCGATTTCACGTTGCCGGGCTCTTCCTTGCCGTCGTCGACCGGACGCAAAAACCATTCCCGCCCATCGTCAGCCAGACACGCGGGAACCTCTCGCAGCGTCAGGAATAACGCATCGGCGCCGTTGAGAAGGTAGGGATGCCACACCTTTTCCTCGACAAAGGGACGCAACTTGAACATGCCCGGCCGGTAGCCGTTCGCCGCGGCGTTTCTCCACAGCGTATAGGAACCGAACATCACCACGGCGCTGGGATCGGCGACAACCGGCTCGGGAATGAGCTCGCCGATGAACGGAACAACCTTGTGCCAACTGTAGGGGATACCGAGCCGGTCGAGTGCCTCGGCCAGTTTGTGAGTGTCCTCGAACTCCTGAAGAATCCACTGCATCACAAGTCGAAATGCGCCGTCACCGGCACATGGTCGGAGGGCCGGTCCCAGCCGCGCGCTTCCTTCAGGATCTCGATCCGCTTCAGGTGCGGCCCGAGATCCGATGAGGACCAGATGTGGTCGAGCCGGCGGCCGCGGTCGGCCGCTTCCCAGTCCTTGGCGCGGTAGCTCCACCAAGTATAGAGCTTCTCGCTCGCAGGTACATGCTGGCGCATGAGATCGAGCCAGGCGCCGCGCTTCATCACCTCGAGCAGCCCGTCGGTTTCGACGGGCGTGTGGCTGACGATCTTCAGCAGCTGCTTGTGCGACCAGACGTCGTGTTCGAGCGGGGCGATGTTGAGGTCACCCACCAGGATGGCCGAGGTATTGGCCTCGCCATTGGCCTTCAGCAGCTTCATCTCCTCGATGAAATCGAGTTTATGGCCGAATTTCGGATTGATCGTCCGGTCCGGCTCGTCGCCGCCGGCCGGGACGTAGAAATTATGCAGCCGGATGCGGCGATTGCCGCGTTCGAAGATTGCCGATATGTGGCGGGCGTCGCCGACGCCGCAATAATCCTGCCGGTGATCTTCGGTCAGCGGAATGCGCGAAGCGATCGCCACGCCGTGATAGCCCTTCTGACCGTGGATGATGATGTGATCGTAGCCCATGGCCCGCAAGGGCGCGGCGGGAAAGAGCTCGTTCGGCACCTTGGTTTCCTGGAGGCAGAGAATATCGGGGCTGTGCTTTAGGACGAGCTGCTCGACGATTGGCATGCGCAGCCGTACCGAATTGATATTCCAGGTCGTAATCGAAAAGCCCATGCGGCAAGCCCTTTCACGCTTTCATGAAAGGGCTTTAGAACAAAGGCGGACCGGAGGGAACCGGGCCGCGTGCAAAAGCGTCAGCAGATCAACCGAAAAGGCTCAGTCGCGCGATTGCGGCGTGCCCGGAATGCTCTCATAGGGAACCCGGAAGACACGGTCGTCGAACTGCACGCCTGTCTTGACGTTGAAGATCATCACCGAGGTGTCCTTGCCTTGATTGTCGGTGATCGTCCACTGACGCAGGTCATAGGTTTTCGGGTCGAACATCATAGTGATGGTCGAGTTTCCGAACACCGTATTGTTGCCGAGCGCGATCGTCGTCAGGTCCGACTCTTCCTTGACGCCTTTCACCATGCCGGCCGACAGGTCGATATGCTGCGCCAGCAGCAGACTGAGCGGGGTCTTGGAGAGCGGATAGAGATCCCAGGTCTTGAGCTTGGTATTGCCGATGGCGACATTCTTGCCGTCGGCGATCACCCGCATCGGTGACGGCTCGTCATAGTTGAAACGCAGCTTGCCGGGGCGCTGGATGAAAAATTTGCCGCCGGTCTGCTCGCCGCGGGGGCCGAACTGCACGAATTCGCCCTGCATCGTCGTGACGCCGGAGAAATGGTCGGCAATCGCCTGCGCCGTGCCGGAGGCAGGCGCCGCCGCCTGCGCGAGAGCACCGAAGGGAATGGCGCTTGCCATCGCAGCGACGGCGAAAGCGCCGAGAAGATCGCGCCGCGTCATCGTCAGGCCGGAGAGGAAGGAATCGGAGTTACGCATCTAAATCTCCTTTATGCGATCTGCATGCTGCCGAAAGGCGGCGTCTTCAAGGCGTTGCGATCGGCCCGCGAGAGGAAACGGCTTTGCTGCGATCAGGTTTCCGCAAAAGCAGCCCCATCTGAAATATATGGCTGTTATGTCAGCGGTCGAGGATGTCGTCTTCTGTGGGAACGAGGATTTCGCGTTTGCCGGCATGGTTGGCCGGCCCGATGATGCCCTCCTTCTCCATCCGCTCGATCAGTGAGGCGGCTCTGTTATAGCCGATGCCGAGCCGGCGCTGCACATAGGAGGTCGAGGCCTTGCCGTCACGCAGCACGACGGCGACGGCCTGATCATAGGGATCTTCCGAATCCGCAAGGTTCGACGTGCCGGCCGGGCCGCCGCCACTGCCGCCATAATCGCCGTCCTCGTCGTCATCGGCGGTGATCGCATCGAGATATTGCGGCGAGCCCTGCGTCTTCAGGTAGGAGACGATCTCTTCGACCTCGACATCCGAGACGAACGGGCCGTGCACACGCTGGATACGCCCACCGCCCGCCATGTAGAGCATGTCGCCCATGCCGAGCAGCTGCTCGGCGCCCTGTTCGCCGAGAATGGTGCGGCTGTCGATCTTCGAAGTGACCTGGAAGGAAATGCGGGTCGGGAAGTTTGCCTTGATCGTGCCGGTGATGACGTCGACCGACGGGCGCTGCGTCGCCATGATCACATGGATGCCAGCCGCGCGCGCCATCTGCGCCAGGCGCTGGACGGCGCCTTCGATGTCCTTGCCGGCGACCATCATCAGGTCGGCCATTTCGTCGATGATGACGACGATATAGGGCATCGGCCGGAGGTCGAACTCCTCGGTCTCGTACATCGCTTCACCGGTATGGCGGTCGAAGCCGGTCTGCACCGTGCGCGAGATCGCTTCGCCTTTCGACAAGGCCTGCTCGACGCGGGTATTGAAGCCGTCGATATTGCGCACACCGATCTTCGACATTTTCTTGTAGCGCTCTTCCATCTCGCGCACGGTCCATTTCAGCGCGACGACCGCCTTTTTCGGATCGGTGACGACGGGCGAAAGCAGGTGCGGAATGCCGTCATAGACGGAGAGTTCCAGCATTTTCGGATCGATCATGATCAGCCGGCACTGTTCCGGCGTCATACGGTAGAGCAGCGACAGGATCATCGTGTTGATGGCGACCGACTTGCCCGAGCCGGTGGTGCCGGCGACGAGCAGGTGCGGCATCTTGGCCAGGTCGGCGATGACGGCTTCGCCGCCGATCGTCTTGCCGAGCGCCATGGCAAGCTTCGCCTTGCTGCCGTCGAAATCCCGGGAGGCGATCAATTCGCGCAGATAGACGGTCTCGCGCGTCTGGTTCGGCAGTTCGATGCCGATCGCGTTGCGGCCCGGCACGACGGCAACGCGGGCGGCAATGGCGCTCATCGAGCGGGCGATATCGTCGGCGAGGCCGATGACGCGCGACGATTTGATGCCGGGCGCCGGCTCCAATTCGTAAAGCGTGACGACCGGGCCGGGGCGAACATGGATGATCTCACCCTTGACGCCGAAATCTTCGAGCACGCCCTCCAACATACGGGCATTCTGCTCCAGCGCGTCGGCCGACAGCGTCGAATCGCGCACCACGTTCCTCGGCTCGGCGAGCAGGTGCATTGAGGGCAGCTGAAAACCCTCGGGCCGAATGAATGAACCCTGCGCCTCTCGCTCGACACGGGCGCCGGGTTTGGGCCGTGCGATCGCGGGCACGACACGCGGCTCCGGCTTGCCTGCGGCTTTCGCTGGCGCGCGGATCATCCAGTCGTCGTCATCATCGTCGGGCAGGATATCGGCCGGACGCAGCGGCATGTCGGTATCGAAGGGCGGATCGTCGTCCTCATCCTCGTCGTCGATGGAAAGCGACGGTGCGGCGACGACGCGCCGCGGCGAAGCCGCCCTTGCCCCCATTGAGGGCTCCATCGACGGTTCCATGCGCTCGCCGCGCAGGGCGGGCGCCTTGGCGCGGACCGGTTCGTTCAGCGTGCCGAACTCATCATCGTTGAAATCATAGGGCGATTCGAAATCGCCCTGGCGCCGCTTGCGCGGTCCCATGCCGAAGAGCCGGCGCAGCCGCCCTTGGCTCATGTACCAGGCATGTGTCACCGCGCCGCTGAAAGCGACCCAGCGCGACTCGTCCTCCTCGTCCTCGTCGCCGACGACCCGTGCCCTACTTGGCGTCTCGACGTAATCGTCCTCGATTTCGTCATCCGCTTCGCTGCGGCCGACGAGGCCCGATGCAAAGAGCATCATCCAGGCGGTCGGCACGGCAAAGATGCAGCCGACGACCATGGCGAAGGTGCCGGTGGGATAGGCGCCGACGAAGAGCGCGGGAAAACGCAGAATCATGTCGCCGACGACGCCGCCGATGCCGTTTGGAATCGGCCAGGTGAGCGGCGGCGGGAAACAGCCGATGACGGCGGAGGACAAAACCGAACCGGCAAGCCAGGCGCCGATGCGGGCGGGAATGCGGCTGAAGGGGCGACCCGAGATCATCGTCAGCGCCCAGGCGACGATTGGCAGCATCGAAACGACGCTGGCAAGTCCGAAGAACTGCATGACGATATCGGCAAAAGCCGCGCCGCTATAGCCGAGGATATTCGTCGGCAGGTTGGCGGTGGCGTAGGAATAGCTGGGGTCCTCGACGTTCCATGTCGCCAGCGCCGCGACGCAGAACGCCAGCAACAGAAAGATCGCAAAGCCGATGAGCGCCTGGATCTGCCGCAGCATGAATGCCGAGAAGGAGAACCGATCCGGACGGCCATCCATCGCCGGCGACGTGCTTCTTGCCATGTGTCTAACCCGTCCAATGCCTGAGGGCATGCGAATCACCGAAGCTTCGCCATGCCAGATGCCTCCGCTCTACCTAACCAGAGGCGGGTTAAAGCGATGTTAACCATGCGTGCTTGGACGGCATTCCGGACGGGGGAGATCAAAAAAAGCCCGAACCTGGAAAGGGTTCGGGGCCAAATGCGATACTGGGTAGGCCGCGACGGGCCGTGAAGCGACGCCCGTCTGCCGGGCGCCGCAAACCTTATGATCAGGAAGCGTGGTAGGCGGCTTCACCGTGGGTCGAAAGGTCGAGGCCTTCGCGCTCGGCCTCGACCGTGACGCGCAGTCCGACGACGACGTCGACGATCTTGTAGAGGATCGCCGAGCCGATGCCCGACCACAGCAGCGTCGTCAGCACGCCCTTGGCCTGGGCGAGTACCTGGGTCGCCGTGCCGGCATAGGAGGCTGCGAAATCGGCCGTCGAATAATCGACGATGCCTGCACCGCCCAGCGCCGGGTTGACGAGGATGCCGGTGCCGAGAGCGCCGATGATGCCGCCGATGCAATGCACGCCGAAGACGTCGAGGCTGTCGTCGTAGTTGAACTTGTTCTTCACGACGTCGACGAAGAAGTAGCAGACCGGCGAGACGATCAGGCCGAGAACGATCGAGCCCATCGGGCCGGCAAAACCTGCCGCCGGCGTGATGGCAACGAGGCCGGCGACGGCACCGGAAGCACCGCCGAGCATCGAGGCCTTGCCGCGGGCGAGGCTTTCGACGATGCACCAGGACACAGCGGCGGCAGCCGTCGCGACGAAGGTGTTGATCATGGCGAGCGAGGCATAGGCGTTGGCTTCGAGGTTGGAGCCGGCGTTGAAGCCGAACCAGCCGACCCAGAGCAGCGAGGCGCCGACCATGGTCAGCGTCATCGAATGCGGAGCCATGATTTCCTTCTTATAGCCGGTGCGCTTGCCGAGCATGATGGCGCCAACGAGGCCGGCGATACCGGCATTGATGTGGACGACCGTGCCGCCGGCAAAGTCGATTGCGCCGTAGGAGAAGATCAGGCCGGCCGGCGAGGTGTAGGAGCTCGGACCGCCCCAGAACCAGACCATGTGCGCCATCGGGAAGTAGATGAAGGTGACCCAGAGCACGACGAAGAGCATGACGGCCGAGAACTTGATGCGCTCGGCGAATGCGCCGACGATCAGGCCTGGCGTGATGCAGGCGAAGGTCATCTGGAAGACGATGAAGGTATATTCCGGAATGGCGACGCCCTTGGAGAAGGTCTCGGCGAGCGACGAGGTGTTGACGCCGGCAAGGAAGGCCTTGGAGAAGCCGCCGACGAAGCTGTTCAGCGAGCCGCCGTCGGTGAAGGCGAGCGAATAGCCGTAGGTCACCCAGAGCAGCGCCACGACGGCGGTGATCATGAAGACCTGCATCAGCACGGAGAGCATGTTCTTGGCGCGGACGAGACCGCCGTAGAAAAGCGCGAGGCCCGGGATGGTCATCAGCAGGACGAGCGCCGAGGAGACGAGCATCCAGGTATTGTCACCCTTGTCCATGGTGAAGGCAGGAGCAGCGGCAGCAGCAGCCGGCGCAGTCTCCTGCGCAAAAGCGACCGCCGGCGCAAGAAGCGCGGCCGTTGCTGCGCAGACCCGCGCATAGGTGGAGGAAAACTTCGAAATTGACATTGGAAAAAGCTCCTTGATCTGCCGTTCTTACAGCGCTTCTGAATCGGTTTCGCCCGTACGGATGCGCACGGCATGGTCGATCGAATAGACGAAGATCTTGCCGTCACCGATCTGGCCGGTCTTGGCCGACGCCGCGATGGCTTCGACCGCCCTCTCGACAAGTTCCGATGCAACGGCGATTTCGATCTTGAGCTTCGGCAGGAAGCTGACCGCATATTCGGTGCCGCGATAGATTTCGGTATGCCCCTTCTGGCGACCGTAGCCCTTCACTTCGGTCACGGTCAGGCCCTGAATGCCGATCGCCGTAAGCGCTTCGCGGACCTCATCGAGCTTGAACGGCTTGATAATAGCCATCACAATTTTCATCTGGTTTCCCATCCTTCGTTATCCTCGGCGCGGAGCCGACTCTCCTTGCCGCTGACGTTCCTGAACAGCGACCAGCGATATACATTCAAAGGACGTGCCAGATTCGCGCCGAGATATAAGTTATTGAAAAATAAAGATTAAAATAGATGATGCCAATAAACAGGCAGATGACTGACCAATAAGCGCGCAAATTATGCCCAAATTTAGAAATATGCCCATTATTTATTCATTTGCCTTTTTACGAATCAAACCCTCCTGGGCGACCGAGGCGATGAGCAGTCCCGACCGGGTAAACAGGCTCCCGCGTGTCAGCCCCCTGGCGCCGGAAGCCGACGGGCTATCCTGCGTATAGAGCAGCCAGTCGTCGAGCTTGCAGGGCCGATGGAACCACATGGAGTGATCGAGGCTCGCCACCTGCAGGCTCTGATCGAAGATCGAGGTACCATGCGCATAAAGCGACGTGTCGAGCAGCGTCATGTCGGAGAGATAGGCAAGGACTGCCGCCTGATAGCGCCGGTCGTCGGGAACCGCCCCGGTCGCCCGCACCCAGACGTCCTGCCTGGGATCGAGCTTCCTGTCGGAAAAATAATGGGTCAGCGAGACAGGGCGGATCTCGATCGGCCGCTCGCGCTGCCAGTATGCCCGGATCGCCTCCGACGCATGCGCGAGATATTGTTCCTTGATCTGCTGCTCGCCGAGCAGCGCCTCCGGCATCTGCACCTCGGGCATGGCGATCTGGTGGTCGAAGCCCGGCTCTTCCAGCTGGAAAGAGGCCGACAGCGCGAAGATCGCCCTGCCGTGCTGGATCGCGACGACACGCCTGGTATTGAAGCTCGATCCGTTGCGGATGCGCTCCACCTGATAGATGATCGGCACTGCGGGATCGCCGGGCCGCATGAAATAGGCATGCAGCGAATGGACGAAACGCTCAGCCTCGATTGTGCGCTGCGCCGCCATCAGCGCCTGGCCGATCACCTGCCCGCCGAAGACCCGCTGCCAGCCGGCCTGAGGACTGCGGCCGCGGAAGATGTCGACCTCGATCGGCTCCAGGTCGAGCGTCGCAAGCAGCCTCTCCATCGCCGAAGGCCCTGATGTTTCGCGCGTCATTTTGTATGTCTCCCGGCGGTAGGAAGTGAAGTGGCGATGATCTATATAGATCACATCTGAGGCACAAGGGACGGGAGCGGCGTGATGCTTGATATGCTGGTTGTGGGCGGGGGCTATGTCGGCCTTTCCGCTGCCGTTGCGGTCAAGCAGGCAGCGCCGCATCTGAAAGTCTCGGTGGTCGAGGCCGCACCCGAGCATGCGTGGAAGAACGACACGCGCGCCTCCGCCGTCATCGCCGCCGCGGTGAAGATGCTCGAAATCTTCGGCATCTGGGACGAGATCGAGCCGGAAGCTCAGCCGATCACCAAGATGATCGTCACCGATTCGAGAACCTCCGACCCGGTGCGTCCAGTTTTCCTCACTTTCGATGGCGAAGTGGCCGAAGGCCGGCCTTTCGCCCACATGATTCCGAACGTCGCCATGGTCGCGGCCCTGCGCGGCGCCTGCGAACGGCTCGGCATCGACATCCGCCACGGACTCGGCGCGACGGAGCTCAAAACTGAGGACAGCCATGCCACCGTCATGCTTTCGGACGGCAGCATACTGGAATCGCGGCTGGTGGTGGCCTGCGACGGTCTGCGCTCGAAGCTGCGTGATCTCGCCGGCATCAGGACCGTCACCTGGGACTACGGCCAGTCCGGCATTGTCGCGACGGTCGAGCACGAGCGGCCGCATGACGGCTGCGCCGAGGAGCATTTCCTCCCGGCCGGCCCCTTCGCCATCCTGCCGCTCAAGAATAACCGTTCTTCCCTGGTCTGGACCGAGCGCACGCATGATGCCGACCGGCTGGTCGCCGCCGACGAGCTGGTCTTCGAAGAAGAGCTGGAACGCCGTTTCGGCCACAAGCTCGGGGCGCTGAAGGTGATCGGCGACAAGCGCGCCTTTCCACTCGGCCTGACGCTTGCCCGTGCCTTCGTCGCCCCGCGTTTCGCGCTTGCCGGCGACGCCGCCCACGGCATCCATCCGATTTCAGGACAAGGCTTGAACCTCGGCTTCAAGGATGTGGCGGCGCTGGCAGAAACGGTCGTGGAAGCCGATCGTCTCGGCCTCGATATCGGTTCGATCAACATTCTCGAGCGCTACCAGACCTGGCGGCGCTTCGACACCTTCCGCATGGGCGTGACGACTGACGTGCTCAACCGGCTCTTCTCCAACGACGCAATGCCGATCCGCGTCGCCCGCGATGTCGGTCTCGGCATTGTCGACCGGCTGCCGCGCCTCAAATCCTTCTTCATCGGCCAGGCGGCCGGAACGACGGCGAAGGACAACCCCCGCCTGCTGACCGGCCAGACGATCTAAAGCGCGTCGCGTCAAATATGATTCATGCGACGCGCTTTAGCCCCTCGTTTTGATGCATGTCGTTATCCCGGAACCGTTGCACGCTTCCGGGCGACATGCATTAGAGACAATGATGAAAAGCGCTACTCGTCGAGGCGCCGCGCCTCGGACACCAGCATGATCGGGATGCCGTCGCGGATCGGATAGGCAAGGCGCGCCTTTTCCGAAACGAGCTCATTGTGCTCGCGGTCATAGGAAAGCCGGCCCTTGGAAAGCGGGCAGACCAGGAGCTCCAACAGTTTCGGATCGACGCGGCTCAGTTTTTCGTCCATGGCCGAAGTTTACTGCAGAACCGTGTCGGAGTCACCGAAGACCCTCGCCAGCACGATTTCGGTAATGGCGATCAGCGTCTCGGCCCGCGTCTTCAGGTCGGGCGCCTCCAGCAGAGCCTGTTTTTCCGCCGGCCCGAAGGGCGACATCATGGCGAGCGAATTGACCAGCGTCAGATTGCTCGCCCGCTCGACGCTTTCCCAGTCGGCTTCCAGCTTGTTGGCATCGAGGTAGGCTTTGAAAGCAGTGAGCAGGGCTGTGCGATCGACCGCCTCCTCCTCGTTCTCCGCCGAGAGGTCGGCGATGAAGGGCGCGATCCGGAAGGTGCGGAAGGGATCGCTGGTCACCTTCTCCCCCAGGAGCCGGAAGCGGCAGACGCCGGTCAGCGACACAATATAGCGCCCGTCGCCGGTCTCGGCGAAGGAGGTGATTCGCCCGAGGCAACCGACGGTGGCAAGACTGGGCTCGTGCCCCTTTTCCTCATGTTCGCCGAGCGCCGGCTGCACCATGCCGATCAGCCGGTTTCCGGCAAGCGCTGCATCCAGCATCGCCAGATAGCGCGGCTCGAAGATGTTGAGAGGAAGCTGTCCGGCCGGCAGGAGGAGGGCCCCGGGCAGCGGGAAGACGGCGATGGCATCGGGCAGATCGCCCGGCTTCAGGTATCTGGCATTACCGACTTGCATGAAACCGTCCCGCATTCTTGTAAACGGGCATGCCCGTTCTGACGAGAATGTGGTGCCCCCGCCCGAAAACGCAAGGGCCGATATTCTAATCTTAGGAGAACAGCATCGCCGAAAGCTTGCGGCGGGCGGCAACCGTCGCCGGATCCTTGAAACCCCAGACCTCGAAGAACTGCAGCAGCTGGCGGCGCGCGCCGTCATCGTCGAAGCCGCGGTCCTTGCGCATGATCTGAAGGAGATGTTCGGCCGCCTCGTCGCGCCGGCCTTCGACATTGAGGATCTTGGCGAGCTTCAGCCGCGTTTCGTGATCGTCGGGATTGGCAGCAAGGTCACGCTCGAGCGCTACGGGATCGCCGAGCTTGCGCGCCTCCTCGATCTGGTCGAGCTTCTTCAAGACCGCCTGGATGCCGGCATCTCTAGCGAGTTCCTCCGGCAGATTGGACAGTGTTTCGCGCGCCCGCTGGTGCTGGTTTGCGGCGATCATGCATTCGGCCATTCCGGCAAGCGCCTTGGCATTCTCGGGATCGGCCTGCATGACGGCGCCGTAAAGCTGCGCGGCCTCGTTGAGGTTGCCGGCGGCAAGCAGTTCCGCCGCCTCCGCCAGAACGGCTTCGATTTCGGCGGCCTCATCGGCGCCGGCCGGTCCGGCGATCCGGTCGATGAACTGGGTGATCTGGCTTTCCGGCACCGCGCCCATGAAACCGTCGGCCGGGCGACCGTTGACGAAGGCGATGACGGCGGGGATAGATTGGATGCCGAGCTGGCCGGCAATCGAGGGATGGTCGTCAATGTTCATCTTGACCAGCCGAACGCGGCCCTTGGCCTCGTTGACAACCTTCTCCAGGACCGGTGTCAGCTGCTTGCACGGCCCGCACCAGGGCGCCCAGAAATCGACCAGCACCGGCTGTTTGCGCGATTCCTCGATGACGTCCTTACCGAAATTCGCCGTCGTCGTGTCGGTGACATAGCTGCCGGCCGCCGCCGGTGCAGGCTGAGCGCCGAAGCTTGTCGTTGCCGACATCTGATTTCCGAAGGAACCGTTATAGGGGTTGTTGCTGCCGCTCATAGGTATCTCCCGCCGCGCCGATGCCGGCATCATTGTAGCGCTAAAATCGTATGTCAGGACGTCACTTTCAAGACAAGCGGCTTATGTCCGGTCGCCTCCATGAAACGGACAAGGTCGCCGCTTGCAATCGATGTGGTCGCATCGTTGGCGAGCGGATGGCAGTTGACGACCTCTTCAGCCATCAGATCGGCGTCGAGCACGAAAGTGACATTTCCTGCCGTATCGTTGATCGCGCCGAAGGCGGTGACCGCGCCGGGAATGACGCCGAGATACTCCATGAGCTTCTCGGCCCTGCCGAAGGAGACCCGGCCGGAGCCGCCGATGATGGTGTGCACCTGCTTGAGGTCGACCTCGGCATTCTCCTCCACGGTCAGGAGAAAATACCTGTCCTTCTTGTCCTTGATGAAGAGATTCTTGGTGTGGCCGCCGGGGATCTCGTCGCGCAGCGCAACCGATTCGGCCACGGTGAAAACAGGCGCGTGATCGACCGTCTTATGGGCAATGCCGAGCCCGTCGAGGAAGGCAAACAGATCGTCTTTCGTCTTGGGCATGTTTTCGGGCATCAGGCAATCCGTTGGTGGCGATGAAAAACGAGGCGTCCTGATTAAGTCCGTCCACATCATTTGGCAATCTTCGTCACCGACGCCCTCCCCCACATTTGCGGCCTTTCCGCCGGCCTCATGCGACCGCACGAATTTTTCTTCCTCTCTCCGTCATTTCCCTGTTGCATTTGAAAATCCGTTAGGCCATATAGCGCCCGTCGCCACGAGGCGGCGCCCACGGTCCAACGACTACCCCGGACCGATGCGGATTGAGCGGGTGTAGCTCAGGGGTAGAGCACAACCTTGCCAAGGTTGGGGTCGAGGGTTCGAATCCCTTCGCCCGCTCCAGTTTTCCCAGGTTCATTCCGAATGACATGATAGCAGGCTGTCCATGAGACATGGACAACGTCGTTCCGAATGGGTCTTATGCCAAACGCTCGTCGCTGCCTGCTCTCGGCACAGGTGGCGTCAGTCACCTCATGGCGATGTCCTTTCCGTTCGTAAATCGCCATATCCGGCCTTACGTATCACGCTCCAGAAGCCATGCTTCGTTCCATGTTGGCGCTTGAGCTCGGCGATATAGGCATCGTGAGGCAGGGCGCTGCCGAAATCGTCGATATGAGGCGCGAGCGAGGCGCATTCCGCCAGGTGGCGCGCGGCATGCCTGTAACGGCTGGACCGGCCGTAATCGAGAGCGAAGCCGATCATCGACCGCAGCAGCATCGTTGCCGCGAGCGGGTGCTTCTCCTGCAGCATTTCGGCGGCCGGCGTCATCAGTTCATAAAGGTCGCCGTCCAGTTCCGCCTGGCGCCTGGAGACGAGTTTGGCTGCGTCGGTAGGTGCGGGCCAGGCGAGGAAAAAGGCCAGGCTCGATGAACATCGGGAAAGCCGTGTGCGAAGGCGAATGCTTTCTCCTCGGCCTCGATGTCGTCGAAATCGGCGAGCTTTCGCAGCAAAGCGCGAAGGTGCCCCCCCGTTCAGCGACTGCTCGAAGCATTGCCATCGATACGCCTGCGCTTCCTCCCCCCGTCCGAGCGTTTCGGCGCGGGCTTCCTGCCATTCAAAAGGCATTTCGAACCGGTGATCGACGCCGTCCAAAATCCTCAATGCTTCCTCGGCGCGTCCGGCCAACAGCAAGCGGTCGGAAATCGCGATCGCGACCATCGGCGCCCTTAAGGTCTCTTCCGGCTGCTGGGCGATGAAGGCATCGACATCATCCTGGGCATCGGCAATTTCCTGCAAAGCTATGCGCGCCGTCAGTCGCCGATCTTTGGCATAGATCTCGTCCTGGTAGATCGGACCGCTGCCGCCCAGCCGAGAATTTCCCGGTCGGCATCGGCGGGCTTCTCCTCCGCTTCGTTCGACCATTGCACCAGGAGGCCTTTCAAACGTTCCAGGCCTTCCTTGCCCAGCGCCGGAACCATCTCGGCGATCAGCGGGTCATATTGGCCGTAGTCATTATCCTGCAACGCAGTGAAGACCTTGTCGGCAAGGACATCGATACCGATCCCCGCGGAGCTGGCGATGACGCCGGCATCGCCGCATGCCTGATGAAACATCTCGATGAAGGCTGTGTCGCTGCTGTTGGATCGGTGGAATATCGAATCGGCAACGGCAAGGAATTGCCAGATGAGATCGAACGCTTCCTTCGGATCGTCGGCGGCCACGATGGTGACGATCGCGGATCGTTGCGCTTCGAGGTCCGCGTTGACGGTTTTTACCTTATGCCATTCAATGACGCTCTGCGCTCGTGCAATGCTGCCGAGGCGCTTGCGGATCTCACGCGCGACCTCGGTGCTGCCCTGACTACCGGCCAGCTCCATGCGAAGCCGCCGTTTATGGGCGGCGCTGCCGGTACTGATTTCGATCAGCAGTTCGGCGAGACGTTGTGCACCGAGAGCTTCCAAGTTCTTGGCGTTGAGAGTCGTCTTTGCTGCCATGGGTCACCGCTGTTGTTTCGCGCCGACCCTAACCCGGTATTCAAATCAGTCCACGGTGCCGAGGCGAGGCGCAAGTATATCGTATCGGGAATTCGTATGACTTTATCGGCGGTTAGTCTCGCCGAATAATGGCCGTTAGCCAAAAAATAACGCTGCCTCGTAACGACTCCTAAAGCCCGCTTTGGCACCTTGTTGCCTATCGATATTTGCTTCCAAATTTTCGGCTGGGGTTGGTTATGAGTCACACTAAGGACGCTTGGGTCAGCCAGCGCGCTTATTCGCTGTGGGAATCGGAAGGCCGGCCGGATGGGCGCGGGGAAAGCCATTGGGCGCAGGCGCTCAAGGAATTCGAGCAGCTGGAGCTGACGAAGGCTTCGCCGGACGGAAACGATCTCATCGAGAAGCTGAAGGCAGCCGGGCGGCTGATGCGAGTTGTGCCCGCTGCCGAGAACGGCCTGCAGCTGAAAGCGGCGCGTTAGGCGATTGCCAATTCCCGTGCGCCGAAATAGTCAGCGGCAATCCAGGCGCATGACCGGCCTCGTCGGCAGTCGTCTTGCGACTTCGACGAAACCGGCATCCAGAAATATCGAAAGCGTTCCGGGGTAAAGGTCGCTTGCCCCGACGCGCGGATCTGGTCGACGGGATAGGTCTCGAGACATTCAGCCCCGTTTGCCCGGGCAAATTCGACGGCCTGTTTCAAAAGCAAACGAGACAGGCCCTGCCGCCGGAACGGTTTGCGGACGATGAAGCAATTGATCGACCAGACCGGCCTGTCATCAACCGGAGCGAAGGGTTTTGACCGGCGCAGCCGGTCGAACACCGCGCGCGGCGCCACACCGCACCATCCGGCCGGCTCGTCGTCGTGATAGCCGAGAATGCCCGGCGGACGCGGCTGGGTGACAAGATCCCGAAACCAGCTGCGATTTCCCTCACCCCTTCCCGCCTTGTAATCGGCATTTGGAAGATACCAGTAGGCGCAGCGGCAATTCCGCCCGCCCACACAATCGTCGAAGATCGATTCGATATCGGTCGGGAGATCGGCGGTGGCAAGGACGAAAGAGAAGCGATCCGGCATGCCGGCAAGTTATGGCGCAAGCGGGCGACCGGCAAGCGGCCGTCCTTGTGGCCTCTTCCAAATCTACCGGCGGGCGGCCCATCCGAGGCCGCGCCGCAGGATCAGCGGCATGTAGGGATGGTCGAATTCGGCCGCGACATGGCCGAGAGCAGAATAGAAGATGCGGCCGGCGCCGAAATGGCGCTTGAAGACAACAGGCATCACGACATTGCGGGCCGCCGGATCGTATGCGCCGGTGAAGGTCGTGGTCGCCAGGATTTCGACGGTGGGATCGTAATGCAGGTAATACTGCTCCGAATGGTAGTCGAAATCGGGAATGCCCTCCATGATCGGATCGTCCTGGCGGCTGACCAGGACGCGGAAGTCGATAATGTTGCCGGGATGGGCGACCCAGGTGACGCCGGAGACATAGCGGAAAGGCGCGCTTTCCTTGAAGGAGGTGGCAAGCGCGCCGTGATGGCCGGCAAGCCCGAGTCCGCCGCGCACTGCTTCGACCAGGGCCGCGGCATGCGGCTTTTCCAGCGTTTCGCCGGTGATGATCGGCACCAGCAGATCGGCTTTCGCGAGCGTCGGAGATCCGAATATGCCGAGATCGCCGGTCACCTCGACCGCAAAGCCGTCCTCGCGCAAGAGATCGGCGACGATATGGGCGCATTGCTCCGGCTCATGACCCTGCCAGCCGCCCCAAACGACCAATGCCTTCCTCATTCACGCGCTCCCTGGCTGATTGTGCGGACCGTTGCATCACGTGGTGTGAAAGCCCTTAAAATGGGCCGTTATGCAAATCACGCGAATATTTCACGAATTGCCGATCCGGCACAAATCGTTACGGGGCGCCTGGCGGTTCGGAGTTGGACCGGCGTCCATTCACGTCCGCCGCATTTCCTTCTTTTTATTGCCGCGCATCTCGTCTAGGTTTCTCCCGTCTCTCAGGAACAACAAGGGTGGTGTATGGCAGGTGAAACGGTTCTTGTGGTCGGCGGCGCCGGTTATATCGGCTCGCATACGTGCCTTGACCTGGCGAACAAGGGCTACAAGCCTGTCGTCTTCGATAATTTTTCCAACGGCCATCGCGAGTTCGTCAAATGGGGGCCGGCCGAGGAAGGCGATATTCGCGATCGCGCCCGGCTGGACGAGGTGCTCGCCACGCACAAGCCGGCGGCAATCCTGCATTTCGCGGCGCTGATCGAGGTCGGCGAATCGGTCAAGGATCCGGTTTCCTTCTATGAGAATAATGTGATCGGCACCTTGACGCTGCTTTCGGCGGCACAGGCTGCCGGCATCAACGCCTTTGTCTTCTCCTCCACCTGCGCCACCTACGGCCTGCCGCAGAGCGTGCCGCTCGACGAGACGCACCGACAGGTGCCGATCAACCCCTATGGGCGGACGAAATATATCGTCGAACAGGCGCTTGCCGATTACGACCAGTATAAGAGCCTGCGCTCGGTGGTGTTGCGTTATTTCAACGCCGCCGGCGCCGATTTCGAAGGCCGGATCGGCGAATGGCACCAGCCTGAGACGCACGCGATCCCGCTGGCGATCGATGCCGCGCTCGGACGCCGCCAGGGCTTCAAGGTGTTCGGCAGCGATTACGAGACGCGCGACGGCACCTGCGTGCGCGATTATATCCACGTGCTGGATCTTGCCGATGCGCATGTGCGCGCCGTCGAATATCTCCTGAAGGGCGGAGAGTCCGTCGCGCTCAACCTCGGCACCGGTACCGGCACGACCGTCAAGGAATTGCTCGGCGCGATCGAGGACGTGTCGAACCGGCCGTTCCCGGTCGAATATATCGGCCGCCGCGAGGGCGATTCGCATACGCTGGTCGCCAATAACGACAAGGCGCGCGACGTGCTCGGCTGGGTGCCGCAATATGATCTCTCCGCGATCATCCGCTCCGCCTGGAACTGGCATGCAAGATCCAACCAGCATTGAAAAGGGCGCTAGGCCGAACATTTTGCTGCTAACGGCGGACCAATGGCGCGGCGATTGCCTGTCGGCCGCCGGTCATGCGTGTGTGAAAACGCCAAATATCGATGCGCTGGCGCGCGAAGGCACGCTGTTCCGGCGGCATTATGCCGGGGCTGCCCCCTGCTCGCCGGCGCGAGCGACGCTCTATACCGGCCTTTACCAGATGAACCATCGTGTCTGTCGCAATGGTTCGCCGCTGGATGCCCGCTTCGACAATCTGGCGCTGGCCGCCCGGCGGGCGGGATACGATTCGACGCTGTTCGGCTATACCGACACGGCGCCCGATCCGCGCGGTATGGATGCGGCCGACCCGCATTTGACGACCTATGAAGGCGTGTTGCCCGGTTTTACCGCACGCCAGCTTCTGCCCGAGCATGAAAAACAATGGCTTTCCTGGCTGAGGTCGCGTGGCCACACGCATGCAGTCAGCCGCAACATCCATATTCCCGTCGGTGCGCAAGCCGGCGAAATTTCCAATGCGGCGCCGGCCTATTCCCGCGACGAGACCCAGACCGCTTTCCTGGCTGGCGAATTCATCCGCTGGATGAGCGAGCAGGACGGGCCGTGGTTTGCGCATGTCTCTTTTTTGCGTCCGCATCCGCCGTTTTCCGTGCCGGAGCCATTCAACCGCATGTTCGGGCCGGGTGACGGACCGGCTTTTGCGCGCGCGACAAACGCTCAAGCGGAAGAGGCGAGTCATCCTTATCTCGCCTATGCCATGCCGCGCACCGGCAAGGGCAATTTCATTCACGGCGCCACCGGGCCGCTCAGCGGCTGGAATGGCGGAGATTTCGCTGCGATCCGGGCGATCTATTACGGCATGATAGCTGAGGTCGACGCGCAACTCGGCCGCATCTGGCAGGCGCTGAAGAGTGCGGGGGCCTGGGAGAAAACGCTTATCGTCTTCACTTCTGATCACGCCGAGATGGCGGGCGATCACTGGACGCTCGGCAAGGGCGGTTTCTTCGACGGCAGCTATCATGTTCCGCTTGTCATCCGCGATCCCGCAAGCAGTGCCGCAGGCGGGTGCGTCGACGATTTCACCAGCGCCGCGGATATTTTTCCGACATTGTGCGAAAAGCTAGGCATCGAGGCAAAAAACGGGCTCGACGGCCGGTCGCTCATGCCGTTCGTCAATGGCGGGAGCGAGCCGGGATGGCGGGATGCGGCGTTCTGGGAATTTGATTTCCGTGATATCGCCGCTGGCGAGGCGGAACGGCATTTCCGGTCGCGGTCCAACCAATGCAATCTCGCGGTGATCCGCGATGCGCGGTTCAAATATGTGCATTTTGCCGCACTGCCGCCGCTGCTCTTCAATCTTCGCGACGATCCGATGGAGCTCAACAATGTCGCGGAGGATCCGGCCTATGCGGCCATCCGGCTTGAATATGCCGAAAAACTGCTGTCGCTGAGGGCGCAGCATCTGGATCAGACGCTTGCCTATACGGAGTTGACGGAAAAAGGGCCGGTGACGCGCCGGCCCTGATCTCTTTTACCCGAGATAATCACGCTTGCCGATCGGCGCACCCTGATTGCGAAGGATGGCGTGGGCGGTCGCCACGTGGAAATAGAAGTTCGGCAGCGCGAAGGTGGTGACATATTCGTCCCCCCGAAGCACGATGCCGCTGCTGCCGGGCAGGGTGATCTGGCGGTCTTCCACGCCTTCCAGCGCCTGCGCCGAAAATGTGGCGAGATAGGCTTCGGTCTTTGCCAGGCGCTCGCGCAACTCGTCGAACGTCTTTTCATTGTCTTCGAATTTCGGGGCGTCGGTGCCGGTCAGTCGAGCCAGGGTGAATTTGGCGCTGTCGCTGGCGCGCTGATACTGGCCGGAAAGCGGCAGCATGTCCGGCGCAAGGCGTGCAGCGACCAATATGGCGGGATCGACATTCTTTTCTCTCGCATAGGTTTCGGCCTTGTCGAGGTAGGTTTTCAGGCTGGCGAGGCCCCGCTGGAACATCGGAACGGTGAGGCGATAGATCGAAATGGACATCTGTCCTGTCTCCAAAATCTTCAAATAATCAGGCCGCAGCGAGAGATCGAAGGCGCCTGCGACGGTACACCTGCCTTCGACCCCTCATAGATGGAGGCTCCCTTGGGCTTCCGCAATGCAGCGAATGCAGGTGCCGGCATAAGGCCCCGTGGCATCGCGCGCCCGGTCCATCTCGTCGCCGCTAAAGAGGCTTGACGCCGTTCGCAGAAAATGGAATGAATATTCCGAAGAGCAAATTTTACGGTTTGTTTGTTCCGTTTTACGGGACGCCGCGGGAGAGGCGGCACGAGCGAATTGCGGCTTCAGGGCCAATGCCTGGGGCTCCGGCGTGAGGAGGGTGCAGCCGGGCACCGTTTGTGGAGGAAGTAAAATGAAAAAGTTTATCCTGGGCACTGCGATGGCGCTCGTCATGTCGGCGGCCGCTCACGCAGAAACCGTCGGCGTCTCGATGGCGAAGTTCGACGACAACTTTCTGACCGTTCTGCGCAACGGCATGACCGATTACGCCAAGACGCTGAGCGGTGTGACGCTGCAGGTCGAAGACGCACAGAACGACGTTTCCAAGCAGCAGAGCCAGATCCAGAATTTCATCGCCTCCAAGGTCGACGCAATCATCGTCAACCCTGTTGATACCGATGCGACGACGGCAATGTCGAAGCTCGCCGCCGATGCCGGCATTCCGCTGGTCTATGTCAACCGTCAGCCGGTCAATGTCGACACGCTGCCGGACAAGCAGGCCTTCGTCGCATCCAACGAGCAGGAATCCGGCACGCTGGAAACCAAGGAAATCTGCCGCATTCTCGGTGGCAAGGGCAAGGCCGTCGTCATCATGGGCGAACTTTCCAACCAGGCTGCGCGCATGCGCACCCAGGACGTCCATGACGTCATCAAGACCGATGAATGCAAGGGTATCGAGATCGTCGAAGAGCAGACGGCCAACTGGGACCGCACCCAGGGCGCCGACCTGATGACCAACTGGCTCTCCAGCGGCATCGAATTCGACGCCGTGATTTCCAACAACGACGAAATGGCGATCGGCGCCATCCAGGCGCTGAAGGCGGCCGGCAAGGATATGACCAAGGTCGTCGTCGGTGGTGTCGACGCCACGCAGGACGCGCTTGCCGCCATGCAGGCAGGTGATCTCGACGTGACCGTGTTCCAGGATGCCGCCGGCCAGGGTAAGGGCTCGCTCGATACGGCGCTTAAGATCGCCAAGGGCGAAAAGGTCGAGAAGAAGGTCTATATTCCCTTCCAGCTCGTCACCCCTGAAAATGTCAAGGACTTCGTCACCAAGAACTGAGGCGAACGCCAAACGGGATGCGGGCTTTTGTCCGCATCCTTTCGCCTGCCCGTATCCGGAGGAGATGATATGGCCGTCAGCCCGACAACCATGGCCGCCGTGCGCGCAAGCGGCGCAGTTCCGAATGCGGAATATCTGTTGAGCGCCGAGGGTGTTCGCAAGGAATTTCCAGGCGTCGTCGCACTCGACGACGTGCAGTTCCGGCTGAAGCGCGCCTCCGTGCATGCGCTGATGGGCGAAAACGGCGCCGGCAAATCGACATTGATGAAGATCCTGGCCGGCATCTACACGCCCGATAAAGGCGATATCCGCCTGAAAGGGATCGAAATCCAGCTGAAATCTCCGCTCGACGCGTTGGAGAACGGCATTGCCATGATCCATCAGGAACTGAACCTGATGCCGTTCATGACGGTCGCGGAAAATATCTGGATCCGCCGCGAACCGAAGAACCGCTTCGGCTTCGTCGATCACGGCGTGATGCATCGCATGACCGAAGAGCTGTTTGACCGGCTCAACATATCAATCGATCCCGATATCGAGGTCCGGTATCTCTCCGTCGCAAACCGCCAGATGGTCGAGATCGCCAAGGCGGTTTCCTATAATTCCGACGTGCTGATCATGGACGAGCCGACTTCGGCGCTGACGGAGCGCGAGGTCGAGCATCTTTTCCGCATTATCCGCGACCTCAGGGCGCAAGGCATCGGCATCGTCTACATCACCCACAAGATGAACGAGCTTTTCGAGATCGCCGACGAGTTTTCCGTCTTCCGCGACGGCCGCTATATCGGCACCCATGCCTCGACCGACGTCACCTGCGACGACATCATCCGCATGATGGTCGGGCGCGAGATCACCCAGATGTTCCCCAAGGAAGAGGTGCCGATCGGCGAGGTCGTGCTCTCCGTCAAGGATCTCTGCCTCAACGGCGTCTTCCGCAATGTCTCCTTCGAGGTTAGGGCCGGCGAGATTCTCGGGGTGGCGGGCCTCGTCGGCTCCGGGCGGTCGAATGTCGCCGAAACGCTGTTCGGCGTGACGCCGGCAAGCTCCGGCTCGATCGAGCTCTACGGCAAGCCGGTGACGATTTCTTCGCCGACCGAGGCCATCCGCAACCGGATGGCGTTCCTGACCGAGGACCGGAAGGACACTGGCTGTCTGCTGATCCTCGATATTCTCGAGAACATGCAGATCGCCGTTCTGCAGGACAGATATGTCAAGGGCGGCTTCGTGCAGCAGGGCGCAATCGAGGCGACCTGCGAAGACATGGCGAAAAAGCTGCGGGTGAAGACGCCCAATCTTTACGAGCGCGTGGAGAATCTTTCGGGCGGCAATCAGCAGAAGGTGCTGATCGGCCGCTGGCTGCTCACCAATCCGCGAATCCTCATTCTCGACGAGCCGACGCGCGGCATCGATGTCGGCGCCAAGGCGGAAATTCACCGGCTGGTCACCGAAATGGCGCGAAACGGCGTGGCAGTCATCATGATCTCGTCCGAGATGCCCGAGGTTCTCGGGATGAGCGACCGCATCATGGTCATGCATGAAGGACGCGTGACCGGTTTCCTCAATCGCGATGAAGCAACGCAGATCAAGGTGATGGAGCTGGCTGCGCAGTGATGCGCCGTCTGCAATCGCCCAAGGGAGGTTTGACATGAGTACCAAGGCAGCAGAGGGCGCGGCTCCGCTCGCAACCCGGCAACGGCGGCGGCGCTTACCGACCGAGCTCAGCATTTTCCTCGTGCTCGTCGGCATAGCACTCATCTATGAAGCGCTCGGCTGGATGTTCATCGGCCAAAGCTTTCTGATGAATTCGCAGCGTCTGACGATCATGATCCTGCAGGTCTCGGTCATCGGCATCATCGCCGTCGGCGTCACGCAGGTCATCATCACAGGCGGCATCGATCTTTCATCCGGCTCCGTCGTCGGCATGACGGCGATGATCGCGACAAGCTTCGCCCAGTCCTCCACCTGGGGACGGGCAGTCTTCCCCTCGCTGACCGATCTGCCGGCTGTGGTGCCGATCATGGTCGGCCTGCTGATCGGCGCGGCTGCGGGTCTGGCGAATGGCGCACTCATCGCCTATACGAAAATCCCGCCCTTCATCGCAACGCTCGGCATGTTCGTGTCGGCCCGCGGCGTGGCGAAGTGGTATACCAAGGGACAGCCGGTTTCCGGCATCACCGAGCAGTTTCACTTCATCGGCACCAAGGCCTGGCCGGTCGTCGTCTTCCTCGTCGTCGCGCTGATCTTCCATATTGCGCTACGCTACACACGCTACGGCAAGTTTACCTATGCCATCGGCGCCAACCCGCAGGCGGCACGCGTTTCGGGCATCAACATCGAGGCGCATCTCGTCAAGGTCTATGTGATCGCCGGATTGCTCGCCGGCCTTGCCGGCATCGTCACCGCGGCACGCGCCGAAACCGCGCAGGCCAGCATGGGCGTCGGATATGAGCTCGATGCGATTGCCGCGACCGTCATCGGCGGCACCTCGCTGACCGGCGGCGTCGGCCGCATCACCGGCACCGTCATCGGCACCATCATCCTCGGCGTCATGACATCGGGCTTCACCTTCCTCAGAATCGATGCCTATTACCAGGAGATCGTCAAAGGCTTCATCATCGTCGCGGCCGTTGTGATCGACGTCTACAGACAGAAGAAGCGCCGCAAGCACTGATCTCTGCCGGCATCATTCATGATTTTACGGGGGCTTCGGCCCCCGTTTACGTTTTCGCGCCGATGGTCGATTTTCAAAAAAAGAGATGGCGAATTCCGTCAGCTTTTCTATTCTGCCACTTCATTCGCCCGCCTGGGGCAGTGCAGGAAGACAGATGCAATTCGTATTTGACGGTCACAACGACGTTCTCCTTCGACTCTGGACACATTCAAAAGACGGCAGCGACCCTATCGCGGAATTTTCGGACGGCACAACGGTCGGCCATATCGATGCGCGCCGGGCGAAAGCGGGCGGTCTGTCCGGTGGTCTCTGCGCCATCTATATTCCCTCGGGCGATCTCGTCTTCGCCGATCCGGATGCCGACGGCCGTTATGTTACGCCGATGGCCGACCCGCTTGATCCGCTTCCGTCCCTTGCGATCGCCACTGAAATGGCGGCGATCGCGCTGCGGCTCGACCAGGCCGGCGCTTGGCGTCTCTGCCGCACGGTCAAGGACATCCGCGGCGCCATGGCGGAGGAGATGTTCGCCGCTGTCATGCATATGGAAGGCTGCGAGGCGATCAGCGCCGACCTTTCGGCGCTCGAAGTATTCTATGCAGCGGGACTGCGATCGCTTGGCCCGGTCTGGAGCCGGCACAACGTCTTCGGCCATGGCGTGCCCTTCGCTTTCCCCATGTCGCCGGATACGGCGCCCGGCCTCACTGAGGCCGGCTTCGCGCTGGTCAGGGAATGCAATCGCCTCGGCATCCTGATCGACCTTGCCCATATCACCGAGAAGGGTTTCTGGGACGTGGCGAAAACGACGGACCAGCCGCTGGTCGCCAGCCATTCCAACGCCCATGCACTGACGCCGGTGGCGCGCAACCTGACGGATAGGCAGCTCGATGCGATCCGCGAAAGCCGCGGGCTCGTCGGCATCAACTATGCCACCGCCATGCTGCGTCCCGACGGCCGCTCGGACAGCGACACACCGCTTGCCGATATGATCCGCCACATCGACTATCTGGTGAACCGCATCGGCATCGATTGCGTCGGTCTCGGATCGGACTTCGACGGCGCAACCATTCCGGAAGAAATCGGCGACGCGGCCGGCAATCAGAAGCTGATTGCTGCTCTCCGGGAGGTTGGATATGGTGAGGCCGATCTCACGAAACTTGCCCGTGAAAATTGGCTTCGTATTCTGGCGCAAGCTTGGCGGGAGGACCACGCCTAAAGTGCGGCACGGCTCTGGACGCACTGAAAACGGACAATAGTTTTAATGGGATATGACTTACAAAACGCTTCGTAATCAATCAAGAACAGGGGAACAGACCATGATGATCACCAAGCTCAGCCGCAATTTCCGCCTGCTTTCCGCCGGAGCCGCTCTTTCGCTCCTGATGATGACGGCACCTTCCGCCTTTGCCGAAGCGCCCAAAGACACGCTGGTCGAGGGTGTTGCCATCGACGACATCATCACCATGGATCCCGGCGAAGCGTTCGAGTTTTCGACCGCCGAAGTCACTTCCAACACCTATAGCCTCCTTGTTCGTCTCGATCTCAATGATACGTCCAAGGTGAAGGGCGATGTCGCCGAAAGCTGGAGCGTTTCGGATGACGGCCTTACCTATACGTTCAAGCTCAAACCAGGCCTCAAATTCGCATCCGGAAATCCTGTTACCGCCGAAGACGTTGCATGGTCGTTCGAGCGCGCCGTCAAGCTCGACAAAAGCCCCGCCTTCATCCTCACCCAGTTCGGCCTGACCGGCGACAACGTCACCGAAAAAGCCAAGGCGGCCGATGCCAATACGTTCGTCTTCACGGTCGACAAGGCCTACGCGCCGAGCTTCGTGCTCAACTGCCTGACGGCGACGGTCGCCTCCGTGGTCGATAAGAAGCTCGTGCTGGAGCATGTGAAGGCGATAACGCCGGATGCCGAGCACAAATACGACAATGATTTCGGCAATGAGTGGCTGAAGACTGGCTACGCCGGTTCCGGCGCCTTCAAGCTGCGCGAATGGCGGGCCAACGAAGTCGTCGTGCTGGAGCGCAACGACAATTATTACGGCGACAAGCCAAAGCTCAATCGTGTTATCTACCGCTATATGAAGGAAAGCTCGGCCCAGCGGCTGGCGCTCGAAGCAGGCGATATCGACATCGCCCGCAACCTCGAGCCCGGCGACATCGACGCCGTATCCAAGAACGCCGATCTGGCGACGACCAGTGCGCCGAAGGGCACGATCTACTACGTCAGCCTGAACAACAAGAATGAGAACCTGAAGAAGCCGGAAGTCCAGGAAGCCTTCAAATATCTGGTCGACTACGATGCGATCGGCGCGACGTTGATCAAGGGCATCGGCGAGATCCACCAGACCTTCCTGCCGGAGGGCCAGCTCGGCGCGCTCAACGAGAACCCCTACAAGCTCGATGTCGCCAAGGCCAAGGAACTGCTGGCCAAGGCCGGCGTCCCGGACGGATTCTCGGTGACGATGGACGTGCGCAACACCCAGCCGGTGACCGGCATTGCCGAATCGATGCAGCAGACGCTGGCGCAGGCCGGCGTAAAGCTGGAGATCATTCCCGGCGACGGCAAACAGACGCTGACCAAATATCGTGCCCGCACCCACGATATCTATATCGGCAATTGGGGTTCGGACTATTTCGATCCGAATTCCAATGCCGATACGTTCACCAGCAATCCCGACAATTCCGACGCCGGCACGGTGAAGACGCTCGCATGGCGCAATGCCTGGGAGTCGCCGGAGCTCGACAAGCAAGCCAAGGCGGCGCTGCTGGAACGTGACGGTGAGAAGCGTGCGGCCATGTACGAGGATATTCAAAGGAAGTTCCTCGCCGACAGCCCCTTCGTCATCATCTTCCAGCAGACCGAAGTGGCAGGCTACCGCAAGAATTTGAAGGACTTCAAACTGGGTCCGAGCTTCGATACCAATTTCGTCGGTCCGATCGCCAAGGAATGATCCGGCAGGATTGGTCGCTTGAGCACCATTGAAACAACACAGGTGGCGGCACGGCCCCGCAAGGGCGGTGCCAGCACGCTCGCCAAGGCGATCGGGCGGTTCCTGTTCGCCGCCGTCACCACCTATCTCGGCCTTTTGGCCGTCACCTTCTTTATCGGCCGCGTCGTGCCGATCGATCCGGTGCTCGCCATTCTCGGCGACCGCGCGCCCACCCATGTCGTTGAGCGTGTGCGCCGGGAAATGGGCTTTAATCTGCCGCTCCATGAGCAGTTTTACAACTATGTCAAAGGCGTGCTCTCCGGCGATTTCGGCAATTCGGTGCTGACGACCAACCCTGTGATGGTCGACATCCGCCGCGTCATGCCGGCGACGATCGAGCTTGCCACACTTGGAACGTTGATCGGCGCCTGCGTCGGCGTGCCGCTCGGCGTTCTCGCCGCCGTGCGTCGCGGCAGCATCGCCGACCAGGCGGTGCGCGTCATCGGCCTGATCGGCTACTCGGTGCCGATCTTCTGGCTGGCGCTGATCTCGCTCGTCATCTTCTATGCGCAGCTGCGCTGGGTGGCCTTTCCCGGCCGCATCGACATCGTCTTCGAATATACGTTCACGCCGATCACCGGCTTCTACCTCCTCGACAGCGCCTGGCAGGGGCAAGGGGACGTCTTCTACGACGTCTTCCGCCACATCATCCTGCCCGCCTCGCTGCTCGGCTATTTCTCGCTCGCCTATATCAGCCGCATGACTCGCAGCTTCATGCTGAACGAGCTGTCGCAAGAATATATCGTTGCCGCGCGCGCCAAGGGGCTTTCGGAAACGCGGGTGATCTGGGGCCATGCGCTGCGCAACGCCGCCGTGCCGCTCGTCACCGTCATCGCGCTTTCCTATGCCGGCCTGCTCGAAGGATCGGTGCTGACCGAGACCGTCTTCTCCTGGCCGGGCATCGGGCTCTACATCACCAACTCGCTGCAGAATGCCGATATGAACGCCGTGCTCGGCGGCACGATCGTCATCGGCACGGTTTTCATCGCCATTAATCTTCTGTCCGATCTTCTCTACCGGACGCTCGACCCGAGGACGCGAAACCGATGACGGCTCCCGCCAGCCCATCGCCGACGATGAGCCGCCGCGACTGGCTGCTGTCCGACCGGCCGCAATCGCGGATGCAGGCGCGCCTCGGCCGCGCCTATGTCACCTGGCGGCAGTTCACCGCAAACCGGCTTGCCGTCGTCGGCCTGCTGATTATCGTGGCGCTGCTTTTCATCGCTGCCTTCGCCAATATCATCGCCACACACAATCCCGTCGTCGGCGATCTGCGCAATGCCCGGCTGCTGCCGCCGGGAACGGGTGAATTCCTGCTCGGCACCGACGACCAGGGCCGTGATATCCTTTCGCGGCTGATCTACGGATCGCGTTTGACGCTGCTGGTTGTCATGCTCGTCGCCGTCATCTCGGCGCCGATCGGCCTGATCGTTGGCACCGTCTCCGGTTATGCCGGCGGCTGGGTGGATGCGACGCTGATGCGCATCACCGATATTTTCCTCGCCTTTCCGAAGCTGGTTCTGGCGCTCGCTTTCGTCGCCGCGCTCGGCCCCGGCATCCAGAACGCGATCATCGCCATCGCCATCACGTCCTGGCCGCCCTATGCCCGGATCGCGCGCGCCGAAACGCTGACGGTCCGGCGGTCCGACTATATCTCCGCGGTGAGGCTGATGGGCGCCTCGCCGCTGCGCATCATCGTGCGCCATGTGATGCCGCTCTGCATTTCCTCGCTGATCGTGCGCGTGACGCTCGATATGGCCGGCATCATCCTGACGGCCGCCGGCCTCGGCTTCCTGGGCTTGGGCGCGCAACCGCCGCTGCCGGAATGGGGCGCGATGATCGCTTCGGGCCGGCGCTTCATCCTCGATCAATGGTGGGTGGCAGCGATGCCCGGCATCGCCATCCTCATCGTCAGCCTCGGCTTCAATCTGCTCGGCGACGGCCTGCGCGACGCACTCGATCCGAAGGAGAGCGGCCGGTGACGACGCTTCTGACGGTCGACAGGCTCAAGGTCAGCTACCCCACGCGCACCGGCATGATCGAGGCCGTGCGCGACGTCTCCTTCACGCTCGGCAAGGAAAGGCTCGGCATCGTCGGCGAATCCGGCTCCGGCAAGTCGCAGACCGGCCGGGCGATCATGGGCCTGACGCCGAAACACGGCATCGTCGTGGCCGACAGGCTGGATTTCAGCGGTATCGATCTCCTCAAGGCCTCGGCCGGGCAACGGCGCAGGCTGCGCGGCAAACGCATCGCCATGATCCTTCAGGATCCGAAATATTCGCTCGATCCGGTGATGACGATCGGCCGGCAGATCTGCGAAACACTGCGCACACATGAAAAGGTCGGCAAGGCGGAGGCGCGCGAGCGCGCGCTAGCCATGCTGGAGGCCGTGCAGATCCGCGATCCGAAACGAGTCTTCGACCTGCATCCGCACGAAGTTTCGGGCGGCATGGGGCAGCGGGCGATGATCGCCATGATGCTGATCGCCGGGCCGGAGCTGCTGATTGCCGACGAGCCGACTTCGGCGCTCGACGTGACGGTGCAGCTCGATGTGCTCAGAATCATGGACAGGCTGGTATCGGAGCGCGGCATGGGATTGATCTTCATCTCCCATGATTTGAGACTGGTCTCCTCTTTCTGCGATCGGGTCATCGTCATGTATGCGGGAAAGATTGTCGAGGAGCTTGCGGCCGCCGATCTCAAACATGCGCAGCATCCCTATACGCAAGGACTGTTGAATTGCATGCCCGAGATCGGCGCGAACCGCCATCCGCTGCCGGTGCTCGACCGCAGGCCGGAGTGGGCGGCATGAGCGCTGCGCTCCACGTCGACAATCTCAGCGTCGTCTACGATCAATTTCACGCGCTGAAGGATGTCAGCATCGATGTCGAACGCGGTGAATCCTTCGGTCTCGTGGGCGAGTCCGGTTCGGGCAAATCCACCTTGTTGCGCGCCGTGGCCGGACTTGCGCCGATCAGCGGCGGCGCGATCCGCGTTGACGGCGAAGCATTGAAAGGCGCAAAGCGCAGCAAGGCCTTTTATCGGCGTGTGCAAATGGTCTTCCAGGATCCCTATGGTTCGTTGCATCCGCGTCAGACGATCGACCGGCTGCTGCTCGAACCGCTTGCGATCCACGGCATCGGGGACAACGACAGGCGCATCGCGCGGGCGCTCGACGAAGTCGGCCTCGGCAATGGCTTCCGTTTCCGCTACCCGCACCAGCTCTCCGGCGGCCAGCGGCAGCGTGTGGCGATCGCCCGGGCGCTGATCGTCGAACCGTCGATCCTGCTGCTCGACGAGCCTACATCGGCGCTCGACGCCTCGGTGCAGGCGGAGGTGCTGAACCTGCTCGAGCAGATCCGCCGCGACCGCAAACTCACCTTCATTATGGTGAGCCACGATCTCGGTGTGATCACCCATATGTGCGATAGGCTCGCCGTGATGCGCAATGGCGCCGTTGTCGAACGATTGAGCTCGCAAGCGCTGGCAAAGGGCGCGGTCCAGGAGGACTACACGAAAAATTTGATGATCGCGAGCAAAGGCTTCGTCAAAGCCTGAAAGGCAATCATTTCAAACTATTGAATAGAAACCAGCTGCGCTGCGGTTAAGGATAATGTTTCGTTAAAAGACGACCATTCAGCTAGACTATTGACAGCTGCCCCGCTTCTGTCATGATCCCGTTAACGATTGTTAGCTTTCGTGATCGATGGAGGTCAAGGCATGTTCTTTCTCGGTGGGATGACCATGGGCTACCTCGATCCTCCCGCCAGAGCCGAACGCAAGGAACAGGTGACGGTCTCCATGCCTGCGGAAAACGACCGGCGCCTGATCGAGGCCTCCAACCCGCCCCAGAACGAGGCCGCCGTCGAGCGCTCGTTGATCTGGGCATGGCGCACGCTCCTCTAAGAGCTGGGTGAATTTTCTCTTCCGCTCCCTCTGGATGGAAATTTATCTCTACCTACCTGATAGGGAATACGAAATATAACAGCGAGCCGCACAACCGGCCGCACGAGAAACAACGGAGGCGACATATGGCAGAACTGGGTATTTCGCATACTCACGTGAACCACTATGGTTCCGTACCGACCAAGAAGCCGCACGCCATGCGTCACAGGCTTCAGACGGTGCTCCATGGGACAATCTTCACCGCGGCATTCCTGTTCGTGGTAGCCATGGTCTTCGGCGTCGTTGGATAGTCGGCATAACAAGCCTCGGCAGGCGCCGGGGCTGCGGCTGCCGCCTTTATTGAATGCCGGACACTGTCTCGGCGTTTCAAGCCCCTTGATCATCCCTCTCCCCTTATCACGCGTTCGAAAAGAGCGCCGTCTCACGCACTCATGCGGCGCATTTTTGCTCCCGTTAATGCATGTCTCCCGGAAGTGTGCAGCGGTTCCGGGAGACATGCATTAAAACAAAGAGCTAAAGCGCGTTGCGTGAATTAAATTTGATGCGACGCGCTTTAGGTCTGGCCGGGTTCAAGTCGACGCACGCCCCGGTCGGACACCGTAAGCAGGCGAACAAGTCGCGCCGAAGATCCGGAAAATTCTTCCTCTGCGCCTGCCTCGCCGCAACCGGGCGCCGGCATGCTCGCCATCCCCCGCCGCGCAAGCGCAGCAGTCAGGCGGCGCATGCCTCTTGACTTGAATTGTCCCGATGGTGTCCAACTTTTCGACATGGTTTTGCGAAGAGTGTATTGATCGCCCTCTGTCCTGGACCAGGGCTGCGCCGGGTTGCATCGCTTGCCAGACGTCATTCACTCCGGCTTCATCGATCTTCGACGAATCGGAGCCCGTTCATGTAGCAGTCATGATAAGCAGTGCAAAAGGCTGAGCAAAACCAGCCATAACTTTGTTTGGATCCAGAACCGAACCCATGTCTATTGCCATTCTTTCTCCGAGCCTTCCTCGCGAACCCGAGATGAAGCAGATCGATCACAATGATTCGATCCGCTCGACCTATCTTTCCATCGAGGACATCAAGGCGATGGGCGATGCAGTCGCCCGTAACGGCGTCGACAAGCTGCCGGCTTTCGCCCCTTTCGATTTCTTCGCACGCCACAAGGAAAATCAGAAGGAAATCCTGCGCGTCTATCGCACGACGGCGACGGATGTCGAGGCCGGCGAGACGATCACGCCGGCGGCGGAATGGCTGCTCGACAACCATTATATCGTCGAAGAGGCAATTCAGGAGGTGCGGCGTGACTTCCCCCGCCGCTTCTACCGCGAATTGCCGACCATGTCTGTCGGCGGAGTCGAGATTCCGCGCACTCTGGTGCTTGCCTGGCTCTACGTCGCTCATACCCACAGCACGATCTCGCAGGAAAGTCTGACGGCGCTGGTCGACGGCTTCCAGGCCAGCGAGACGCTGAGGATCGGTGAACTCTGGGCGCTGCCTTCGCTGGTCCGCTACGTGCTCGTCGAAAACCTTCGCCGTATTTCGAGCCGTGTCGAAGCCAGCCGCCGGCTGCGCCGCCGCGCCAACGAGGCCGCCGACGAGCTGGTGCGCCTGACCGATCCGGCCAGGGCGGCCGCCTATCTGAAGACGCTGGAACCGCTGGCCGAGGACAACACCTTCTCGACGCAGTTCCTCTATCGCCTGCGTGACGGCTCGCAGACCTCGAGCCTGGCGATCACCTGGCTCGACGAGCGGCTGGAAGAGCTTGGCCGCAACACCGAAGAAGCGACGACGGCCGAACACAGCCGTCTCTCCTCCGGCAACGTGACGATGGGCAACATCATCCGCAGCCTGCGCGAGATCGACGACACCGAATGGTCGGTCTGGGTCGAGCAGGTCAGCCATGTCGACAAGCTGCTCTGGGAACATTCGGATTACGGCATCCTCGATTCTGGCTCGCGCAACAAATACCGCAAGCAGATTGAGAAGCTCGCCAAACGTTCGCCGTTGACCGAGATGGAAATCGCCCAGCTGGCGCTCGATATGACGAATGCCGCCAAGGCCTCGGGCGAGGCGCAGCCGCATGAACCGAATGTCGGCGGCTTCCTGTCCGGCACGCAGCGGCCGAAGCTCGAGGCGCGGGCGAATTACCGCCCGACGATTACCCAGCATTTCGTGCGCGCCGTGCGCCAGTTCAACTGGCTGGCAATTGCCGTTCCCGTCATGCTGCTGACTGTTATTGCCATGGCTGTTGTCGGCAAGTTCATGGCGAATGCCGGCATGGGTCCGATCGAAATCGCCGTGCTGCTGATCATGTTCTCGCTGCCGGCATCGGAGGGGGCGACGGGTCTCTTCAACACGCTGCTTTCCTTCTTCGTGACGCCGGCGCGTCTCGTCGGCTACGAGTTCAAGGAGGGCATTCCGGAGGATGCGCGCACGCTGCTCGTCGTGCCCTGCCTGATCTCGAACCGCGACAGCGTCGACGACCACGTGCGCAATCTTGAGGTCCACTATCTCGCCAATCCGCGCGGCGAGATCTATTTCGCGCTGCTCAGCGACTGGCCGGACAGCGATGTCGAGGAGACGCCCGCCGATCTCGAGGTTCTCGACTATGCAAGGCGCGAGATCGCCAATCTCTCCGCCCGCTATGCCTATGACGGCAAGACGCGTTTCTACCTGTTGCATCGCCGCCGTCTCTACAACGCCTCGGAAGGCGTCTGGATGGGCTGGGAGCGCAAGCGCGGCAAGCTGCACGAGCTGAACATGCTGCTGCGCGGCGACCGCGACACGACCTATCTGCCGGGCGCCAATGCCGTGCCGGCCAATGTGCAATATGTCATGACGCTTGATGCCGACACGCGCCTGATGCGCGACGCCGTCACCAAGCTCGTCGGCAAGCTCTATCATCCGATCAACCGCCCGGTCATCAATCCGAAAACCGGCCGTGTCGAAAGCGGCTACGGCGTGCTGCAGCCGCGTGTCACGCCGTCGTTGACGACGGGCAAGGACGCCTCGGTCTTCCAGCGCGTCTTTTCGATCAACCGCGGCCTAGATCCTTATGTCTTCACGGTTTCCGACGTCTATCAGGATCTCGCCGGCGAGGGCACCTTCACCGGTAAGGGCCTCTACCATGTCGATGCCTTCGAAGCCTCGCTGAGGGGCCGGATCGACGAGAATTCCGTCCTCAGCCACGATCTTCTCGAAGGTTCGATGGCGCGCTGCGCCCTCGTCACCGATCTCGAGCTGGTCGAGGATTTCCCGATCCGCTACGAGGTGGAGACCTCGCGCCAGCATCGCTGGGCGCGCGGCGACTGGCAGCTCCTGCCTTATATGTTCAATCCGAAATACGGCGTCACGGCCCTCGGCCGCTGGAAGATGTTCGACAATCTGCGCCGTTCGCTGACGCCGATCGCCTGGTTCTTCGCCTCCGTGCTCGGCTGGTATTTCATGGGCCCGCTCGGCGCGCTCGTCTGGCAGATTCTGCTGATCTTCTGCCTCTTCGTGGCGCCGACGCTGTCGCTCATCAACGGCATCATCCCGCGCACCAGCGATATCATCGCCCGCGCCCATCTCTATACGGTCTGGTCGGATATCACGGCCGCCAATGCGCAGGTCGCATTGCGGATCGTCTTCATTGCCGATTCGGCCGCCATGATGGCGGATGCGATCGGCCGTTCGCTCTACCGCCTGTTCGTCAGCCGTAAGCTGATGCTGCAGTGGCGGACCGCCGCCAGCGTTCAGGCCGGCGGGCAAGGCACCCTCGCCTCTTATTACAAGCGGATGTGGCATGCGCCTGTGCTGGCGCTGCTGGCGCTTGGTATCGCAGCCCTTCCCGGCGACAACGCCTTCCTGGTCGGCATCCCCTTCGCGCTGCTGTGGATCCTCTCGCCTGTCGTCGCCTGGTATGTCAGCCAGTCGGCCGAGACCGAGGACCGGCTCGAAGTCGCCGACTCCGTGTCGAGCGAGTTGCGCAAGATCGCCCGGCGCACCTGGCGCTATTTCGAGACCTTCACCACGGCCGAGCAGAATTATCTGCCGCCGGACAATATCCAGGAAACGCCGCATGTCATCGTCGCGGCCCGCACGTCGCCGACCAATATCGGCGTCTATCTGCTTTCCGTCGTGTCCGGCCGGCATTTCGGCTGGTTCTCCTTCGAGGAGACGCTCGAGCGGTTGGAGCAGACGATTGCCACGATCGACAAAATGGAGAAATTCCGCGGCCATCTGTACAACTGGTATCACAGCGATACGCTGCAGACGCTGGGGCCGCGTTACGTCTCGGCGGTCGACAGCGGCAATCTCGCCGGCCACCTGATCGCCGTTTCTTCGGCCTGCCGCAACTGGGCCGAGGCGCCGTCGGCCCATATGCAGGGCAATCTCGATGGTGTCGGCGATACGGCAGGCATTTTGGGCGAGGTGCTGGCGGATCTGCCGGATGACCGCAAGACCGTGCGCCCGCTGCGCCGGCGCCTGGAAGAGCGCATTGTCGGCTTCCAGAACGCGCTTGCCGCCGTCAAGCGCGAGCACGAATTCGCCTCAATCCGCATCATCAACCTCGCCGTTCTCGCCCGCGACATCGAAAAACTCGCGGCCAATCTCGACCACGAGGTCAAGTCGAAGCAGAGCGAAGAGGTCACCCAATGGGCGGCATCTCTCGTCAAGGTCTGCGAGGCGCATATCTCCGACAGTACCTTCGACCTTTCCAAGGTCGACGCGCTCCGGCCGCGGCTGGTGGCGCTGCGCGATAAGGCCCGCGATCTCGCGTTCTCGATGGATTTCGGCTTCCTGTTCCGGCCGGAACGGCGCCTGCTGTCGATCGGCTACCGTGTCGAAAGCGGCGAACTCGACCAGGCCTGCTACGATCTGCTGGCTTCCGAATGCCGCCTGACCAGCCTGTTCGGCATCGCCAAGGGCGACCTGCCGACGGAGCACTGGTATCGCCTCGGACGCCAGGTGGTGCCGGTGGGATCGCGCGGCGCGCTGGTCTCCTGGTCCGGCTCGATGTTCGAATATCTGATGCCACCGCTCGTCATGCAGGAGCGCGGCGGCGGCATCCTCAACCAGACCAATAATCTGGTTGTGGTCGAGCAGATAAACTACGCCCGCAAGCTCGGTATTCCGTGGGGCATTTCGGAAGCGGCCTTCAACGCCCGCGACCATAACCTCAATTATCAATACACGAATTTCGGCGTGCCGACGCTCGGTCTGAAGCGTGGCCTCGGCCACAATGCCGTCATCGCGCCCTATGCTTCGCTGCTCGCCAGCCAGTACGACCCGCAGGGCGCACTCGAAAATCTGCAGCGGCTGCGCAAGGTCGGTGCGCTCGGCAAGTTCGGCTTCCACGACGCGGTCGACTTCACGCCGACGCGCGTGCCGGAAGGCAAGAAATGCGCGGTGGTCTACAATTATTATGCCCACCATCACGGCATGTCGATTGCCGCCGTCGCCAACGTCGCCTTCAACGGCCATCTGCGCGAGCTCTTCCATTCCGACCCGGTCATCGAGGCGGCGGAGCTTCTACTGCAGGAAAAGGCGCCGCGCGACATTCCGGTCATGAGCGGCAAGCATGAATCGGACACGCCGGCCAGCATCCAGGACGATCTGCTGCGGCCGGAGATCAGGAAGATCAACGATCCGGCGTCGCGCGACCGCGAACTCGTATTCCTGTCGAACGGCCATTACTCGCTGATGCTGACGGCGACGGGCGCCGGCTATTCCCGCTGGAATGGTCTTTCCGTGTCCCGCTGGAAGGCCGATCCGACCGAAGACCGCTGGGGCACCTTCATCTTCCTGCGCGATACCGCCACCAACGAATGGTGGTCGGCGACAGCAGAGCCGAAGGGGGTCGAGGGCGAAAAGATCAAGGTCGAGTTCGCCGACGAAAAAGCGCAGTTCACCAAGACGATTGGTGACCTGACGAGTGAGGTGGAGTGCATCATCGCGACAGAGCATGATGCCGAGGCTCGCCGTGTCACCCTGCTCAACATGGGCACGGAAGATCGTTTCATCGAAGTCACATCCTATCTCGAACCGGTCATCACCTCGGATGATACCGACAATGCGCATCCGGCCTTCGCCCGCATGTTCATCAAGACCGAGATCGGCAAGCGCGGCGACGTCATCCGCGCCGAACGCAACAAACGCGATCCGAATGAGCCGAACATCAGCATCGCCCATCTGATCGTCGACAATGCCGGCGACACCCGTCATACGGAATTCGAGACTGACCGGCGCAAGTTTATCGGCCGTGGCCGCAGCCTCGCCGATGCGGCGGCCTTCGATCCGGGTGCCACGCTTTCCGGCAGCGACGGCTTCACGCTCGACCCCGTCATGTCGCTGCGCCGCACTGTGCGTGTGCCGGCCGGCAAAAAGGTCAGCGTGTTCTTCTGGACGATCGCCGCTCCAAACCGCGACGAGGTCGACAAGGCCGTCAATCGCTACCGGCATCCCGACGCCTTCAACCATGAGCTCGTCCAGGCCTGGACGCGCACGCAGGTGCAGATGCGCCACGTCGGCGTCACCTCGCAGCAGGCGGCAGCCTTCCAGCATCTCGGACGCTACCTCGTCTATCCCGACATGCAGCTGCGCAAGGATGAAGCGACCGTCGAGGCCGGCCTGCAGTCGCAATCGGCGCTGTGGCCTTTGGCGATCTCCGGCGATTTTCCGATTTTCACGTTGCGCGTCAACGACGACATGGATCTCGACATTGCCCGCGAGGCCCTGCTGGCGCAGGAATATCTGCGCTCGCGCGGCGTCACCGCCGATCTCATCATCATGAACGAACGCGCCTCTTCCTACGCACAGGACATGCAGCACGCGCTCGACGCCATGTGCGAGAACGTGCGCCGCATCGGCCAGGCCGACGGATTGCGTCAGCATATCTTCGCGGTTCGAAAGGATCTGATGGAGGAGAGCACCTATCGTGCGGTGATCGCGGCTTCCCGCGTCACCCTGCATGCGAAGAACGGCAAGGTGGTCGACCAGATCAACCGCGCCGTCGCCCTGTTTGCACCGTCGAAGGATGAACTGCAGGAGATGGAGCGCGCTGAGCGCAACAAGGCTTCGGTCAAGCGTGTCGCGCCGGTGCCGCCGCCTGTCGTGCCGGCCGTCGTCATCGAGGAGGAAGGCGATCTCGACTTCTGGAACGGCATCGGCGGGTTTGCCCGAGACGGCCGCGAATATGTCGTTCGCTTGCCCGGCGGTCATGCAACGCCGCAGCCCTGGATCAACGTCATTTCCAATGACAGGTTCGGCTTTCACGTGTCGGCCGAAGGCGCAGGCTTCACCTGGAGCGTCAATTCGCGCGACTACCAGCTGACCTCCTGGTCGAACGATGCCGTGGTCAACCGTTCGGGCGAGGCCTTCTATCTCGCCGACCTTGACAGCGGTGCGGTCATGACGCCGTTCGCGGCGCTGTCGCGCCGGCCGGACATTCGTTTCGGAGCCCGCCATGGGCTCGGCTATTCGGTCTTTTCAAGCGTCCAGCACGAGATCGCACTGGAGCTGACGCAGACGATCGCTCGCGACAAGCCGGTCAAGCTGCAGCGTCTGCGCCTGCGCAATACCGGCTCGACCGGCCGCAAACTACGGCTCTACGGTTATGTCGAATGGGTCCTCGGCAACAATCCGGCACGCACGGCACCCTTCATCCTGTCGAGCCATGATGAGGAGACGGGAGCGCTGTTCGCCACCAATCCCTACAGCATCGATTTTTCCAACCGAACCGCCTTCTTCGCGGCGAGCGAGACGCCTTCGAGCGTCTGCGCAAGCCGGCGCGAGTTCATCGGCAAGGCGGGAACGATCCAGGCGCCGCAGGCCGTTACGTCAGCGGCTGCTCTTTCGGGTGCGACCGAACTCGACGGCGATCCGGCCGCGGCTCTGGCTATCGACATCGAGCTTAACGCCGGCGAGGAGCGCGACTTCACCTTCTTCCTCGGCGATATGCCGACGGAAGAAGAAGCGCGCGACGTCATCGCCGATATCCGCAAGGCTTCGTTCGATGACGCCGTCGAGGCAAACCGCAGCTTCTGGCGGGATTTCACCGGCAGGCTGCAGATCTCGACGCCGGATCGCGGGATGAACAATCTCGTCAACACCTGGCTGCCCTATCAGAGCCTCGGCTGCCGGATCATGGCCCGCACCGCCTTCTACCAGGCAAGCGGCGCCTTTGGCTTCCGAGATCAGCTGCAGGACACGCTGGCCTTCCTGCTGCACGATCCCTCGATCGCCCGCCGGCAGATCCTGAACGCCGCCTCGCGCCAATTCCGCGAGGGCGACGTCCAGCATTGGTGGCTGCCGGGAACGGGTGCCGGCGTCCGCACGATGATCTCGGACGACGTCGTCTGGCTGAGCTATGCGATCTACCACTATTGCAGCGTCACCGGTGACAAGAGCGTGCTCGACGAGGAAATTGCCTTCCTGGAAGGCCCGGCGCTTCTCGAGGGACAGCATGACTCGTTCTACAAGCCGGAGATTTCCGAGGATAAGGCGAGCGTCTACGAACATGCGGCGCTGGCACTCGATCTCGCCATCGCCCGCAAGGGGGCTAACGGCCTGCCGCTGTTCCTCGGCGGCGACTGGAACGACGGCATGAACCGCGTCGGCATCGCCGGCCGCGGCACCAGCGTCTGGCTCGGCTGGTTCCTGGCGGGTGCATTGCGCAACTTCATTCCCTATGCCGAAGAGCGCGGCGACACGGCGCGCGCAAAGCGCTGGACTGCACATCTCAAGGACTTGAAGAAGGCGCTCGAAACGGCGGCGTGGGACGGCGGCTATTATCGCCGGGGCACGTTCGACGATGGCGCGCTGCTCGGTTCCAAGGAAAGCCCGGAATGCCGGATCGATTCGATCGCGCAGTCCTGGAGCGTTCTGTCCGGCGAGGGCGACCCGGCCCGCGCTGTCAAGGCGATGGACGCCGTGCTCGATCAACTGGTCGACGAGGAAGCCCGCATCATCCGGCTGTTCACGCCGCCTTTCATCAATTCCGCCAGGGATCCCGGCTACATCAAGGCTTATCCGCCGGGCGTACGCGAAAACGGCGGCCAATATACCCATGCCGCGACCTGGGTGGTGATGGCGTTGGCGGAGCTCAAGCGGGGCGACGATGCCTTCCGCTGCTTCCAGATCCTCAACCCGATCACCCATGCGCTCGACAAGGCTTCGGCCGAGCAATACCGGGTCGAACCCTACGTCGTGGCCGCCGACGTCTATGGACATGAGCCTTATACGGCGCGCGGCGGCTGGACCTGGTACACCGGCTCGGCCGGCTGGCTCTACCGGGCTGCCGTCGAGGGCATTCTCGGTATCCGGCTGAAAGACGGCCGGCTTTATGTGCGTCCGTCGCTCCCGTCTGAATGGGACGGTTTTGCGGCAGAGGTGGAGCGGGGCGACGGCAAATACCGCATTTCGGTCTCAAAAGCGTCCAATGCCAGCGGCTACACTCTGTCGATCAACGGCAGCGAAATCGCCGATCCCGAAGAGGGATATCCGCTCGGATAAAAGCGTTTCTCCACGCAGACGTCACGGCGATTCGCGAACGGCCAAAAGGGAACCCTTTTGGCCGTCGTCGCGTTTGCAAAATCGGATAACAGGAGACACCCCATGGCAAGCACGCTGACCGAAGCCATCGGCGCCGAGCGCAGTTCCCTATCCGTAGCTGCGCCAGGGCGCGATACAAGGCTTGATGTGCTGCGTGGCCTCGCCCTGATCATGATCTTCATCAATCATGTTCCCGGGCAATTCTTCGAATATGCGACGACGAAGAATTTCGGCTTCTCCGATGCCGCCGAGGCCTTCGTGCTGATATCTGGCATTGCCGTCGGCCTTGCCTACGGATCCCGCTTTCAGCCGGGCAACCGGCTCAGAATGGCGATCAAGGCGGCAAAGCGGGCCTTCACGCTCTACCTCGCCCATATGATCACGACCTTCATGACGCTGGCGCTGTTCATCTGCGGCGCCTGGCTGTTCCACCGGCCCGGACTGCTTGTCGAAATCAATATTCTAGCGGTTCTGATGAACCTCAAGGAAGGTATCCCGGCGCTGCTCCTGCTCGGCCACCAGATCGGCTACAACAATATCCTGCCCATGTACGGGGCGTTGCTGCTGATGGTGCCCATCCTCCTTCTCCTGAACGAGCGAAGCCCGCTGCTGGCGCTTGCCGTCTCGGGCACGGTCTGGCTGCTCGCCGGCATTTATCAGGTGGCGCCGCACAACATGCTGATCGAGGGCTATTGGTTCCTCAATCCGCTGTCATGGCAGTTCCTGTTTTCGATCGGCATCGTCTCGATCCTGCATATCAAGCGCGGCGGCCGGATTCCGCGGCACCCGCTATTGCTTGGGGTCGCCGCCGCTTACGTCGTGCTGTCCTTCGTCTGGGTGACAGGTCATCTCTGGATTTTCGGCAACTCGCTGGCAGCGCTTGGCCTGCCGCCTGTTATCACCGGTTTCGACAAGACCTTCCTGTCACTGCCGCGGCTGCTGCATGTGCTGGCGCTGACCTATCTGATTATCAGCATCCCCGCATTCTCCCGCATCCTGCGGCGTCCCGCGGACCATCCGCTGACGATCCTCGGCCGCCATTCGCTCAACATCTTTGTCGCCGGCACGATCCTCGCCATGGTCGGCCAGGTGGTGCTCTATATTACCAACAAGGATCCGCTGGTCGGCCCGATCTTTGTCATCGCCGGCATTGCGACGCAATTCACCTATGCCTACTATCTCGAACACAAGCGTCAGCTGGGCAAGGTCAAGCGCAAGCTCGTCACCGAGGTTGCCGCCGTCCCGGTGCCCGTGCGGATCGGTGGAGCGGCAAACACCTATCGCCGCACCAATCGGCAATAGCAGCCAGCTTTGCCTGGATATAACTGAGCCGGCGGGCCATGCCCGCCGGCTCAGTTTTTGTGAACGAGGATGTTCACCAGCCTGCCCAGGGGATCGCGGACATAGAAGCGCCTGACGCCCCAGGGCTCGTCCACCGGGCCGTATTCGATCGGAAAACCGGCGGCCGACATCGCCGCGAAAGCAGCATCCAGATCGTCGACTTCGATCGAGAGGTCCGGCACCGGCGTGCCGGAGCCGCCTTGGCTGGCGACGCTCACCTGAACATTCATAGGCCTCGCGGCGCCGAAGGTGGTGATCCAGCCGTGATCCATGACGACGTCGAGACCCAGGATATCCTGATAGAATCGCCGCGCCGGCGTGGTGTAGGGTGCCGCAATATTGGCGACGATCCGCAGGACCTTCATGGTCTTTCCCTCCGATGCTTGGACAAGGTGGAAGGTAGGAAGATCGGCAGGGTGGTCAATCGGGATTTGGCTTGGAACGGCGGCGTGCGGCACCCCCTGCCGAACATCCCCCAAAAGTTGGGTGATCGGCAAAAGGTTGGCCCCGTAGTCCCTTTCCGCCGTCGTGCGAACACCGGTTCGTTGTTGGTTGGGGAAGCCGGTGCGCCCAGCCAATCTCCCCACTGTGGGGGAGATCCCCGGCAGGGCAGAGGGGTGTCTCATGTACACGGAGGAATTGGACTGGCCTAACCCGCCAAACAAAGGCCGGAAGGAACTATCCTTCCGGCCTTTGTTTTGAAACCCGACCGATTAGGCGGCTTCGGTGGCGTGGGCCTTGCGGACTTCGTCGTCCGTCAGGATACCGCTGGCGCGCAGCAGGGCGGCGAAGCGGCCGTTGCTGTGGCTGAGCTCGTCGAAGCTGCCCTGCTCGGCGACGCGGCCGTTGTCCAGGAAGAGCACCATATCAGCTTCGCGGACCGTCGACAGACGGTGGGCAATGATGAAGGTGGTCCGGTTCTCACGCAGATTGTCGATCGCCGCCTTGACGCGGGCTTCCGTCTCGACATCGAGCGCCGAGGTCGCCTCGTCGAGCACCAGGATCGGCGCGTCCTTGAGGATAGCGCGGGCAATCGCGATGCGCTGGCGCTCGCCGCCGGAGAGCTTGTTGCCGCGTTCGCCGACATGCGTATCGTAACGGTCCTCGCGGGTTTCGATGAAGTCGGCAGCGGCGGCGGCTTCGGCCGCACGGCGCATTTCCTCTTCGCTGGCACCCTCCCGGCCAAGGCGGATATTGTCGCTGATCGAACGGTTCAGCAGGCCGGCATCCTGGAAGACGGTGGCGATATGGCGACGCAGCGACTTGCGGGTCACCTTGGTGATATCGGTGCCGTCGACGAGGATCTGGCCACCCTGCGGGTCGTAAACGCGCTGCAGCAGGTTGACCAGCGTCGTCTTGCCGGCGCCGGTCGGGCCGACGATGGCAACTGTCTGGCCGGCCTTCACCGAGAAGGAAACATTGTGCAGACCCTGCGAGCTGTTGCCGAAGCCGAAGGAGACGTCGCGGAATTCGACCGCACCCTTGACGCTCTTGATCTCGCCGTTGCCGGCCGGCTCTTCGCGTTCACGCACCGAATCTTCGAGCGTGTAGAAATCCTGCAGCTTGGAACGAGCCTCGAAGATCTGCGTGGCGAATTGACGCATCAGGTCCAGGCGGGCAATCAGCAGGTTGGCAAAGCCGATGAAGGCAATGACGTCACCGACGCGCAGCTGGCCGGACTGAACGAGCATCGTGCCGATGATTAGGACAACCATCATCGCGATGGTTGAGGCCATCCGATTCAGCGCACTGGCGATCGCCCACCAGTCGAGCACCGGATACTGGGCTTCGAGCAGCCGGTCGGCGAAGGACTTCAACGCCTTGGTTTCGGCCTCGATGCGGTTGTAGCTATGCAGAACGGACACGTTGCTGATCGAGTCGCTGACATGCGAGAAAACAGTATGGTAGTGGTTCTCGACCGAAGCCTGGCCATCCTTGGTGCGGCTCATGACCACACGGCCGATCAGCCAGTAAGCAATGCCGAGCACGATGAGGACGGCCGACAGGCGCAGGTCCATCGATATTGCGGTCGGCACCAGCAGGGCAAGCGCGATGACCGTCGACAGATGGTTGCGCATGAATTCCAGCCAGAGGCCGAACAGCGTCTCGCAGGCGCGCAGCAGCGTATGCAGCGCGTTGGAGGTGCCGCGCTGGTGGTGCCAGGCGAGCGGCATGGATATGATCCGGCCGAAAGCCTCCGTCAGCAACGTGGCCCGCCGCCCATGGGCAAGCCGGTCGGCCTCGCGCGATACCAGGACGAAGGCAATGGTGTTGAACACGGCGAAGCCCGCCCACATGAACAGGATGGGCTTGACTTCACCCTTGCCCGAGATCGCATCGATGATGCGACCGAACAGGATCGGTTCCGCAATGGTGATGGTCGCCAGAACAATATTGGCGATAACGACCAGGGATACGCGGAGCTTGTAGGCGCCAAGATAGCGCAGAGCTCTTGCATAGACCTTGAATAGCGACACGTCTAACCTCTTGTGCATCTGCGAAAGCGGGAATGATGCGATGCTACGAAAGGCTACCTGAACCGGCGATTAACGGAGTATTCAAAGTCCATCTGAGGGTTAATCGACCTCCGTTCGCGACTTGCGGCTAATCCGGAGCGGCATCAACAGCATGGAGCAGTGGATCGGGTGACGAGCCCTCACATTTTTCTTTATCAGGGTCTGGCGCGGGAATTGCGGGCAGCTTATATGCCGAAACAATTTGCGCTTGCATTTTAATAAATGTTTTAGCACAGCAATAAATTAGAGACTGCAGTTTTTGAAGAAGACCGTTCCGCGACCAAGGTGTGAATGCCGCCAACGGCCTCGATGCGGACTTGGGGTCCGGACAGGGGCGTTTTTGTGACTATTAATTCGTTAATTCAATTGCTTGTCATTTTGGAAGAGTGCCCCGATCCGGATGCCGTCATCGCCGAGCTCGAGCAGGTCCTCCACCTTTCCGGCTTCGAGTATTACGGTCTGCTGCGCCATTTGCAAACTCCGGCGCAGCAGGAGCTGCGGGCCGCACCGCTCGCCGGCCGCTGGCCGGAACAATGGCTGCAGATATATGCCGCGAAAAAATATGTCCGGATCGATCCGATGGTGCGCTATCTCACCCATGCACAACGGCCGTTCCGCTGGCGGGAGAGTATGGCGGCGTTCAACGGCGATGCACATCGGCGCCGCATGGAGCAGATGATGGTCGATGCCTTCGGCCACGGATTGGAGGACGGCTATCTCTTTCCGATCCACGGGCGCAACGGCATTCTGGGAAGCCTCAGTCTCGGCGGCAGACCGATCGAATTGTCGCCGGTGGAGATCGCCTTGCTCGAGGCCGTGGCACGCAAGACCTTTTGGCGCTTGCTCGAGCTGACAGGCGAGGCCGAGGCGCTGGAGACGGTGCTGCCGTCTGAGACGCCGCTGACGCGGCGGGAGATGGAAATCCTGCACTATCTCGCCGAAGGCATGACGTCGATGGAGATCAGCAAGATGCTGAAGATCTCGAACCACACTGTCGATTGGTATATGAACGGCCTGCAGAACAAGCTGAAGGCGAAGAACAGGCAACAGGCGGTGGCGCTTGCCTTCCGCCATGGCCTGATAAGCTGAGCTTTTCCTTATCCATTTCGCCAAAATCTCCGCATACTGCCAGTCGACATGCCTTCGCATGGCGAGAAATTGCGTTTCGCAGTCGCAAGAGAAATTGAACTTCCTGTGACAAGAAGTTAAGAATTTTCTTCGCGGGTGCAGCATGCCCGCGTCTGAACGACGGAGGAGACCGTTTTGCCCATTTCCAAGATACTCGTTGCCAATCGCTCTGAAATAGCCATCCGCGTGTTCCGCGCGGCCAACGAGCTTGGAATAAAAACGGTGGCGATCTGGGCGGAAGAGGACAAGCTGGCGCTGCATCGCTTCAAGGCTGATGAGAGTTATCAGGTCGGGCGCGGCCCGCATCTTGCGCGCGATCTCGGCCCGATCGAAAGCTATCTGTCGATCGACGAGGTGATCCGGGTCGCCAAGCTTTCGGGCGCGGACGCCATTCATCCCGGCTACGGCCTCTTGTCGGAAAGCCCCGAATTCGTCGATGCCTGCAACAAGGCCGGCATCATCTTCATCGGCCCGAAGGCCGATACGATGCGCCAGCTCGGCAACAAGGTGGCGGCGCGCAATCTGGCGATCTCGGTCGGCGTGCCCGTCGTGCCGGCAACCGAACCGTTGCCGGACGATATGGCCGAAGTGGCGAAGATGGCCGAAGAGATCGGTTATCCCGTCATGCTGAAGGCTTCCTGGGGCGGCGGCGGACGCGGCATGCGCGCGATCCGCGATCCGAAGGATCTCGCCCGCGAGGTGACCGAGGCCAAGCGCGAGGCGATGGCCGCCTTCGGCAAGGACGAGGTCTATCTGGAAAAGCTGGTCGAGCGCGCCCGCCATGTCGAAAGCCAGATCCTCGGCGATACGCACGGCAATGTCGTGCATCTCTTCGAGCGCGACTGCTCGATCCAGCGCCGCAACCAGAAGGTCGTCGAGCGCGCGCCGGCCCCTTATCTTTCCGAGGCGCAGCGCCAGGAGCTCGCCGCCTATTCGCTGAAGATCGCGGCGGCGACCAACTATATCGGCGCCGGCACCGTCGAATATCTGATGGATGCCGATACCGGCAAATTCTACTTCATCGAGGTCAATCCGCGCATCCAGGTCGAGCATACGGTGACCGAAGTCGTCACCGGCATCGATATCGTCAAGGCGCAGATCCATATCCTTGACGGTGCTGCGATCGGCACGCCGGAATCGGGCGTTCCCGCTCAGGCCGACATCCGTCTCAACGGCCATGCGCTGCAGTGCCGCATCACCACCGAAGATCCGGAGCACAACTTCATTCCGGATTACGGCCGTATCACCGCCTATCGCTCCGCTTCCGGCTTCGGCATCCGCCTTGACGGCGGCACCTCCTATTCCGGCGCCATCATCACCCGATATTACGATCCGCTGCTCGTCAAGGTGACTGCCTGGGCGCCGAACCCGTCCGAAGCCATCAGCCGCATGGACCGGGCACTGCGCGAATTCCGCATCCGCGGGGTGGCCACCAACCTGACCTTCCTCGAAGCAATCATTAGTCACCCGAAATTCCGCGACAACAGCTATACCACCCGCTTCATCGACACGACGCCGGAGCTCTTCCAGCAGGTCAAGCGCCAGGACCGCGCGACGAAGCTCTTGACCTATCTCGCCGACGTCACTGTCAACGGCCATCCCGAGGCCAAGGACAGGCCGAAGCCGCTGCAAAACGCCGCCAAGCCCGTGGTGCCCTACGCCAACGGCAATGGCGTCAAGGACGGCACCAAGCAGCTACTCGACAGGCTCGGCCCGAAGAAGTTCGGTGAATGGATGCGCAACGAGAAGCGCGTGCTTCTGACCGATACAACGATGCGCGACGGCCACCAGTCGCTGCTCGCCACCCGCATGCGCACCTATGATATCGCCCGCATCGCCGGCACCTATGCGCATGCGCTGCCGAACCTCTTGTCGCTCGAATGCTGGGGCGGCGCGACCTTCGACGTCTCGATGCGCTTCCTCACCGAAGATCCGTGGGAGCGGCTGGCGCTGATCCGCGAGGGCGCGCCGAACCTGCTCTTGCAGATGCTGCTGCGCGGCGCCAATGGCGTCGGCTACACCAACTATCCCGACAATGTCGTCAAATATTTCGTCCGACAGGCGGCCAGGGGCGGCATCGATCTCTTCCGCGTCTTCGACTGCCTAAACTGGGTCGAGAATATGCGGGTGTCGATGGATGCGATCGCCGAGGAGAACAAGCTCTGCGAGGCGGCGATCTGCTATACCGGCGATATCCTGAATTCCGCCCGCCCGAAATATGACCTGAAATATTATACCGATCTTGCGGTCGAACTCGAAAAGGCCGGCGCTCATATCATCGCCGTCAAGGACATGGCCGGTCTGCTCAAGCCCGCGGCGGCCAAGGTTCTGTTCAAGGCGCTGCGCGAGGCGACTGGCCTGCCGATCCATTTCCACACGCATGACACCTCCGGCATTGCGGCGGCGACGGTGCTTGCCGCGGTCGAAGCCGGTGTCGATGCCGTCGATGCGGCAATGGATGCGCTTTCCGGCAACACCTCGCAGCCCTGTCTCGGCTCGATTGTCGAGGCGCTTTCCGGCTCCGAGCGCGATCCGGGCCTCGATCCGGAATGGATCCGCCGCATCTCCTTCTATTGGGAAGCGGTGCGCAACCAATATGCCGCCTTCGAAAGCGACCTCAAGGGGCCGGCCTCGGAAGTCTATCTGCACGAAATGCCGGGTGGCCAGTTTACCAACCTCAAGGAGCAGGCCCGCTCGCTGGGCCTGGAAACCCGCTGGCACCAAGTGGCGCAGGCCTATGCCGACGCCAACCAGATGTTCGGCGATATCGTCAAGGTGACGCCCTCCTCCAAGGTCGTCGGCGACATGGCGCTGATGATGGTCAGCCAGGACCTGACAGTCGCCGATGTCGTCAGCCCCGAGCGCGAAGTCTCCTTCCCGGAATCGGTGGTCTCGATGTTGAAGGGCGATCTCGGCCAGCCGCCGTCGGGATGGCCGGCAGCGCTGCAGAAGAAGGCGCTGAAGGGCGAAAAGCCCTATACGGTGCGTCCCGGCTCGCTGCTGAAGGAAGCCGATCTCAATGCCGAGCGCAAGGTCATCGAGACCAAGCTGGAGCGCCAGGTCAGCGATTTCGAGTTCGCCTCCTACCTGATGTATCCGAAGGTCTTCACCGACTTTGCGCTCGCATCGGATACCTATGGCCCGGTCTCGGTGCTGCCGACGCCCGCCTATTTCTACGGGCTGGCCGATGGCGACGAGCTGTTTGCCGATATCGAAAAGGGCAAGACGCTCGTCATCGTCAATCAGGCGATGAGCGCCACCGACAGCCAGGGCATGGTCACCGTCTTCTTCGAGCTCAACGGCCAGCCGCGCCGCATCAAGGTGCCGGACCGGGCCCATGGAGCAACGGGTGCTGCCGTGCGCCGCAAGGCCGAGCCCGGCAATGGTGCCCATGTCGGCGCGCCGATGCCCGGCGTCATCAGCCGCGTCTTCGCCTCGTCCGGCCAGGCCGTCAGCGCCGGTGACGTGCTCGTCTCCATCGAGGCTATGAAAATGGAAACGGCCATCCATGCGGAAAAGGATGGAACCATTGCCGAAATCCTCGTCAAGGCCGGCGACCAGATCGATGCCAAGGATCTGCTGGTTGTCTATGCCGGTTGAACCTTACCGAGCGGCTTGTTCAGTTGGCCGGCCGCTTCGGCCAATCACCTGATTGTGTGTGATCGGGCTGTCGGAAAGCTGATTTTTCGACGCGTTTACGGCCTCCTCGCCTTGCCCGGTGAGGAGGCTTTCTCATAGACTTGAGGTCGTATTATCCGTCCCAAGAACAACCAGGAAATCTTTTCCATGAACAAATTGAAGATTGCCGTCATCGTCGGCAGCACGCGTATTGGCCGTTTTGCCGAACATCCGGCCAAGTGGATCGCCGGGCTCGTCGGCCAGCGCTCCGATCTCGAATGTGAGGTTCTCGATCTTCTCGACTATCCCATGCATTTCTTCGGCGAAGAGCGCGCAACGACGGCGGAAAGCGAAGCCGCCGAACGCTGGAAGAAGAAGCTGCGCGAATTCGACGGGTTTATTTTCACCGTCGCCGAGTACAATCACGCGCCGACGGCAGTTCTGAAGAACGCCATCGATCTCGGCGAGTTCCTCCAGAAGCCGGTCGGCTTCGTCGGCTATGGCGGCGTCGGCGGTGCACGGGCCGTCGAGCAGCTTCGCCTGATCTTCGTCGAAATGAGCGCAGCGTCGGTCAAGACCGGTGTTCACATTGCCTTCAGCGAATATCTTGCCGTTCTCAAGGAGGGCAAGCAGCTTGGGGACTACGCGCATCTCAACGAAGCCGCCAAGAACATGCTCGACCAGCTGACCTGGTGGGGCAACGCCTTGAAGGCCGCGCGCACCGTCGTCACGGCCGCTTGATCGAAATGCCGGCGGTGCCGGGGCGAGAGCCCGGCACCGTTTTAAATATCGTAGGTATGCGCCGCGTTGATCGTCGAGATGAACCGCTTGGTGCGTTCGCGCTCCGGCGCGGTGAAGATCGCTCTGGCGCTGCCCGTTTCTACCACACTGCCAGCTTCCAGGAAGACGACGTCATTGGCGATCTTGGAGGCGAGGCGCAGATCATGGGTCGCCATCACCATGGTCGTGCCTTCCCGGGCCAGTTGGCCCAGCACATCGACCACTTCCGCCGAGAGTTCCGGATCGAGCGCCGAGGTCGGCTCGTCACACAGAAGCACGCGCGGCGACGGCGCCAGCGCCCGGGCGATCGCCACGCGCTGTTGCTGGCCGCCCGATAATGTCGAGGGCCAGGCATCGGCTTTGTGCGCCATACCCACCTTGGTTAAAAGTTCCGCGGCGCGTTCGCGGGCTTTCTCCTTCGGCCATTTCAGCACCGTGACCAGACCTTCCATGACATTTTCGATCGCGGTTTGATGCGGGAATAGCTGGAAGTTCTGGAAAACCATGCCGGTCTGACGGCGGATTTTCTGAATCGCCTGCCAGCCGACGCGTTTGCCGGGCGCGAAGGAAAGCTCTGCCTCGCCGAGGCGGATTGCACCTGATGTCGGGATTTCGAGCAGGTTGATAGAGCGCAGCAGCGTGCTTTTGCCGCCGCCTGAGGGTCCGACCAGCGCGGTGACGCTGCCCTCCGGGATGCGAATGCTGATATCCTTCAGGATGATGGCGTCGCCGAAGCGCTTTTCGATGTTGGAAAGCTCGATCATGCGTTTGCCTCCAGCATGCCGCCATAACGCGCGAAGCGGCGTTCCAGCCGCACCTGCAGCTGCGAGAGCACGGAGCTCAGGGCAAGATAGATCAGCGCCGCCTCGATATAGAGGATCAGCGGCTCATAGGTGGTGGCGACGATGCGCTGCGCGGCCTGGAAAAGCTCCGGCACGGTGATGGCGGCGGCAAGCGACGTGTCCTTCACCAGCGAGATGAAGGTATTCGACAACGGCGGTACGGCCACGCGGCCGGCCTGCGGCAGGATCGTGCGGCTCATCGCCTGACGCCAGCTCATGCCAATCGAATAGGCCGCTTCCCACTGGCCCTTGGGCACGGAGGAGATGACGGCGCGGATGATCTCGGAGCTGTAAGCGCCGATATTCAACGTAAAGCCGATGAGGGCGGCCGGAAAGGCATCGAGCAGGATGCCGATGCTCGGCAGGCCGTAGAAGATCACGAAGAGCTGCACGAGCAGCGGCGTGCCACGGATGACCCAGACATAGAAACGGGCGACGATCGCGACCGGTGTGGGACCGAAGAGGCGGGCGATCGCGGTGATCAGGCCGAGGATCAGGCCGAAGCTGAAGGACAGCAGCGTGAGGGGGATAGTGAAGATCAGCCCCGCCCAGAGGAGCGAAGGGAGCGATTCCGCCATCAATTGGAGCCAGTGCTGCAAGGGCGTTCCTTCTCGTCAGTTGGGTGGTGATATCTCGAATACCCCTCCCCAACCCCTCCCCACAAGGGGGAGGGGCTTGGATGCCGTTCCCGAAGCTTTCCACTTATTCGTTTCATCCGCAGGAAGGCTGCTGCTTTCTGCAAGCGGATGCTGCAAGTTAGCCCCTCCCCCTTGTGGCGAGATTGTAGGGAGGGTTGGGGAGGGGACTTTTTCCCCGAGCCTACTTCGATACGTCCTGGCCGAAATATTTGTCGGCGATCTTCTTGTACGTGCCGTCGGCTTTGATGTCGGCGAGCGCCTTGTTGATTTCGGCGAGCAGCTCCGGCTCGCCCTTGCGGATGATGATGCCGGAGTAATCGGCATTTTCCTGCTCGGCGGCAATCTTCACCGGCGCGTCCGGCTTATGCTTCTTGAAATCGAGGAAGGAGAGACTGTCGTTGATCGTCGCATCGGCGCGCTTAGTCAGCACGAGCTGGATCGATTGGTCGAAACCGTCGGTGCCGACGAGTTCGGCGCCGGCTTCGGTCGCGAGCTTGCCGAAATTGCTGGTCAGCGACTGGGCGGATTTCTTGCCCTTCAGATCGGCGAAGGTCTTGATGCTGTCGTCGCCGTCGCGGACGATCAGCACCGCCTTGGAAGCGATATAGGGTTCGGAGAAATCATACTTCTGCTTGCGGGCCTCGGTGATGCCGACCTGGTTGATGACGGTGTCGTAGCGCTTGGCGTCGAGGCCGGCGATCAGGCCATCCCACTTGCCTTCGACGAATTCAGCCTTGACGCCGAGCTTTGCGGCGACCGCTTCACCGATCTCGACGTCGAAGCCGACGAGCTTGCCGCTTTCGTCATGATAGGTGAAGGGCGCATAGGTGCCCTCGGTGCCGATCTTGAAGACGCCGGCCGATTTGATGGCGGCAAGGTTTTCGCCAGCATGGGCGGGCAGGAGGGCGGCAGCCTGAATGAGGGCAACGGCGGCGACGGTTTTCAACCAGTTCATTGTTTTTTCCATCCTTGGGAGGTTGTCATCGGATACGGCATAGTTTGCAGAAAACTAGGGCGCCGGAAGCGAAGAAAACTGCGAATAAAAGCAGCAAGTGCAAATATTTTTCTCAAGCGGCTGACCGGGCATCGAATTGCCTGGGAACCAGACCATTTTTGCCCTTCGTTGGCGGGGTTTTATTTCAATACGTCAGAAAACGTGTGGCCGTGCGTATTGCATGCACAGTCGTAAGCGTTTATGCACGTTTTACATAATTCAATTATCGATCTGGTAGAAACATGCATGATTTCCTGTTGCGAGAGCGTCAAGGTGTGATTTCCGAAAGGCTGCGGCTGAACGGCCGCGTGCTGGCGGCGGAACTTGCGCTCGAATTCGGCGTCTCCGAAGATACGGTGCGGCGCGACCTTCGCGAGATGGCGGCGGCGGGACTCTGCGAGCGGGTCTATGGCGGCGCCTTGCCGGTCGCGCCGGCGCATGGAAGCCTGACGCAGCGCATCGGACTTGCCGCCGAGCGGAAGCAGGCACTGGCGCGGGCCGCGGCAAAACAAATCCCCGCCGGTCTGACGGTGTTCTTCGATGCCGGCAGCACCAATCTGGCGATTGCCAATGCCTTGCCGGCCGAACTCGACCTGACGGCTGCGACGAATGCGCCGGCGATCGCCGCGGTGCTCATCGACAAGCCTGCCGTCAACGTCATCCTGATCGGCGGCATGGTGGATCGGCAGACCGGCGGGGCGCTCGGCGCCAAGGCGTTGCGCGATATGGAGCAGATATCGCCGGATCTCTGCATTCTCGGCGCCTGCGGCGTCGATCTCGAGGCCGGCATCACCGCGTTCGGCTTCGAGGATGCCGAGTTCAAACGGTTTGCCACGTCGAAAAGCAGAAAAGTTCTTGTGGCCGTGACCTCGGAGAAATTCGGCACCGCTGCGCCCCACAGCATCCTGCCCATGGCGCATTGCGAATGCCTGGTTGTCGAGCACGATGCCGACCCGGCCGTCCTTGCCGCCTACCGCGCGCGCGGCTGCAGGACCGTCACCGCCGAGCAAACGAACTGAGACCGCTGTCATAGAGTTTAGGGAAACCGGGCGCGCAACCCGGCAACGAGGAAAGACCGAGAGATGGACAGTCATGTGAATGCACCGCGGGGGGCCAGGAGCGGCTTCATTACCAGAAGCAGGGCGGCGGTTTCCCTGCTCTTTCTCATGAACGGCTTCGTCGTCGGCTGCTGGGCGCCGAAGATACCCGATTTTGCCGAGCGTCTTGGGCTGAGCAAGTTCGACCTCGGGCTTATGATTATCGTCTTCGGTGTCGGTTCGCTGGTCATGATGCCGATCGCCGGCGCGCAGATCGCCAAACATGGCTCGCGTGTCGTCGTTCGGGCAACCGCCGTTTGCGTGCTGCCGCTGCTCCTGGCTTTGACGCTCGCCCCGACCGTGATCACCGCGGCTATCTCGCTCTTCCTGTTCGGCGGCTTCATCGGCGCCATGGATGTGGCGATGAATGCCAACGCAGTCTCTGTCGAAAAATCCATGCGCCGCGCCATCATGTCGTCCTGCCACGCTTTCTGGAGCCTCGGCGGCTTGATCGGCTCCGGCCTCGGCGGCATCGTGATCGCCAAGCTCGGCATTCTCGGCCACGCCCAACTGGCGACCGTGCTGGCGGCGATCTTCGTTGCCGTCGCCTGGCCGATGATTCTTGCGGATCCGCCCCATCCCGATGCCAAGAAGGAGAAGACGAGACTGCCGATGGTACCGCTGCCATGGCTGCTCGGCCTGATGGCGCTGTTCTCCATGGTGCCGGAAGGCGCGGTTCTGGATTGGGGCGCGCTCTACCTCCGGCAGGAAATGGATGCGTCGGTCGCCCTTTCAGGTCTCGGTTTCGCAGCCTTTTCGGCGACCATGGCGACCATGCGCTTTGCCGGCGATCTGGTGCGCGATCGCCTCGGAGGCGTCAAGACGCTACGCATCTGCACGATCTTTGCCATCGTCGGCATGTTGCTTGCCGGCCTTGCGCCGGACGCCGAGATCGCCATCCTGGGTTTTGCCCTTTGCGGCATCGGCATATCAAACATGGTGCCGATCGCTTTCTCGGCGGCAGGCAATATTCCTGGCCTTAAACCCGGCATCGGCATCTCCGTCGTCACGACGATGGGCTATTCCGGCATGCTCGTCGCGCCGTCGCTGATCGGTTTCGTTGCTGAACATATCGGCTTTGCCGTCGTCTTTATAGCGCTGCCGGTGCTGCTGCTGTTCGTTCTCGCGTTTTCGAAGCTGGCCCATTATGCCGACGGAGTTTCCGGAGGCGGCCATTGAGCCGCCTCCAAAACAAAAGTGATATAGGGGGCGGTTGACAAGAAAGCGGTCATGATCCACCTGAAAGGCACCATTTCTAAAGCGCTGCGCAATCTTTTCAGATTCGCTTGCCGCGCTTTAGATCTTTGTTTTACGCATGTCGTTATCGCAAAACCGCTGCGCACTTTTGCGCGACATGTTTAGGGGTGCAAGAGCTTTCAATGTTGTCAGCCGCCGATTTTGATCCGAAACCGCGCCGCGCTTCCGTCGCCGTCGATGTCGGCGGCGTCATCGTCGGCGGCGGCGCGCCGATCGTCGTGCAATCCATGACGAACACCGATACGGCCGATATCGATTCGACCGTCGCCCAGGTCGCGGCCCTCCACCGCGCGGGCTCGGAGCTGGTCCGCATCACCGTCGACCGCGACGAGAGTGCAGCTGCCGTGCCGAAGATCCGCGAGCGGCTGCTGCGGCTCGGCATGGACGTGCCGCTGATCGGCGACTTCCACTATATCGGCCACAAGCTGCTCGCCGATCACCCGGCCTGCGCCGAGGCCCTGGCGAAATACCGCATCAATCCCGGCAATGTCGGTTTCAAGGACAAGAAGGACAAGCAGTTCGCCGAGATCATCGAGATGGCGATCCGCTACGACAAGCCGGTGCGCATCGGCGTCAACTGGGGCTCGCTCGATCAGGACCTGCTGACGGCGCTGATGGATGAGAATGCTGGAGCCGGCTCGCCGCTCTCGGCCCGACAGGTGACGCGCGAAGCTATCGTGCAGTCGGCGCTGCTTTCGGCCGCCCTTGCCGAGGAAATCGGCCTGCCTCGCAACCGCATCATCCTCTCGGCCAAGGTCAGCCAGGTGCAGGATCTGATCGCCGTCAATTCCATGCTCGCCGAGCGCTCCAACCATGCGCTGCATCTCGGCCTCACCGAAGCCGGCATGGGCAGCAAGGGCATCGTCGCCTCGTCGGCGGCGATGGGCTTCGTGCTGCAGCATGGCATCGGCGATACGATCCGCGTATCGTTGACGCCGGAGCCGAACGGCGACCGTACGCGTGAAGTCCAAGTGGCGCAGGAAATCCTGCAGGTCATGGGCTTCCGCCAGTTCGTGCCTGTCGTTGCCGCCTGTCCGGGCTGCGGACGCACGACGTCAACGGTGTTCCAGGAACTGGCCCAGAACATCCAGAATGATATCCGCAAGAACATGCCGGTCTGGCGCGAGAAATATCCCGGTGTCGAGGCGCTGAACGTCGCCGTCATGGGCTGCATCGTCAACGGACCAGGCGAAAGCAAGCACGCCGATATCGGCATTTCGCTTCCCGGCACCGGCGAGACGCCGGCCGCGCCCGTTTTCATCGACGGCAAGAAGGCGCTGACGCTGCGCGGCCCCAATATCGCCGCTGATTTCGAAGCACTTGTCGTCGATTATATCGAGAAGCGCTTCGGCCAGCGGACGGCGGCGGAATGAAAACCGGCGTGTTTGGATGAGCCGGTACTGGTCGCCTATTGTGAGCAAGCTTCGGCCCTATGTCGCGGGGGAGCAGCCCCGTATTCCCGGCCTGATCAAGCTTAACACCAACGAGAATCCCTACGGGCCGTCTCCCAGGGCGCTCGAGGCGATTGGGCAAGCGGCGGACGATCGTTTGCGGCTCTATCCCGATCCGACTGCGACGGAATTGCGCGAGGCGATCGCCGCCCGTTTCTGTCTGGAAGCAGATGAAGTCTTCGTCGGCAACGGCTCCGACGAGGTGCTCGCTCATACGTTTCAGGCGCTGCTGAAACACCAGCTGCCGCTTCTCTATCCGGATGTCAGCTATCCGTTCTATCCAGCCTATAGCCTGCTATACGACGTTGAAACGATCGAAGTGCCTGTCGACGACAGGTTCCGGATCCGGCCGTCGGATTACGACAGGCCGTGCGGCGCGATCCTCATCCCCAATCCGAATGCGCCGACCGGCATCGGCCTGCCGCTTGCCGACATAGAGGCGCTTGTCGCCGCCCATCCGGATGCGGTCGTGGCGATCGACGAGGCCTATGTCGATTTCGGGTGTGAAAGCGCTGTCCCGCTCATTTCCAAATATCCCAATCTGCTTGTCATCCAGACCTTGTCGAAATCCCGCTCGCTTGCGGGTCTGCGCGTCGGTTTTGCGCTGGGGCAGCGGCAGCTGATCGAGGCGCTTGTGCGCGTCAAGGACAGCTTCAACTCCTATCCACTCGATCGCCTGGCGCAGGTCGCCGCAACGGCGGCGATCAAGGACGAGGCTTGGTTCGAGACGTGCCGGAAGAAGCTCATCGTCAGCCGGGACGCTCTCGTCCGGGAACTCGAAGCATTGGATTTCGAGGTGCTGCCGTCTCAGGCGAATTTCGTTTTCGCAAGGCACGAAAGTCGATTTGGTGCCGCGCTTCAAGCGGCTCTGCGCGAGCGTGGTGTTCTCGTCCGGCATTTCGCCAAGCCGCGCATTTCGGAATTCCTGCGCATCAGCATCGGCACGGATGAGGAATGCGCCCGTCTGGTGTCCGCTCTCAACGAAATATTGTCGGCCTGATCCGCCAGTTAATGCATGTCGCCCGGAAGCGTGCAGCGGTTCCGGAACAACGACATGCATCAAAACAAGGAGCTAAAGCGCGTGGCATGAAGCAAATGCGATGCGACGTGCTTTAGTTCTTCCGATCGGCGATGAAATGCGCCGCGGCGATGAGGGTCGATGCGCGGGCGCCGTAGGGAGCCAGCAGTGCTTCGGCGTCGGCCACATGCCGTCGGAGCTCGGTCTCGGCCCATTCCATGTCGTGCAGCGCCACGAGCGTTCCCTTGCCTCGGGCCGCATCCTTGCCAGTCGCCTTGCCCATGGTCGCAGCATCCGAGGTCAGGTCGAGAATGTCGTCGGCGAGCTGGAAGGCAAGGCCGATCTTTTCGCCGAAGGCGCGCAGGCGACGGCGATCGTCCTGCGGGCTTCCCGCGATGATGGCGCCGGCCTCGCAGCCGAAGCGGATCAGCGCGCCCGTTTTCATCGCCTGCAGGCGGATGATGCCGGCCTCGTCTGGAGCTTGTTTTTCCGCCGCTAGATCGAGCGCCTGGCCGCCGGCCATGCCGCCGAGACCGGCGGCGCGCGCAAGAGCCAGCACCAGCGATGCCTTGCTGGCATCGGGAAGCGCCGTTTCCGGTGCTGCGACAATGTCGAAGGCGTAGGTCAGCAGGCTGTCGCCGGCTAGGATCGCGGTGGCTTCATCGAACTTGATGTGCACCGTCGGTTTGCCGCGGCGCATGTCGTCATCGTCCATGGCCGGCAGATCGTCATGCACGAGGGAATAACAGTGCACGCATTCGAGCGCGGCGCCGATACGAAGGGCGGCCTGCGCATCGCCGCCGAGAAGAGCGGCACTTTCGACAACCAGGAATGGGCGCAGCCGCTTGCCGCCGTTCAACACGGCATAGTGCATGGCGTTGCGCAGGGTCTCGGGCCTGGCGATTTCGTCGGAGAGGGCTTTCGGCGACAGCAATGCGACGAGCAGCGCCTCGATCTCGCGGGCGTTGTTCTTCAGCCTCGTCTCGAAAGTGTCCCGGATCGCGTCCATCGGCGCTGTTTGGCATGGGGCAAGGGGGCTTGCAACGGAATTGTCGATGGCCGCCGCAAGATTTCCCATGTGCTCTGGCATAAGCGCCTCACAGGCGCTATGAGAACGACAGGGGAGCGAAGTGGACTGGGGACGTTTTGGATATAGCGCCGGAGACAGAGGATATCGCCGACATGCCGGCCCGTCGGCGATGGTTCGAAAATCGGCTTGTGCTGAAGCGCATCGTTCTTGCCCTGCTGGCGCTGGTAGTCCTTCCCTATGTGCTGATCTTTTTGTATCTGCTGCCCTTCATCCACCCGGTCTCGACGCTGATGCTGCGCGATCTCGTGCTGTTGCGTGGTTATGACCGCAGATGGGTGTCGCTGGACGAGATCTCTCCGGTCCTGGTGCAGTCGGTGATGATGTCCGAGGACGGGCAATATTGTTTTCATGGCGGCGTCGATTGGGCCGAGATGCGCATGCTGGTCGAGGATACGCTGAAAGGCCAGGCAACACGCGGCGGCAGCACCATCCCGATGCAGACGGCCAAGAATCTCTTTCTCTGGAACAGCCGCTCCTTCGTGCGCAAAGCGATGGAGCTTCCGCTGGCCGTCTCCACGGATTTCGTGCTGTCGAAACGGCGGCTGATGGAAATCTATCTCAACATCGCCGAGTGGGGTCCCGGTATCTACGGCGTCGAGGCGGCAGCCCAGCATCATTTCAAGGTGCCTGCCTCGAAGCTGACGCGGCGGCAGGCATCGCTGCTTGCCGTCTCGCTGCCGAACCCGATCGACCGCAATGCCGGCAAACCAGGACGCGGCCTTCGTCGGCTGGCCGGCGTCATCGAAAGGCGCGCGCAGGGATCAGGCGATTATATCAAATGCATCTATGGGTGAAGTCAGAACTTGTCGTTAGAAGCGGCAAGCGTCATCTGACATTCTTGGTCCTGCCATATGGGCGAATGAAGTCCACCCAGAACCCTTGAGTCGCCCATGACCGCCACAATCTTTTCTCCCGAACTTCTCCTTTATTCGAAGAGGCACAATCCCAATCCGCCCGCCCATCTCGGCAGCCGTTATCGCAAGGTCGGCGGCTTCCTGCCGGAGGCCGGCAACACCATCGTCTGCCACCCGGTGAAGCGTTCAAGGACGCTGACGGCATTGATCGAGGCGCGGGACAAATATCTTGCGATGCCGGAGGCGCCGCAATTCCTCTTCACGCCGATCTCCAGCCTTCACATGACGCTCTTCGACGGCATCATCGAGACCATGCGCCGGCAGGATCGCTGGCCGGCCGATCTTCCTCTCGAGACGCCCATCAAGGAAATGACAGCGCTGCTGGCGGCTCGGCTCGAAGGTTTTTCGATGGCCGAGCCTTTCAAGGTCGCCGTCACCGGAGCCCGCCCTTCAGGCTTGCTGGTCGACGGCGCGACGGAGAAGGACCGCAGGATCATGCGCGCCTGGCGCGATGCCTTTGCCGATCTGTTCGGCTATCGCGAACCGAACCATGCAGACTACACGTTCCACATCACCTTCGCCTATCCGCTCGAATGGCTGGAGGACGACGCCCTGCCGCGCTGGCAGGCGATGCTTGGCGAGGTGGTTGAGGATATTCGTCGTAAAATCCCTGTTTTCGAGCTGATGCCGCCGGCATTCTGCGTCTACGAGGACATGAACCATTTCCACGAACTGCTGATCTTTGATTTCGACGCCTGAATAGGAGAGGCCTATGGACAGACCGACGCTCTACATCGCCAACAAGAATTACTCCTCCTGGTCGTTCCGGCCGTGGATGGCGCTGACGGGCGCCGGTGTTGATTTCGAGGAGGTCCTGATCCCCTTCGACTATCCCGGCGGCAATCCCGACGTCAAGGCCATCTCGCCAAGCGGCAATGTGCCGGTCCTGCAGCACGGCGCATTGAAGATCTGGGAATCGCTGGCGATCATCGAATATACCGCCGAGCTTTATCCCGAAGCCGGCCTTCTGCCGAGGGATCGCGCTGCGCGGGCGCTCGCCCGTTCGGTTTCGATGGAAATGCTATCGAGCTTCCGGGCCCTGCGCGGCGCCTGCCCGATGAATATCCGACGGCCGAAGGCCAGGATCGTCTTGCCGGATGGTGTCGCCGCCGATATCAGCCGTATCGAGACGATCTGGCGCGACCTCCTGCAGCAATCCGGAGGACCGTTTCTTTTCGGTGCCTTCAGCGGTGCGGATGCGATGTTTGCGCCTGTCGTCAACCGGTTCGACATTTATGACCTCGTCGATCGGGACGACACGCTCGCCTATATGACGACGATGAAGGCGCATCCGGCCTGGCGCAAATGGGAGGAGGCGGCCCGCGCCGAACGTTGGATCGTGGCGGAAGACGAAGTCTGAGGCAGGAATCGTCGCCTCGCAAAAAATATTCATGGGGACTGGTCAAGGCCGCCCCTTGCATGTATAAGCGCGCAAAATTTCCGAAATCGCGACATGTCCGTTTCGGCCGCCAGTCTGGCCGTGGGAATGTTTTGCCCGCAAGTGGAGTAAGAGAAATGGCTGTACCGAAGAGAAAAACGAGCCCGTCCAAGCGCGGCATGCGCCGTTCGGCTGATGCGCTGAAGGCTCCGACCTATGTCGAAGACAAGAATTCCGGCGAACTGCGCCGCCCGCATCACATCGACCTGAAGACCGGCATGTATCGTGGCCGCCAGGTTCTGACGCCGAAGGAAAGCGCATAATTTTCCGATCCGGCTTGTCCGATCGAAAGTTTCAAAGGCCGGCATCACGCCGGCCTTTTGCGTTTCGGCGATATAATATTTGCAATGGCTTGCAGTGGAGCAACGGTTTACGGCAGTATTCTTCCGGTCGCCAAGGAGAGATTGCCGATGATAGCCGCCATGCCGCTGATGATTATCCCGTTTATTCTCTACAATCTGGCGATGCTCGGCCTGATGGGCGACGGCGGCATTGCAGCGCTGCAGCACGACATCATTGTGCTGTCGATGCTCTCGGGCGCGATCTGGAGCATGGCGCTCGGCGATCTCTTCATCGTTATAGCGCTCGTCGTGCTCTTCTTCGAAATCCTGAAGGCAACCAGAACCGGCCCCGGCAACCTCATCAACCATATCTTGTCGATGCTGGTGTTCATCCCGTTCCTGGTCGAGTTTCTGCTCGTCCAGGACGCTGCGACGCAGGTATTCTTCATACTGATGACGATCGCTCTGATCGATGTGATCGGCGGTTTTGCCGTTTCGATCCGAAGCGCCGGGCGGGATGTCTCGATCGGCTTATAGGTTATCGAGCTTGTTCTGAAGGGCGCGGAGCTGCTCCTTCAGCTCGTCGATATCCTTGGCCTCGGCCTTGCGGCTTTCCTTGGCCGCCGGCGGGTTCATGAAAGGCGAGAACATCTGCATTGCCTGCTGAAACAGCTCCGTATTGCGGCGAACCTGGTCCTCGACCATCTGCATCGGCAATTGCAGATTCTTGCCGAGCGGCGTTTCGCCAAAGGCGCGGTTCACCTGCTCACGCATCTGCGCCTGCTGTTCGCTAAAGGCGCGCATCGAATGTTCGAGAAAGCTCGGCACGACCATCTGCATCTGGTCGCCGTAATAAGTGATGAGCTGGCGCAGGAAGGAGATGGGGAGCAGTGTGTTGCCGGTCTTCGATTCCTGTTCGAAGATGATCTGGGTCAGCACCGAATGGGTGATGTCATCTCCGCTTTTTGCATCCTGGACGGTAAAATCCTCGCCCTTCTTCACCATCTCCGCCAGATCTTCCAGCGTCACATAGGTGCTGGTGCCTGTATTGTACAGGCGGCGATTGGCGTATTTCTTGATGACTATCTGACCCTCATTCTTCGCCATATCAGTCTCCTGAACCCCCGTCTGATTTATGGATGTTCCTCCACTTCAGACTGTAAACGCAAAAGAAGGCCGGTGACAATCTCTTTGTGCGATGCGGCAAACCTTTAACAGATCATACGAATCGGCTTTGCGGGCCGCCGCCGAAAAATGCCGGCGGCCGGTCTTCGCGTTTGACTTGTGCTAAAAGCTTTGCCAGTTTCCCCTAATGTAAGTGGGACGAAAAACGAGGAGCCTCCCCATGAGCAATTCATCCGTCGTCATCGCCAGCGCAGGTCGAACCGCAGTCGGTTCATTCAACGGCGCTTTCGCAACGGTCCCCGCCCATGAACTCGGTGCGGCCGTCATCAAGAGTGCGCTCGCGCGCGCCGGCGTCGAAGCCGGCGAAGTCGACGAGGTGATCCTCGGTCAGGTGCTGGCCGCCGGCGAGGGCCAGAACCCGGCCCGCCAGGCGGCAATCAAAGCTGGCATTCCCAAGGAAGCGACGGCCTGGGGCGTCAACCAGCTCTGCGGCTCGGGCCTACGCGCCGTCGCGCTCGGCATGCAGCAGATCGCCACCGGCGATGCCAGGATCATCGTTGCCGGGGGCCAGGAATCCATGTCGATGGCGCCGCATGCCTTGCATTTGCGCGGCGGCGTCAAGATGGGCGACGCGAAGATGGTCGACACGATGATCAAGGACGGCCTGACCGATGCCTTCCACGGTTATCACATGGGCATCACTGCCGAGAATATTGCGCGCCAATGGCAGCTTTCGCGCGACGAGCAGGATCAGTTCGCCGTCGCTTCGCAGAACAAGGCGGAGGCCGCCCAGAAGGCCGGCCGCTTTGCCGATGAGATCATCCCTTATGTCATCCAGACGCGTAAGGGCGACGTGACCGTCGATGCCGACGAATATATCCGCCACGGCGCCACGCTGGAGGCGATGGGCAAGCTGCGTCCGGCCTTCGACAAGGACGGCACGGTGACGGCTGCAAATGCCTCCGGTCTCAACGACGGCGCCGCCGCCGCGGTGCTGATGAGCGAAGCGGAAGCGGTCCGTCGCGGCATCCAGCCGCTCGCCCGCATCGTTTCCTGGGCAACGGCGGGGGTCGATCCTTCGATCATGGGCACCGGCCCGATCCCGGCGTCCCGCAAGGCGCTGGAAAAGGCCGGCTGGTCGGTCGGCGATCTTGATCTCGTCGAAGCCAACGAGGCTTTTGCGGCGCAGGCCTGCGCCGTCACCAAGGATCTCGGATGGGATCCAGCCATCGTCAACGTCAATGGCGGGGCGATTGCGATCGGCCATCCGATCGGCGCTTCCGGCGCGCGTGTTCTCAACACGCTGTTGTTCGAAATGAAGCGCCGCGGCGCGAAGAAGGGCCTGGCCACGCTTTGCATCGGCGGCGGCATGGGCGTCGCCATGTGTTTCGAGGCATTTTAATAGCACACGATACGATCCGTCATTGATTGAAATCCCGCTGCGTGCGGGCGAAAATACAAAGGGAGCGGAACATGAGTAGAGTGGCTCTGGTCACCGGAGGTACACGCGGCATCGGCGCGGCCATATCAATGGCGCTGAAAAACGCCGGATACAGGGTTGCGGCGACTTATGCCGGCAATGACGAGAAGGCCAGAGCCTTCCACGAGGTCACCGGCGTTGCCGTATTCAAGTGGGACGTTTCGGACTACGCCGCCTGCGGTGAAGGGATCGCCACGGTTGAAAGCGAGATTGGACCGGTCGAGATTCTCGTCAACAATGCCGGCATCACCCGCGATGCAATGTTCCACAAGATGACGCCGCAGCAGTGGCACGAGGTGATCAATACCAATCTCACCGGCCTGTTCAACATGACGCATCAGGTCTGGACCGGCATGCGCGACCGCAGCTTCGGGCGCATCGTCAACATCTCCTCGATCAACGGCCAGAAGGGCCAAATGGGCCAGGCGAACTATTCGGCCGCCAAGGCCGGCGATCTCGGTTTCACCAAGGCGCTTGCGCAGGAAGGCGCGGCGAAAAACATTACGGTCAACGCCATCTGCCCCGGTTACATCGGCACGGAAATGGTGCTTGCCGTGCCGGAGAAAGTGCTGAACGAACGGATCATTCCCCAAATTCCCGTCGGCCGTCTCGGCGAGCCGGAAGAGATTGCCCGTTGCGTCACCTTCCTCGTCTCCGATGATGCCGGCTTCATCACCGGTTCGACGCTGACGGCCAATGGCGGGCAGTTCTTCGTCTAGCCCATTCTCCGATCACGTGGATCGAAAAGGGAGCGCATCCGGCTGGATGCGCTCCTTTTCTGTCCCGGCATGCCACCGTTGGCGCTGACGGCCACGGCGAGCAAAGAAAAACGGGCGCCGAAGCGCCCGTTGGGAAGTCCGATATGCGTTTGTCGATCAGTAGCGGCAACGGGCCTCGTAGCGGCGGCCGTAGCGGTCGCGATAGATGCAGTAGCCGCGGCGTTCAACCGACTGGCCGATCAGAGCGCCGGTCAGACCGCCGGCAACGGCGCCGACAGCGGCACCACCCCAGCTATTGGTAACGGCGCCGCCGATAACCGCACCGGTGCCGGCGCCGATCGCCGTGCCCTGCTCGGTCGCCGTGCAGGATGCGAGAGCGCCCACGAGCGCGCCAATGAGAACAATCTTCTTCATCATGTCGTAACTCCCCAGGTTGTCGGGCTTTAGATGCGGCCCATTAGTACAAGGATAATGATAATGACGAGAACTAGCCCCAAACCGCCGGAAGGTCCATAGCCCCAGCCACGGCTATAACCCCAATTCGGCAAGGCTCCGATCAAGAGCAGAATGAGGATAACGAGAAGTATCGTGCCAAGCATGGTGTGTTTCCTTCATTTCATCCGCAATCTGAATGGACAAGAAACACGCATTGGCGATTTTTGTTCCCGGTTGAGCGCGCGAATTGTGGTGCGAGGAGATTCATGGTTTGCGATCCGTGTTCCCCGGTAAATTGTCAATATGGTTAAAAAGATGTTTAAATACAATATGTTGCGGCGAACAAAGCGGAAAAGTCGCTATGTCGCCGATTCGTCGGTGATTCGTTCCGTTTTTGATCGACCGATCGCACAAGCGGTTTCCCGGGTGTAGACTGTGTGAATTTCGTGGTCGAAAGGTTAACGCCTGTCCGAAGCATCAGATGCGAGGATCTGTCGCCTGCCTGCATCTAGCGGCGGGTGGCGGCGGCGCCACCAGATCTTGCCGTGAACGAAAGGTGAAAGCGGTTCGGTCGGCGATTCGTCTCCGCTTCGTTCCGGATTTGGTCGAGAAATTAATGTGGGGTGGAATTTTCGACCGGCAAAAAGCGCGCGACAGACCGCCGGCAAGGCGACGGAAATGCGAAGGGACAGATTCTCGCGATTCAGCATCTAGTAGGAAAAAGTGATTCAAAATCAATACTTAGCCGTGAACAAAAGCTGAATCAGCGGGAGTCAGCGATTCGTCGCTGATTCGTTCTCAGGCTGTTCCGAATCTGAAATGCGGGCGCTCCCGATGACTCGCAAAGGTCGTAATTGCGGAAGCATTTTAAAATCTGCCCTTGCGTTTGCGGCGATAGCTGTCCATGTGTTCTGTGCCTCCGTCGCGAGGCGACAGTTTTCCTGGGGCCGCCTGCCTCAATTGCATGGACGATGACTCTGACTTCGCAGCCGATGATTCTGAGCGGGCGCGGTGTGACCGCGATGCTCGGACCAACCAATACCGGCAAGACCCATTATGCTATCGAGCGCATGGTCGCACACGGGACCGGTGTGATCGGCCTTCCGCTCCGGCTGCTGGCGCGCGAGGTCTATACGCGGGTGGTGGAGAAGGTCGGTGTGCAGAACGTGGCGCTGGTCACCGGTGAGGAAAAGATTTCGCCCGTCAATGCACGTTTTTCGGTCTGTACCGTCGAAGCGATGCCGCGTGAGACCAAGGCCGCCTTTGTCGCGATCGACGAGGTGCAGCTTGCCGGCGATCTCGAGCGCGGCCATATCTTCACCGACCGAATCCTGCATCTGCGCGGTCGCGAGGAAACGCTACTGCTCGGCGCGGCAACGATGCGGCCGATCCTGCAGCAGCTCCTGCCCGGTATTACCATCGTCGAGCGGCCGCGGCTTTCGCACCTTTTCTACGCCGGACAGAAAAAGATCACCCGGCTGCCTCAGCGCTCCGCAATCGTCGCCTTTTCGGCCGACGAGGTCTATGCCATCGCCGAGCTCATCCGCCGGCAGCGCGGCGGCGCGGCTGTCGTGCTGGGGGCGCTCAGCCCGCGCACCCGCAATGCGCAGGTGGCGCTTTACCAGGCGGGCGACGTCGAATATCTGGTGGCGACCGATGCGATCGGCATGGGACTGAACCTCGATGTCGATCACGTTGCCTTCGCCCAGGACCGAAAATTCGACGGGTACCAGTTCCGCAACCTCAATCCGGGTGAACTCGGCCAGATCGCCGGCCGCGCCGGGCGGCATGTGCGCGACGGAACCTTCGGCGTCACCGGCCAGGTCTCGCCCTTCGACGAAGAGCTTGTGCAGCGCATCGAGGGTCACGAATTCGACAACGTCAAGGTTTTGCAATGGCGCACGACCGAGATGGACTTCTCCTCGATCAACGCGCTGCGCGCCAGCCTCGAGGCGGGACCGCGCGTGGCAGGGCTGACGCGAGCACTGCCCGCGGTCGACCAACAGGCGCTGGAACAGCTTTCGCGCTATCCGGAGGTCATCGATCTCGCCGATCGGCCGGCCCGCGTCGAAAAACTCTGGGAGGCTTGCGCACTTCCCGACTACCGGCGTATCACTCCGGCACAACATGCCGATCTTATCTCGACCCTCTTTTCCGATCTCGTCCGCTATGGCACGGTGAACGAGCAGTTTCTGGCGGAGCAGGTTCATCGCTCCGACCGGACAGATGGGGAAATTGACACGCTTTCGGCGCGAATCGCGCAGATAAGGACCTGGACCTATGTTTCGAATCGGCCCGGTTGGCTGGCTGATCCGACACATTGGCAGGAAAAGACGCGGGAAATCGAAGATCGATTGTCCGATGCGTTACATGAAAGGTTGACGAAACGCTTTGTTGATCGCAGGACATCTGTGCTCATGAAGCGCCTGAGAGAGAATGCGATGCTGGAAGCTGAAATCAGTGTGAATGGCGATGTCTTCGTTGAAGGACATCATGTAGGGCAGTTAAGCGGATTCCGTTTCACGCCGGTGGCGGGAACGGACGGACCGGATGCCAAGGCGGTTCAGGCTGCGTCACAGAAGGCGCTCGCGCTCGAATTCGAAGCCAGAGCGGCGCGGATGCATGCCGCCGGCAATAGCGATCTGGCGATCGGCTCGGACGGGTTGATCCGCTGGCTCGGCGACCCGGTGGCGCGGCTTTCGGGCAGCGATCACGTCATGCGCCCGCGGGTGATCCTGCTGGCCGACGAACAGTTGACGGGCAATGCCCGCGATCACGTCGCCGCCCGCATCGAGCGCTTCGTCAATCATCACATCAGCACGGTGCTGAAGCCGCTCGACGATCTGTCGCGCGCTGAGGACCTGCAGGGGCTGGCCAAGGGGCTGGCCTTCCAGCTCGTCGAAAATCTCGGCGTGCTCTTCCGTCGCGACGTGACCGAGGAGGTGAAGTCGCTGGATCAGGAGGCCCGCGCCTCCATGCGCCGCTACGGCGTGCGTTTCGGCGCTTATCACATCTTCGTGCCGGCACTGCTGAAGCCGGCGCCGGCCGAATTGATCACGGTGCTCTGGGCGTTGAAGAACGACGGTCTCGACAAGCCGGGTTACGGTGACCTCATTCCCGTGCTGGCCGCCGGCCGTACCTCCGTCGTGACCGATCCGAGCTACGAGCGGATGTTCTACAAGCTCGCCGGCTTCCGTTTCCTCGGCAAGCGCGCCGTGCGCATCGACATTCTTGAGCGGCTTGCCGACATCATCCGTCCGCTGCTGCAGTGGAAGCCCGGTCAGAACAACCGTCCGGAGGGCGCCTATGACGGCCGCCGCTTCACGACGACGACGGCGATGCTGTCGATCCTCGGCGCGACGCTCGAGGACATGGAAGAAATCCTCAAGGGTCTCGGCTATCGCGCCGATGCCGTGAAGGCGGAAGAGGCCTCAGCTCATCTTGCCGCGCAGGACGCCGCTTCGGCGCCTGCCGCCGCTGCGGAAACCTCCGCGGACGAGACGGTGGAAAAGGCCGATCATGACGACGCCGACGCGGTGGCGGAAGAGGCTGCTTCCGAGCCATCTCCGGCGGCCTCGGCCGCAGCCGACGCGCCCGCGGCAGAAGCACTCCAAAGCACCCCTGCGGCCGAAACATCCGCCTCGGCGGAGGCTTCGGCTGCCGGCGACGCGACCGTTGCTATCGGGGAGGCTGGCGAACCGGCGGAACCGAAGCCGGTTCTTCTGTGGCGCCTCGGCGGCCGCAATGATAATCATCGCCAGGCGCGTGGTCATGGCGAACGCCGCGGTGGCCAGGGCCACGATCGGGGCCAGAACCAGGACCGCGGCGAGCGCAATCGCCGTCCGGGCGGCGGTGAAGGCGGCGAGGGCAATCGCGGCGACGGACGCGACAACAACCGCAACAACCGCGGCAAGGACAGCGGTCGCGATGGCCGGCCGCAGCAGGCAAGGGGCGGCGAGCGCAAGGACCAGCCGCGCGGCGACCGGCAGGATCGTGGCGATCGCAATGATCGCAATGACCGTAACGACCGCAACAACAATCGCGGAGCCCAGCCGCTGCGCTTCGAGGCCAAGCCGCCGCGCAAGGAGAAGCCGATCGATCCGGATTCTCCCTTCGCCAAGCTCGCAGCTCTCAAGGAACAGATGAAGAAGTAGTCATGGGCGGGGAGACACAGCCGACAAGCGGTTCGCGCCAGCGCATCGACAAGTGGCTGTTCTTCACGCGCATGGTGAAGTCGCGTTCGCTGGCGCAGAGCCATGTCCAGTCGGGGCACGTGCGCATCAACGGCGAGCGTTGCAGCCATCCGAGTCAGATGGTCAAGCCGGGCGACCGCATCGAATTGACGCTGGAACGGCGTGACATCGTTCTCATCGTACGCCTCGCCGGGGAGCGGCGGGGTCCCTATGAGGAGGCCCGCCTCCTCTATGATGACCAATCCCCGCCGCCAGATGAGGCAAAACGCCTCACCCCCTACGAGCAGGCGATCCGGGCGACCGGGACCGGCCGTCCGACTAAAAAGGAAAGACGCGCAATTGACAGGCTGATGTCGGACGAGGATTAGAAAACTCTGTCTGCGGCGGCGGCTTTTGCAGATCGTTTATCCTTGAAATCCGGCGATAAAGCCGATAGGTCACTGACAACCTGCCGGAAGCGTGCTTGCCTCCCAAGCCTGTCCACGCTTTTCGTCCGGCACGGGGATAGGCGCGACGTTCCAGGTTGCCCGGCCCCATCCGCATGGAATCCTGGAGTTCTTCATGACCTATGTCGTGACCGACAATTGCATCAAGTGCAAATACACCGATTGCGTAGAAGTCTGCCCCGTCGACTGCTTCTATGAAGGCGAGAATTTCCTCGTCATCCATCCCGACGAATGCATCGATTGCGGCGTCTGCGAACCCGAATGTCCCGCCGAGGCGATCAAGCCGGATACCGAGCCGGGCCTCGACAAGTGGCTGAAGATCAACACCGAATATGCCAGTATCTGGCCGAATATCACGGTCAAGAAGGATCCGCTGCCGGAGGCCAAGGAGATGGACGGCCAGACCGGAAAATTCGAGAAGTATTTCTCCGAAAAGCCCGGGGCCGGCGATTAGCACGGCTGGCCGATCGACCGCCGGATTTGGGCGTTTACGCGATGAAACGTTTTAAATCCTGCGTGTCGCATATGGGTGATGTGTGTTGCCCGCATGACTCAGGCGAACCAAATTATTGATTTCCTCATATTTTTATGATAGGTTTCGCCTACTGTTCCATTTGTGGCATGACGCATGCCCAAAACCATCACGAAAGCAAAACCGATCCGTACGCGGTTTCCGTGACATATCAACGCTTTGAGCGTGGGATCCCCCAGATCGCGCGCAAGAAGTCCTTGTTTTTGCCTGATGGGACCAGAGTGAAGTCACCCGACGGATGCAACCGTCTCAACCGGGCCTGACTGACCCGGCTCCGGCCGCCGCCGGAAGCGTAACAGGGAGTTTTTGGATAGAATGACGACTCAGCAGAAAAAACCTTCTACAGCACGTCACGGCTTCAAGACCGGTGAATCGATCGTCTACCCCGCTCACGGCGTCGGTACCATCACCGCTATTGAAGAGCAAGAAGTTGCCGGCATGAAGCTCGAACTTTTCGTTATCGATTTCGAAAAGGACAAGATGCGCCTGAAGGTTCCGGTCGCCAAGGCTATGAGCATCGGCATGCGCAAGCTTTCGGAAACGGATTTCGTCGATCGTGCATTGAAGGTCGTGCAGGGCAAGGCGCGCGTCAAGCGCACCATGTGGTCCCGCCGCGCCCAGGAATATGATGCCAAGATCAATTCCGGTGATCTGATTTCCATCGCTGAAGTCGTGCGTGATCTCTATCGTGCGGAGAATCAGCCCGAGCAGTCCTATTCCGAGCGCCAGCTCTACGAGGCTGCCCTCGATCGCATGGCGCGAGAGATCGCCGCTGTCAACAAGATGTCGGAAACCGAGGCCGTCCGCCTCGTCGAGACCAATCTCAACAAGGGTCCGAAGCGCGGCAAGGCCATCGAAGAAGACGACTCGCAGGACGAAGCCGCATAACGCGACTTTCTTTTTCCTAAAAAAACCCGGCCATCGAGCCGGGTTTTTTTATTGGAACTTTTTCGCGACTGCCGCGTTTATCACACGTAATTGCGGACTGCTCGTCGGGCGATGCTCGTCGGGCGAACTGCTATTCCGTCATGTTCGATGAGGAGCGGATCATGCCTTTTCAATATTGCCCATCCGGCAACGGGAAGAAACAGGTCCGCCCAGCCGTCTCAGCGGCACATGATGAGAATTAGGGCTTCTCCCTGAAAAGTCCAGGGGTGAGGCCTTTTGCATTCAGAACCCCATTCAGTCCGGACAGCGATGTTCCGGAACGTGAGTTTTATTGTTCATTTTGAGGGCGAAGGCCTGTTTCGGGAGATCGAAATGAAGAACATGTCTGCAGATCGGCGCATGATCAAAATCGCGATGGCCGCCCCCTATCTCGCCCGTCAGGAAGAGCACGATCTCGCCACACGCTGGAAAGATCACGACGATCGCGGTGCGCGCAACCAAATCGCCATGGCGCATATGCGCCTGGTGATCTCCATGGCCGGCAAGTTCCGCAATTTCGGCCTGCCGATGAGCGACCTCGTGCAGGAGGGCTATGTCGGACTGCTGGAAGCGGCCGCGCGTTTCGAACCGGAACGTGATGTGCGCTTTTCGACCTATGCCAGCTGGTGGATCAGGGCGTCGATCCAGGACTATATCCTGCGCAACTGGTCGATCGTGCGCGGCGGCACGAGTTCGGCGCAGAAGGCGCTGTTCTTCAATCTGCGTCGCCTGCGCGCCAAGCTCGCCAAGGGCGACACGCAACTGACGCTGCAATCGATTCATCAGGAAATCGCCGCCGCCCTCGGCGTCAGCCTTGCCGACGTTCAGACCATGGATGCCAGACTTTCCGGCAACGACGCTTCGCTGCAGGCGCCCTCGGTCTCCGGCGATGCCGAGAGTGCGGAGAAGATGGATTTTCTCGTCAGCGACGATCCGTTGCCGGACGAACAGGTTTCCAACATGATCGACGGCGAGCGCCGCCGCGTCTGGCTCGCCTCGGCGCTGAAACATCTCAACGAACGCGAGATGAAGATCATCAGCGCCCGGCGACTTGCCGAAGATGGCGCCACGCTCGAAGAACTCGGCGCCGATCTCGGCATTTCCAAAGAGCGTGTGCGGCAGATCGAAAGCCGGGCGATGGAAAAGCTTCGCAGTGCGCTGGTCAGCGCCGACCCGCATATGGCGGCCTACGCGTAGCCCGAGAGTGCTTACAGCATCCTTTGCGCGTTTGAAAAGACGCGCGCCGTAAACCTCGTTCCCCTCCAGCAGCACAGACTGGCCCGGCGCAAGCCGGGCTTTTTTTACTCGGCAATGATCTTGACGCGATCGCCGGGTGAAACGGCCGCGCCCATGGGCAGGGCGTTGATGAGTTTGAAGAGATCGAGCTTGCGGTCGGTGCCCATCATCCGGGCGGCAAGCGTCGAGATGTTCTCGCCCGGCCGCACCGTGACGACACGGATGCGCATCGGCTTCAGCGAGGCCGCTTCCGCCGGCGTCATGCGCCGGAAACTCGCCCGCAGAACATTGGCCGTCGGCTCCAGGGCCTCGCTGCCTTTCGGCACCGCGGTGAGGAAACGGAAGATCTGCGCATTGTTGCGGATCACGGTGACATCGAAATCCCAGCGATCGGCGCTGGCGCGTGCGGTGGCAGCTTCCATGCCATTGACGGTGATCTGCTGGATGGTCGACGGATCGAGACCGGTCACCCAGCCGCTGGAGATATAGTTGGTAAGGCTCTGGTTCTGGTTGTCGGCGACGCCATCGAAACGGACGGCGATGTCGCTCGGGCCGGTGGCCATCACCGCCTCGACCTTGTTATCGATGTGAAAGTCCGGCGGCACGTCGAAGCGGATGCCGAGACCGCCGTGCAGGAAGGTCTGACCGCGCACATAGCCTTCTTCCGGGCTGTCGCCGTAGAGCAGGCCGTCTATGCCGTCGAGATAATAATCGCGGCCCTTGTCGCCGACCGAACCTTCCTGGCCGAAGGCCCGCGCATGGGTGCGGGCAAGCTCGATGCGCTGGGCGGAATTCGGGTGGCTCGACAGGAAGTCGAGGCTCTGGTCGGCTTCCGGATCGACCGACATGAAGCGGCTGTAGGCCGCCATGGAATCGAGGAAGCGGGCGGCCGCATAGGGATCGTAACCGGCTTCGCCAAGCATGCGCACGCCGATGACATCGGCCTGCAGCTCCTGCTGGCGGGAGAAGGCGGCCAGCCGCAGCTTGCCGCGGGCCAACGCCTGTTTGCCGGCGATATCGCTGGAAAGGACCTCGGCGACGACGCGGCTGGCGATGACCTCCGCCTCTTCGCGCTTCTGCCGCTCGATGCCGTGGTTCGCCGTCACATGGCCCATCTCATGCGACAGCACGGCGGCGACCTCCGAGGCGTCATTGGCAAGGGCGAGCAGGCCGCGCGTAACGTAGAGATAACCGCCCGGCAGCGCGAAGGCGTTGATAGCCGGCGAGTTCAAGATGGTGATGCGGTAGGACTGGCTCGGATTTTCCGACACCGCCGTGAGCGCGCCGGCGATGCGGGCGACGAGACGCTCGGTCTTGGCATCCTTATATTCGCCGCCGTAGCTTGCCACGATGCGCGGATGTTCGCGTGCGCCCATCGCTGCACGCGGGTCGTTTTTCTGCACCTCGTCAACGATCTGCGGATTGGAAGACGGCGAGATGCTCGGCTGATAGGATTGTTCTATCAGCGATTGACACCCGTTCAGCGCCATTGCGATGGCTGACAGCAACATCAGGTGACGCGCGAAACGGCGCGGCGCGGAGATGGCATCACTGGAAAGCGCGGGTGATTTCCACGTCGTCAAGCTGTCCAGTCTGGTTCTCCGCATCATCTCGCTGCTTTGCCGGTTTGCCGCAAATCGGGACCGGCCTTGGCAAGGGGAACTCAACAGGTGTGCACCCCTGATCTCGCGCTGCACAATAGGCCGATACAAGTCATTGCTGTAGCTGATTTACGCATCGGTTGCATAGCGAGACTCTGTTTAATTGTTGCGCCGTTGCATTTTGGCAATGCCTCAGCCTTGAGGTCTCCCTTCGCTCGGATGAAATTATGGCGAAAGTTCCGTCACGCGGCGCAGATTTGTCGGCGCCACGGAAAAAGAACGGAGTGATTGAGGCAATCGCCGCAGAAACAGAAACAGCGCACGAAAACAACAACTCCTGATCGTGATTCTCAGGACGGGACGCCTGATGTGAAGCGTTCCGATTTTGCCATCGAGCTATTCCGCCGCTTCCGCCCTTGCCGGTTGCAGTTGCTTCGTCTCACCGGCGCGCGGCAGCTGCACGGGCTTCACCATCACAGCGGCGGCAAGGCCGATCAGGGCAATGGCGCAGGAGGTCACGAACAGCGGCGAGAAGGCGGCGGCATAGAGATCCGCGACGGCCTGGCGGCTGGCTTCGGGAAGCGCGGCCATCATCTTCGGCGTCAGCTGTTCGATATCGGCAACCCCGGCAATGGGAATGCCGGCCTTGCCGAGACCAGAGGCGATGATGGCGCCGTAGATGGAAATGGCGATCGAAGCGCCGCCCATGCGCGAGAGCGTCACCGAGCCGGTCGCGGCGCCGACGTCGCGGGCCGGCGCGGCATTCTGCACGCCGATAACGGGAACCTGCTGGGCAAGGCCGATCCCGATTCCGTGCAGCAGCATAATCGCCCCGATGAAGACGATTGGCGTTCCGGCCTGGATCTGCGACATCAGCGCGAAGGCGACGGCGCTACAGGTGAAACTGGCGATGGCGAAGGGTTTGTAGCGCCCCGTTCTGGAAATGATGCGGCCTGCCGATAGCGATCCGCACACGAGACCGCCCGTGAGAAGGATGAACAGAAGGCCGGCGGCGGATGGCGAAAGACCCGTCGTCGTCTGCAGGAAGAGAGCGAAGTAATTGACCATGCCGATGGCAATGGCGCCGCCCATGATCGAGATGATCAGCAGCAGGCTGAAGGTCGAATTGCGGAAGAGCTGCAGCGGCAGGATCGGCTCCAATGCGCGGCGTTCGACGAAAACCCAGGCGACGGCGCAAACGATGCCGAAGGCGACGACGCCAATGCTCTCAGGCGAGATCAATGCGCCGAACAGTTCGCTGCTATCGGTGGCGAGCACGATGCTCGTCGTCGTCAGCGCAAGCAGCAGCGCACCGGCATAGTCGATCTTGGGGCGGCGATGCGGTTTGCGGTAAGGTAGCATGAAGGCGAGGCCGGTCAGCGCGATGAAGCCGATCGGCACGTTGACGAGGAAGATCGAGCGCCAGCCGAAGAGGTCACTCATCGTACCGCCGAGCACTGGCCCGATCGCGCCCGACGCCATCAGCACCAGGCTGGAATAGCTCTGATAGCGCGCCCGCTCGCGTGGCTCGAACAGATCGGCGTTGACGGCAAAGATCGATACCATGATGCCGCCGCCGCCGAGGCCTTGTAGCACGCGGGCGGCTATTAGCGTATCCATCGAGACGGCGAGGCCGCAGACCGCAGAGCCGCCGGTGAAGATTGCGATCGCCGTCATCATCACGTATTTGCGGCCGAAGAGATCGCCGAGCTTGCCGTAAAGCGGCATGACGGCGCTGAGAGCCAGAAGATAGGCCGATCCGATCCAGCCGAAACGTTCGAGATGGCCGAATTCGCCGACGATCGTCGGCAGCGCCGTGGAAACTATCTGATTATCCAGCGTCGCCATGAACATGGCGGTCATCAGGAAGAAGAAGAGGATAAGCCGGCGACGAGGGTCCGTCACCAGCGGCGCAGGCGCGAGTTGCATGTCCATGAATGCGTCGTTCCGATTGGTCGGCTTTTTATGTGCTGTTAGCATATAGTTGTCAATAGCACATTATTGACGTCGGCATATTCAGTTTCCGCTTGCGCTCTGTTATGGTGTCGTCATGAATGAAACTCTAACCAGCATCCTGTCCAACAGCCCGGCCGAGCCGGACGACAACGTGCCCCTCATCGGCCGGAGCATGGCGCGCATGCGGCTGCTGACAGGGCGGCGGCTGATCGGCCGGTTGGCTATCCAAAGCGCCGCACCGGGCCTCGAGCTTTCGCATCTCGATGTGCTCGATGCCGTGCGCAGGGCGCAGCCTGCCGGCGAGGTCACGGTCGGCCTGATCGCGGAGATGCTGCGCATCGATCCCTCACGGGCAAGCAGGGTGGTCGCCGACATGGTCGGACGCAACGTGCTGCGCCGCGAGGCATCGCAAGCCGATGCGCGGCGGATCGTCGTCGTCATGACGGCGGCGGGTGAGGCCCTGCTTGCAGAGATCCGCGCGCAGAAATTCGCAATCATCTCTCAGATCGTCTCCGATTGGCCTGAAGAGGATGTCGAAAGTTTCGCGACGCTGTTCGATCGTTTTATCGGCGGTTACGAGGCGATCTTCCTGTCGCGTGACAAGGATACGCCGGGTTGAGGTGATCCCCGATCCTTCGGCCCTTCCCCTCGACCCCCCGTTTGCGCTAAGGGCAATGCCCATGAGCCAATCCACCTTCACCATTCTGCTCGGCGGCGAACTCAGCCTGACGGAGCGCCTGCGCCGTGCGATCGGCGGCAGCCGCTTCATCGCAGCCGATGGCGGCATGCGGCATGCGGCGGCACTCGGCGTGACGCCGGAGCTCTGGGTCGGCGATTTCGATTCGACTCCGGCCGATCTCGACGGGGCGTTTCCCAATGTGCCGAGACAGCCCTACCCGGCGGCAAAAGCAGCAACGGACGGCGAAATCGCCGTATCGGAAGCGATCGCCCGCGGTGCGCGGCGGCTGATCCTCGCAGGCGCGCTCGGCGGCGAACGCTCCGACCATGCGCTCCAGCATCTGTTGTCGGCCGTGAGCCTGGCGGAAGAGGGTTTCGATGTGCTGCTGACCTCGGGCAAGGAGGAGGCGGTGCCGTTGATTGCCGGCATGATCGAACTCGATCTCCCCGCAGGCAGCCTGTTTTCAGTGCCCGGATTCAGCCCGCTGACCGGCCTTTCGATTGAGAATGCGCGTTATCCGCTCACGGATTACGATCTGCCTTTCGGCTCGTCGCGCACCATTTCCAACGTGGCGAAAGGCAAGGTTCGTTTTTCGCTCGGCAGCGGCCGGGCGATCGTGCTTGCCCGACCTTACGATCTTTCCGGAGTCTGATTTTTGGCCCCTCCCATTCTGAAACTCGACGACATCTTTTTGAGCTTCGGCGGCGCGCCGCTTCTGGCGGGTGCTTCGCTGCAGATCGAACCCGGCGACAAGATCTGTCTCGTCGGCCGCAACGGCTCGGGAAAATCGACGCTGCTTAAGATTGCCGCGGGCCTGGTGGAGGCGCAGTCGGGGGAGGTCTTCCGCCATCCCTCTTCGACGGTGCGTTATCTCGAACAGTCGCCGGATTTTGCCGGCTTCAGCACGGTGCAGGCTTATGCGGAAGCCGGGCTCGGGCCGGGTGACGACCCTTATCGCGTCACCTATCTGCTGTCGCATCTCGGGCTGACCGGCGAAGAAAATCCGAGCAATCTTTCCGGCGGTGAATCACGGCGTGCCGCCCTAGCGCGGGTGCTGGCGCCGGAACCTGACATTCTCCTGCTCGACGAGCCGACCAACCATCTCGATCTGCCGACGATCGAATGGCTGGAAGGCGAGTTGCAGAAGAGCCGCAGCGCCCTGGTGCTGATCTCGCACGACCGGCGTTTCCTGGAAAAGGTTTCGACCGCGACCGTCTGGCTCGACCGCGGCACCTCGCGCCGGCTCGACAGGGGGTTTGCGCATTTCGAAGCGTGGCGTGACCAGGTTCTGGAGGCCGAGGAGTTGGAGCAGCACAAGCTCGGCAAAGCGATCGAGCGCGAGGAGCACTGGCTGCGCTACGGCGTCACGGCGCGGCGCAAGCGCAATATGCGCCGGCTCGGCGAGTTGCAGACGATGCGTTCGCAGTATCGCGGCCATAAGGGACCGCAGGGCACGGTGCAGGCGACTCTTTCAGACGCGCAGGAATCCGGCAAGCTGGTGATCGAGGCCGACAAGATCACCAAGAGTTTCGGCGAGCGCGCCATCGTCACGCCCTTCTCCATCCGCGTGCATCGCGGCGATTGCATTGGCTTGGTCGGCCCGAACGGCGCCGGCAAGACGACATTGTTGAAAATGCTGACCGGGCAGCTTTCTCCGGATAGCGGCACGATAAAGCTCGGCACCAATCTGGAGGTCGCGACGCTCGACCAGAAGCGCGAGGATCTCGATCCCGAGGATACGCTTGCAAACTACCTGACGGACGGGCGCGGCGAAAACCTGATCGTCAACGGCGAGCAGCGGCATGTCACTGGTTACATGAAGGAGTTCCTGTTTCAGCCGGAACAGGCGCGGACGCCGATCAGGAGCCTCTCCGGCGGCGAGCGCGCCCGACTGATGCTGGCCCGCATTCTTTCGCGCCCGGCGAATCTTCTGATCCTCGACGAGCCGACCAACGATCTCGATATCGAAACACTCGACCTCTTGCAGGAAATGGTCGCCGGCTTTCCCGGCACCGTCATTCTCGTCAGCCACGACCGCGATTTCCTCGACCGCACCGTGACCTCGACGATCGCCCCTGCAGTGCCGGATGCGCCTGATGGCCGCTGGATCGAATATGCCGGCGGCTATTCGGATATGCTTGCCCAGCGAAAGGGCGCGCTCGAGGAGCGCAAAAGGGCTGAGAAGGCGGCGGAGAGGCCGAAAACCCAGGAGACGGCAGCTGCCGCGGGAAGCGCAAGGGGCAAGCTCTCCTTCAAGCAGAAATTCGCGCTGGAAAACCTGCCGAAGGAGATGGCCAAAGCCGAAGCCGAGATCGCCAAGCGCGAACAGGTGATGGCAGATCCCAATCTCTTCACGCGTGATCCGGCAGCCTTTAACCGGCTTGCAGCCGAGATGGAGAAACTGCGCGCCGGTCTGACCGCCATGGAAGAGGAGTGGCTGGAGCTCGAAATGCTGCGGGAAGAGCTGGAGGGCTGAGTTTCACAACTCAGCCGCTCGCTTTATCCATGTAACCAGTGGTCCGGCGAGGGCGACCCAAGGCGCTGGGAGCGGGGACGGCAGCGGCGCCCGCACTGGCGCTGGCGCCCGTCTGAGCGACCTGCGGCTGCGGAACTTCGGATTTTGAAGGCAGCGCCTGCAGATGCAGGACGCGCGGCTGCAGCGCCTCGAGGTAGGCTTCGGAGCGGCCGATGTAGATCATGCCGGTTTCGGGCATGGCGGTCAGCAGCTTTGCCATCGTTGCCTGCCACTCCGGCTCCATGCCTTCCAGCACTTCGTCGAAGACGATCCAGCGCGGGCGTACGAGCAGCAGGCGGGCGAAGCCGATCGCCTTCTGTTCGTCGCTGTCGAGCAGCTTGTCCCAGCGGGCGCGGGTATCGAGCCTTGTGATCAGCGAATGCAGGCCGGCCTTGTCGAGGGCGGCCTCGACGGCGGCCTTCTCGTAAGCATTGGGGCTTTCGGGGAAAGCCAGCGCCTCGCGTAGCGTGCCGCCCGGCACATAGGCGACCTGCGGCACGAACAGGATATCGTCGACCGGCGGCAGACCCATCGTACCGCTGCCGCATGGCCAGAGGCCGGCCATGGCCTGAAACAGCAGCTTGCGGTTGACGCTGTGATCGCCGTTGATCATGACTTTCTCGCCGGCCTTGATCACGACATCGGTTTCGCGCAGCCGGAAACCGCCGCATTCGTCGATGTCTTCGCCGATCTTGGCGTTGATCACCACATCCTTCAGCGTCAGTGTGTCGGGTGCGGTGTTTTCGTAAGCGATGCTGTCCTTCAGGTCGTAGTCCGCGTCCATGTCGAGCAGCGCCTGGCGGAAATCGGTGACGCGCATCAGCGTGGCGCGCCATTCGGCGATGGGACCGAAATTGGCGACATACCACCGCAGCGCGGTATTGACCTGGTTGAAGGCACCGACCGACATCATCAGCTGGCCGAGGGTCAGGCCGCCGGAGAAATAGGCAGGTGCGGCAACGATGATCGGAATGACGATCACCAGCCAGCCGTAGCCGGCCGATACCCAGGTGAGGTTGGTATTGGCCATGGCGAGGCGCTTGACGACCCGCAGCACCGAGCTGATGTCGGTGTTGATGCGCCGGCGCTCGTTCTCCTCGCCGCGGGCGACGGTGATCGCCGGCATGTTTTCATTGGCATGCATCAGCGTGAAGCGAAGCTCGGCCTCTTTCGAGAAGCGGTCGGCATTGAGCTTCACCAGTTTGCGGCCGACGACCTGGCTCAGCACCGAGGCGGAGGCGGCGTAAAAGATTGCGGCCCAGACCATGTAGCCCGGAATGGAGAAGCTGTGGCCGCTGATATGGAAGATGAAGCCACTGGAAAGTTGCCAGAGCACGCCGATGAAGCTGACCAGAAGAATGGTCGATTGGAGCAGGCCGAGAACAAGCCCCGTCGTGCTTTCGGCGAGATTGCGGGAATCCTCGTGCAGCCGCTGATCCGGATTGACGCCGATCAGGCCGCTGGAGGCGAGCCGCAGCGCCCGCTTGCGCTTCAGCCACTGGTCGACGAGATCGCGCGACAGGCCCTCGCGCATATAGAGCGCGGTCATCTGGTTCAGCCAGGCCTGCAGCACGTTGAGGAGCAGCAGCGTGCCGGCGATCATCGCGAAGATTTCGAGCTGGTGGAAAAATTCGCCGAGGTCGCGGCGCTCCAGCGAGTCGTAGAACGGGGCATTCCACTCATTGAGGATGACCTGGCCGTAGGACGTCGCCAGGATGACGAGGATCAGCACGGTCGCCAGAAACAGCACCTTGCCACGCACTTCAGAATTCCAGAATGCGGAGAACATCACCCCGAGGCGATATGCCAGGCTGAAATCATAACCTACTCCATCCTGCCTCCGAATACCCGGCCTCCCCTTGGTCTTATCTGCCATCACGCTTTTCCAACACCGCCCCATACTGTCATTATTAACATGGTGGCGTCACCGGTCTATCAACAGATTCTATCAGTCATTAAACTGTGATGAGGCTTGCCTGAGTCGCCGCTGCATGCATTCGGCAGTTGATTCGTCGCGCAACTGGGACTAATTAAGGCATTCCGTGGTGATTTGGCCGGCCGGCTTGCAGCCACGTTAAAAAATTCGCTAAAGGGCCGCGTGCGGACCGGTAGCGATTTTTTGTCGCCGCCGGTTTTTTATTTTTGATCGAGTGACCGCAATGCCCATCAAGATCCCCGATACGCTGCCCGCTTTCGAAACCCTCGTCCAGGAGGGTGTACGGGTAATGACCGAGACAATGGCGATCCGACAGGATATCCGCCCGTTGCAGATCGGGCTGCTCAATCTCATGCCGAACAAGATCAAGACCGAATTGCAGATGGCCCGCCTGGTCGGCGCCTCGCCGCTGCAGGTGGAGCTGTCGCTCATTCGCATCGGCGGGCACAAGGCGAAGAACACCTCCGAAGATCACCTGCTTGCCTTCTACCAGACCTGGGAAGAGGTAAAGCAGCGCAAATTCGACGGCTTCATCATCACCGGCGCACCGATCGAACTCCTGCCCTATGAAGACGTCACCTATTGGAAAGAGATGCAGGAGATTCTCGACTGGACCGAAACCAACGTCCATTCGACGATGAACGTCTGCTGGGGCGCGATGGCGGCGATCTATCATTTCCACGGCGTTCCGAAATACGAGCTGAAGGAGAAGGCCTTCGGCGTCTACCGCCACCGGAACCTGAAGCCTTCCTCGATCTATCTCAACGGCTTTTCCGATAATTTCGAGGTGCCGGTGTCGCGCTGGACGGAGGTCCGGCGCGCTGATATCGAGAAATCCGAAAGCCTGGAAATTCTGATGGAATCGAGCGAGATGGGCGTCTGCCTCGTGCATGAGAAAAGGGGCCGGCGGCTCTACATGTTCAATCATGTCGAATATGATTCCACTTCGCTCTCGGACGAGTATTTCCGTGATGTCGACGCCGGCGTGCCGATCAAGATGCCGCACAATTACTTCCCGCATAACGATCCGGCGCTTGCGCCGCAGAACCGCTGGCGCAGCCACGCACATCTCCTGTTCGGCAACTGGATCAACGAAATTTACCAGACGACGCCTTATGATGTCGAAGAGATCGGCATGGATCTCTGAGCGGATGAGCGGATGCCGCGGCATTCTTTCTGATCCGACAGGTTGCGGATTGAAGCAAATGCGGGCAGGTTCCGATCCTGAACCCCAAGGATAAAACGGAACGGATGTCGATCATGTCGGAGAAGTTGGAGCGGGAAGTTTTCGGGCAGACGAAGGCGGGCGAAACCGTCTATCGTATCGTCATCAAGGGCGGCGGGTTGACGGCCAAGATCATCAGCTGGGGCGCGGTCATCCAGGATCTGCGCCTTGAGGGACATGATGCGCCGCTCTCGCTCGGCTTTGAGGATTTCGACAGCTATCCGCTCTATTCCGCCTATTTCGGCGCGACGCCAGGCCGCTGCGCCAATCGCATCGGCGGCGGTAAATTCACGCTCGACGGCAAGGACCATCAGCTCGAGCCGAACGAAAACGGCGTCACGCATCTGCATGGCGGCAGCGACAATATCGCCAAACGCAACTGGACGATCGTCGAACATGCCGTCGACCGCGTGGTGCTGAAGATCGTCGATCCGGATGGCCGCGCCGGCTATCCCGGCAATTGCACCATCCAGGCAACCTTCTGGGTGCACGGCAACGGCGAACTGTCGGTGACCTACGAATCGACCAGCGATCAGCCGACGCTCGCCAATGTCTGCCAGCACGCCTATTTCAATCTCGACGGCCGCGAGGATGCGCTCGGCCACGACATCATGATCGCCGCCGACCACTATCTGCCGACCGACGAGAGGCAGGTGCCGACCGGCGAGATTCGTTCCGTCGCCGGCACGGAATTCGATCTGCGCGAAATGACGCCGATGAAGCGTTTCGTCGGCAGCGAGCAGGTGCTTTACGACCATAATTTCTGCCTGTCAGCCGAACGCACCGCCAAGCGCAGCGTCGCGCTCGCCCGCAGCCTTTATTCCGGTGTGTCGCTTGAGGTGCGTAGCACCGAGCCGGGCGTGCAGTTCTATGCCGGTTTCAAGCTGAATACCGGGGCGCCCGGCCTCGGTGGGCGCAAATACGGACCCTTCGCAGGCTTCTGCCTGGAAACGCAGGTCTGGCCGGATGCCATCAATCACCAAGGTTTCCCGAATGCGGTGCTGCGCCCCGGCGAAGTGCTGCGTCAGGAGACGGATTATATTTTTACCAAGAGCTGAGCGTCGGCCGGACGAACACGTGTCAAATTTGAGCGCTATGAAACCCTCTCCGGACACGCACCGGGGAGGGTTTTTTCTATCGGCATCCGATTGCGTCTTGCCGATTGGTTCTAAATAGGTTCTATTGCCACCCCATGGATAGAACCAGTCTGATAGCGGAACTGAATAGCCGCGGTCTGCGTGACGCGGGCCTGACCGGGCCGCTCTACAAGCGGCTGGCGCTGGCCCTGACCGGCCTTGTGCAGGAAGGCCTGCTGAAGCCTGGCACAGCGCTTCCGGGCGAGCGCGACCTTGCCGAGGCCTTGAAGCTCGGCCGCGTCACCGTGCGCACCGCCTATCGCGATCTGATGGCGTCGGGCGTACTGGAATCGCGGCACGGAAGCGGTACTTTCGTATCGAGCAGAGTGGAGCGCATGGAACAGTCGCTCTGGCGGCTTTCCTCCTTCTCAGCCGACATGCGCTCGCGCGGGCGGCTGCCGGCCGCACGGATCTTGTCGCGGTCGGTCAACAGGCCGTCACCGGAGGAATCCTTCCTGCTCGGCCTCGGTGGCGACGAGCCGGTTCTGCGGCTCGACCGCTTGCGTCTTGCCGACGGCCTGCCGCTGGCGATCGAGCGCGCGGTGGTGCCGATCAAGTTCCTGGGCGACGATGCCGGCGGCGAAGGATCGCTTTACGATGCGCTGGCGGCCAACGGCCACAGGCCGGTGCGGGCGCTGCAGCGGCTGACCGCGGTCACGCTCGACCCGTCCTCGGCCGCCATCCTGAACGTCAAATCAGGCGCGCCGGCGCTTCTGATCGAGCGCGTCTCGCGCCTGGAAGACCAGCGCGTCGTTGAATACACCCGCTCGCACTATCGCGGCGATGCCTATGATTTCGTTGCCGAATTGAGAATCGGAGATGACCTATGAGTGAGAACCAGTCGCTGATGCTGCAGGAAGCCGGCCAGTCGCCGGAGGTGGTAGCCACACTTCTCGAAAAGGAAAAGCCGGTCTTTGCCGAGATCGCCCGGCTGTTTTCGTCCGCCCGCCCGAGCGTCGTGACGACGGCGGCGCGCGGTTCCTCGGATCACGCCGCCACCTTCTTCAAATATCTTTTCGAGATCACCTGCGGCGTTCCGGTTGCGTCCGTCGGTCCGTCGATCGCTTCCGTTTACGGCGCCGCGCTCCATCTGAAGGGCGGCGTGCATTTCACCGTCTCGCAATCGGGTGCAAGCCCCGATATCGTGGCGCTGCAGGAGGCGGCCAAGAAAGGCGGGGCGACGACGATCGCCGTCGTCAACGTCACCGACAGCCCGCTGGCGAAACAGGCTGATATCGTTCTCGGCCTGAATGCCGGCGCCGAAAGGAGCGTTGCGGCAACGAAGTCCTTCATCGCTTCCGTTGCCGCTCTTGCCGGCGTCACGGCTGCGATCGGCGGCGCGTTCGACCTGCAGACAGCGCTCGCCAAGCTGCCGGAGGCGCTTTCGGCAACCGCCGGGATCGATACGGCGGCAGCCGAAGAGGTGCTCTTCCATGCGACCTCGCTCTATACGGGCGGCCGTGGCCCGGCTTTCGCGATCGCGCTTGAAGCGGCATTGAAGGCCAAGGAAACCGCCGGCCTGCATGCAGAAGCTTTCTCGCTGGCGGAACTGATGCACGGTCCGATGCGCCTTGTGCAGCCGGGTTTCCCGATCGTCGCCTTTGCGCCCGACGACGCGGCCTTCGCCAATAACAGCCAGGCGCTGGAGCGCCTGCAGAAGCTCGGCGCCACCACTGTCGGTTTCTCCACGCAGCCGCTTTCCGGCATCAATCTGCGCGTGCCGACAACGGGCAACGGCCTCGTCGATCCGCTGGTGTCGCTGCTCGTCTATTACCGGCTGATCGAGTCGGTGACGCGCCGCAAGGGCTTCGATCCGGACAAGCCGGCAAACCTGCTCAAGGTGACGGAGACGGTCTGATGGCCCGCAAGATCTTCATCGGCGCCCGTATTTTCGACGGCGAGCGCTTTCATGACGACAAGGCGCTCATCGTCGCCGACGGCCGGGTCGAAGCGATCGTTGCGACAAACGACCTGCCGGACGGCGAGACGGTGACGCTTGCCGGCGGCGTGCTTTCGGCCGGCTTCATCGATGCGCAGGTCAACGGCGGCGGCGGACGGATGCTGAACGACGAACCATCAGTCGCCTCGATGGAGATCATCGCACAGGGGCATCGGCCCTATGGCACGACGTCACTGCTGCCGACGCTGATCACGGATACGGCAGAGGCCTCCATCGCTGCGATCGAGGCCGCGATCGAGGCTGTCAAAGGGCACCGCGGCGTCGCCGGCTTGCATCTCGAAGGCCCGCATCTGGCGCCGGCGCGCAAAGGCGCGCATCTGGCCGAATTGATGCGGCCGGTGGAGGACCGCGACGTCAAGGCCTTCATCCGGGCGCGTGAGGCGATCGGCACGCTGCTCGTCACTATTGCCGCCGAACAGGTGACGGTTGCCCAGGTGCGCGAACTTGCCGAAGCCGGCGTCACGGTCAGCATCGGCCATTCCGATTGTTCGAGCGAGGCGGCGGAGGAACGTTTCGATGCCGGGGCGCGCGGCGTCACGCATCTCTTCAACGCGATGAGCCAGATGGGACATCGGGCCCCCGGCCTCGTCGGCGCGGCGATTGATCATCCCTCGACATGGTGCGGCATCATTGCCGACGGCCATCACGTCGATCCGAAGGCTTTGCGCACGGCGCTGCGCGCCAAACGCGGCGAAGGCAAACTGTTTTTCGTCACCGACGCGATGTCGCTCGTCGGATCGGAAAAGGATTCGTTCACGCTGAACGGGCGCACCGTCCGGCGCGAAAAAGGCGGCTTTTGCTCGAAGCTGGTGCTGTCCGACGGCACGCTGGCCGGCTCCGACGTCGATATGATCTCGACGATCCGTTACGGCGTCGCTTATCTCGACTTGACGCTCGCTGAGGCCTTGCGCATGGCGACCCTCTATCCCGCGCGTTTCCTCAGGCTTGCCGATCGCGGCCATCTCTCGCCTGGCGCGCGCGCCGATCTCGTCCATCTTACCGATGAGCTGACTGTTACCGCCACCTGGCTCGCCGGCGAGGCGTCCTGACATCAAGGAGACGTGGCATGACTGATATCACCGATGCCTATTTCTCCAATCTGATCGGTCGACTGGAGACGCTGAAACAGGTACTTGCCGAGCCGATGGCGCAGGCAGCGTCGGTCATCCTCGATGCCGCCCGCGGCGACAAGCGCGTTTATGTCTTTGGCACCGGCCATTCGCACATGCTGGCGGAAGAGGTGCACTACCGCGCCGGCGGGCTTGCCTTCACCGTGCCGGTGCTTGTCGGGTCGGCCATGCTGCACGAGGGAGCGGTCATCAGCTCGGTCTATGAACGCACCCAGGGCCTCGTGCGGCCGATGCTGGAGCGTTACGGCATGCAGCCGGGCGACGTTATTATCATTGCCTCGAATTCCGGCGTGAACGCCGCGCCGATCGAGGCCGCCGATTATGCGCATGAAATCGGCGCCAAGGTCATCGCCATCACCTCGATCGCCTATTCCGCAGCGATCGCCAATGGCCGCCGGCGGCTCGCAGAAGTCGCCGAAATCGTGCTCGACAACGGGCTGCCGCCGGGTGATGCCGTTCTCGACCTCGCAGGCACAGGACTTCGGGTCGGCCCGGTCTCGACGGCGGTCGGGGTCACAGTCATCAATGCGATCTTTGCCGAAGTCGCCTCGGAGCTTTCCAGATCCGGCGATGCGCCTGTCTATCTCAGCGCCAACATGCCCGGGGCTGCCGAGATCAATCAGAGGCTGGTGAAGAAGTACAGGCCGCGCAATCCGCATCTCTGATATCGCGGATACAAAAAAGGCCGGTCTGAGCCGGCCTTTTGCGCGAGATGCAACCAGGATCAGTCCTTGGCGCGCTCGACGTAGGAATTGTCTTCGGTCGCGATGACGACGCGGGTGCCGGCATTGATGTGCGGCGGCACCATGGTGCGCACGCCGTTCGACAGCATGGCCGGCTTGTAGGAGGACGACGCCGTCTGGCCCTTGACGACCGGCTCGGTCTCGGTGATTTCGAGCGTGACGTGGCGCGGCAGTTCCAGCGCCAGCGGAATGCCTTCGTGGATCGACAGGATGCAGGACATGCCTTCCTGCAGATAGGCTTTCTGGTCGCCCATGGTTTCGACGTCGACCACGACCTGGTCGTAGGTCGCCGGGTTCATGAAGTGGAAGCCTTCGCCGTCTTCATAGAGATACTGGAAGGAGACGTCTTCGACGAAGGCGCGCTCGACCTGTTCGGTGGTGCGCCAGCGCTCGGAAACCTTTACGCCGTCGACGATGCGGCGCATGTCGACCTGGGTGACCGGCGTGCCCTTGCCCGGATGAAAGTTCTGGGCGGTGAGAACGACGTAGAGCTTGCCGTCGACATCGAGAACGTTGCCCTTGCGGACCGAAGAGGCGATGACCTTGACCATAAGACTTCCTTGTAACTCGGCTTTCGGCGTCGTAGAGGACTGTCGAAACGCCCCGAAGACGCAAATGTTTTTCTTTGGGGGCGCAACTAACCTAAAATCCGGGAAATAGCCACCCCATACCGGCTTCTCCGGCGAAGAAAGCTTGGAATGAACTCTGCGGCCAAAGCGTCCCCCTGGTGGACCCCGTCCGTGCATGCCGATCGCCGCCCGTTCCTCATCGGGCGCAATGCGATCCAGGCGGCATTGCGCGGGTTTTTTGCGCGCGAGGATTTCATCGAGGTGGATACAGCGGTGCTGCAAATCTCGCCGGGCAACGAGGCGCACCTGCATGCTTTCGCGACGGAAGCGGTGACGACGGACGGGCAAAGAGCGCCGTTTTATCTGCACACCTCGCCGGAATTCGCCTGCAAGAAGCTGCTCGCAGCCGGTGAGCAGCGCATCTCCTGCTTTGCCCATGTCTACCGCAATCGCGAGCGCGGGCCGCTGCATCACCCGGAATTCACCATGCTCGAATGGTATCGGGCGGGCGAAAGCTATGAGAGCCTGATGATGGATTGCGTGCGCATTCTGGCGCTTGCGGCCGAGACGGCGAAGACTGACAGGCTTGTCTATCGCGGCCGTGAGAGCGATCCTTTTGCGGGGCCGGAGCGGGTGAGCGTCGCCGAAGCCTTCGAACGTCACGCCGGCATCGATCTTCTCGCCTCGGTCGCCGCCGACGGTTCGACCGATCGTGAGCATCTGGCGGCCGAGCTCAGGCGCGCCGGCATGCGTGTGGCCGAAGACGACGGCTGGGCCGATCTCTTCAGCCGGGTGCTTGTCGAGAAAATCGAGCCGCATCTCGGCTTCGGCCGCATCACCATCCTCGACGAATATCCGGTCTCGGAGGCGGCCCTTGCCCGCCCTTCAGCCGGCGATCCGCGTGTTGCCGAGCGTTTCGAGCTCTATGCCTGCGGCGTCGAGCTCGCCAACGGCTTCGGCGAGCTCACCAACGCCGCCGAACAGAAGCGGCGGTTCGAAATCGAGATGGCCGAGAAGATGCGGGTCTATGGTGAGACCTACCCGATCGACGAGGACTTCCTGGCGGCGCTGTCGTCGATGCCCGAGGCAAGCGGCATTGCGCTCGGTTTCGACCGGTTGGTCATGCTGGCGACGGGCGCTTCGCGCATCGATCAGGTGCTCTGGGCACCGGTTGCGGAGTATGGGCGATGAACACAGTCAAACCGCTAAAGACCGTCGATGATCTTCTACAGGCAGGTCTGGCCTCGCCCGCCGATCGCGCATTGCTCGACGAGGTGGCCGCGCGTTATGCGATCGCCTTGACACCTATTATCACCAGGCTGATCGATCGGGCCGATCCTGATGATCCGATCGCACGGCAATTCGTGCCCGACGCGGCCGAACTGACGGTCGCGCCGGGGGAACGCGCCGATCCGATCGGCGATCATGCCCACAGCCCCGTCGAAGGCATAGTCCACCGCTATCCCGATCGCGTATTGCTCAAAGCCGTGCATATCTGCCCGGTCTATTGCCGCTTCTGCTTCCGACGCGAAATGGTCGGGCCCCAGGGTCTCGGCACGCTCGATGCGGCGGCGATGCAGAAAGCCTTCGATTACATAGCCGGCCACCAGGAGATCTGGGAGGTCATCCTCACCGGCGGCGATCCACTGGTGCTTTCCGCGCGCCGGCTCCGCGACATCATGGAGGCGCTCGCGGCAATCGCGCATGTCAAGATCATACGCTTCCATACCCGCGTTCCCGTGGTCGATCCCGAAAAGATCGACGCGGCGCTGATCGCTGCCCTGAAGGCGAGCGGCAAGACGGTCTATGTGGCGCTGCACGCCAACCATTCGAGGGAACTGACAAGCGAAGCGCGCGCGGCTTGCGCCCGCCTGGTCGATGCCGGCATCGCCATGATCAGCCAGTCGGTACTGCTGAAGGGCGTTAATGACGATCCCGACGTGCTTGCCGAACTGATGAAGGCCTTCGTCGAGATCCGCGTCAAACCCTATTACCTGCACCATCCGGATCTCGCGCCCGGCACCGGCCATTTCAGATTGACGATCGACGAGGGGCAGCGGATCGTCGCGGCGCTGCGCGGACGGATTTCCGGGCTTTGCCAGCCGGCCTATATCCTCGATATCCCGGGTGGTCACGGCAAGGCCGTCATCAGCGAAAGCGTTATCCGGACAACAGGGGACGGATGTCATTCCGTCTCGGACTATCGCGGCGGCGAGCATTCCTATCCCCCCGCCGGTTGACGCAAAATGGCGCTTTGCGTGTCATTTCTGTACTCGTCGCGTCGAACAGCGCCGCAAGCTTCGCCGTCGGAAATCTATTAAACTATTGATATGACATTCTTATATTCAGCCCGGCCGGGCCGATCGCTAAAATCCTAACTGTGAGTGCTAATCATATTTAACCCAACAAATTAGCGGAATGTTCTGTTTTCCGCACTAAAAGAACGCTCATGACAAGGCGATGAACGCCGGTTCGGGATCATGAGAATCTTGGAGTGATGGGATGAATACGACAATCCGCGACCTCGTAGCCAAATTCGGCAAGCTTCCGACGTCGATTGACCAGATCGCCGACGATGCCGACCTTTATGCAGCAGGTCTGACGTCCTTCGCTTCGGTGCAGCTGATGCTCGGCATTGAAGAAGCCTTCGACATCGAATTTCCCGACAATCTCTTGAACCGCAAATCCTTCGCGAGCATCTCGGCGATCGCTAAAACCGTCGATCTCATCCGGGACGGTCGGAAAGTCGCCTGATGAATTTCCCCGTCAAGATCATACAGGACGGTCTTGTCGCAAGGGTGGCTCGCGTCGCCGAAATCGCGGCCAAACATGCCGATGCTGTTGACGCCGAGGGCCGTTTCCCACGGGAATCCGTGGATGCCATGAAGGCCGAGAGGCTGCTCGGCATTCAGGTGCCGCACCATCTCGGCGGTGAATCGGCCTCGATCACTGAGATCGCCGAATTGTGCTCGATGCTCGGCCAGGCTTGCGCGGCGAGCGCCATGGTCTTCGCCATGCACCACATCAAGCTGTCGAGCCTTGTCGAACACGGCGCCGACAGCGAATGGCATCGCGACTTCATGCGCAGCATTGCTGCCGAGCAGCTGCTCATCGCCTCCGCCACCACCGAAGGCGGGATCGGCGGAAATCTGCGCAACAGTATTTGCGCGGTCGAAGTCGATGGCGATATCTGCCGCCTCGAAAAGGATGCCACCGTCATTTCCTACGGCTCCCATGCCGACGCCATTCTCATCACCTCGCGTGCCCACGCCCAGGCCGCCTCCTCCGATCAGGTGCTGACGGCCTTCCTCAAGGACCAGTATACGCTCGAAAAGACGCACGTCTGGAACACGCTCGGCATGCGCGGCACCTGTTCCGACGGCTTCCTCTTCAAAGGGCAAGCGCCGGCGCATCAAATCCTGCCGAAGCCTTTCGCCGAGATCGCCGCGCAGTCCATGCTCGCGTCCTCGCACCTGTTGTGGAGTGGCGTCTGGTACGGGATTGCGGTCGACGCCGTCGCCCGTGCCCAGGCCTTCGTGCGCGCCGCCGCCCGCAAGTCCCCCGATTCCCAGCCGCCCGGCGCCCTGCGCCTCGCCGAGGTCTCGAACCTGCTGCAGATGGTGAAATCCAACGTGGTGGCCGGCCTGAAGGCCTATGAACATGCAAAAGCCGATCCCGACAGGCTGTCGGCGATGGGCTTTGCCGTGGCGATGAACAACGTCAAGATCGCCTCGTCCGAGACGATCCTGGAGATCGTCAACCATGCCATGCTGATCTGCGGCATCATGGGCTACAAGAACGGCACGCCCTTCAGCCTCGGACGCCATCTGCGCGACGCGCATTCCGCACAACTCATGATCTCGAACGACCGCATCCTCGGCAATACGTCGAGCATGCTTCTTGTCCACAAGCAGGACACTAGCCTACTGGGGTAACAGTCATGGATATGCAGACCTCGTTTCTCGACCGGCTTTTCGAAGCCGGCCTGCTGATCGACACGGGCATCGATGGACTCTATGGCCGCAGCGGCCAGTTCGAAGAGGTGATCGCTGCCTTCGAGCGCCTCATCGATAAGGTCGGCGGCGCCGACGGTGCGGAGGCCATGCGCTTTCCTCCGGGCATGAACCGCGCCTTCTTCGAAAAGAGCGGCTACATGAAGAGCTTCCCGCAGCTGGCCGGCACGGTGCACAGCTTCTGCGGCAGCGAACTCGATCATGTCAGCCTGCTGCAATGCATGGAGGTCGGCGAGGACTGGACCAAGGGGCAGGAGGCGACCGACATCGTGCTGACGCCGGCGGCCTGCTATCCGCTCTATCCGACGATCGCCAAGCGCGGCAATCTGCCGAAGACGGGCGGCCTCTTCGACCTCCAATCCTACTGCTTCCGCCACGAACCGTCGAAAGATCCGGCCCGCCAGCAGCTCTTCCGCATGCGCGAATATGTCTGCATGGGTACCGAAGAGCACGTCACCGAATTCCGCCAGCGCTGGATGGACCGCGGCGTCGAGATGATGAATGCCGTCGGCCTCGAGGTGACGATCGACATCGCCAACGATCCGTTCTTCGGCCGCGCCGGCAAGATGCTCGCCAACAACCAGCGTGACCAGAACCTGAAATTCGAACTGCTGATCCCGATCACCGCGGCCGCCAATCCGACCGCCTGCATGAGCTTCAACTATCATCAGGATGCCTTCGGCGCGAAATGGGGCCTCAACCTCGAGGACGGCAGCGTTGCGCACACGGCCTGTGTCGGCTTCGGGCTCGAGCGCATCGCGCTTGCGCTGTTCCACCATCACGGGTTCGACGTGAAAGCATGGCCGGCCAATGTACGGAAAGCGCTGTGGGGCTGAGCTATTCGATGACATCGGTATTCCCGGGGATCAGCCCGGAAAGCTACCGTCAGCACGCGCTGCATTCCAGCGAGCGCGCCTGGCCGGAAACCAACTGTTACGTCGATCTCTGGATCGAAGTGCTGGCGACGTCAGGGGTGGCACCCGAGGCGATGCTGGGTTTCACCCTGGCGCAGGATTTCGAAGGCGACCAGTTCACCTTCTTCAAGGTGCCGCTCGAGGATCTCGAGACACTTTACGGCATCCGCGCGACCGAGCTTGCCATCTATGACCGGGTCGAGCGGCATGTCGAGGTGCAGATCGCGCGGGGCCGCCTCTGCCTGATCGAGATGGATTCCTTCTACATGCCGGATACGCGCGGCACCGCCTACCGGCAGGAACACGGCAAGACGACGGTTGCGATCAACCGGCTGGACGTTGCGGCAAAGCGTGTCGACTATTTCCATAATGCTGGCTATTTCCGCCTCGAAGGCGAGGATTTCGACGGGCTGTTCCAGCTGCAGCTGACGGAGAACGACCCGCCGTACCTGCCTTACACGGAATTTGCGCGGTTTCCGGAAAAGCCAGCCGACGAAGCACATCTGCGCGCGACCGCGCGTCGGCTCGCCGGGGTTCATTTCATCAGGCGCCCAGGACAGAACCCGATCCGCGCCTTCGCCGCCGTCTTTCCGCAACAGGTGGAAGCGGTGGCCGAGCGGCCGTTCGGCTTCTTTCATAAATATGCCTTCAATACGCTTCGCCAGGTCGGCGCCAATTTCGAGCTGGCGGCCGATCATCTGGCGTGGCTCTCCGCGGATGAATTCGCAACCGCCGCCGAGCATGCCAGGGGCATTTCCGACGCAGCGAAATCCGTGCAGTTCCAGCTTGCCCGCGCCGTCGTCCGCAGGAAGTTCGAGCCGCTGCAGGCAGCTCTTGATCCGGCCGCCGATGCGTGGGATTTGATGATGGCATCGCTTGCAGAGCGAATCTGAGGCCGGAGATCAGACCATGCGGGGGCGTTTGGCAAGCATCGGAGCCGAGGAAAGCGTGCTTTCCGAAGGCTGGAACCTGGTCCTGACGGAACCGGATGCCTGCGCGGTGCCGCACGACATTCCGCTCTCCGCGCAGTTCATTCCCGCACCCGTTCCCGGCACCGTCGCCGCCGCACTCGAAAAAGCCGGGCTCTTCGACCGGGAAAATCCGGAACCGCTGAACACGAAAGACGCCTGGTATCTCTGCCGGCTCTTCGATGCCGAGCCCGGCGAAGCGATCCTGCGTTTCGAAGGGCTTGCGACGCTGTGCCATGTGTTCCTGAACGGCCAGGAAATTCTCTTTTCCGAAAGCATGTTTACGGCGCACGAGATTCCGGTGACGCTTACGGGCGGTGACGAGCTGGCGCTTTGTTTCCGTGCGCTTGGCCCGCGTCTGTCGGAGCCCGGCCCGCGCGCGCGCTGGCGGCCGCAGATGATCACGCCGGTGGGCTTGAGAAATTTCCGCACGACGCTGCTCGGCCATATGCCGGGCTGGTGCCCCGATATTCATGCGGTCGGCCCGTGGCGACCAATTTCGCTGCTGCGGCGCAATCCGGTCTCGATCGACAATGTCTCCATCCGCGCCGTTTTGGAGGAGAGCGGCGTCGGCCGGCTGAGCGTTTCTCTGCACAACAATGCCGAGAACCATTCGATGCTGCTGCGCTGCGGCGGCATGGAACAGCCGTTCGAGAAGGTCGGCGACAATCATTATTCGGCTATCCTCAAGCTGGCCGACATCGAGCCCTGGTGGCCGCACACGCATGGCGCTCCACGTCTCTACGAACTGACGCTGGTTTCCGATGGCGCCGAGTACTCGCTCGGCAGCACCGGCTTCCGGCGTATCGAGGTCGAGCGTGGCGATGACGGCGACGACTTCGCGATTCTCATCAATGGCGAGCGCATCTTTTGCCGCGGCGCGGTGTGGACGACGGCGGATATCGCACGCTTGCCGGGCCGACGGGCGGACTACGAGCCGTTCCTGCGACTTGCCACTGACGCCGGCATGAACATGATCCGCATCGGCGGCACCATGGCTTATGAGACGCCGGATTTCTTTGCGCTCTGCGACGAGCTCGGCCTGCTCGTGTGGCAGGACTTCATGTTCGCCAATTTTGACTATCCGCGCAACGACAAGGCTTTTCTCGGTCACGTGCATGCCGAGGTCGAGGAATTCCTGCACGGCGTCCAGGCCTCGCCTTCGCTCGCGGTGCTCTGCGGCGGCAGCGAGATCCACCAACAGGCGGCGATGCTCGGCCTGCCGATGGAATTCTGGAGTGGGCCGATCACCGATGAGATCATCCCCGCCGTGATCGCGCGCATACGTCCCGACGTGCCCTATGTCCCGAATTCTCCCTATGGCGGCGCAATGCCTTTTTCGCCGAACGCCAGTATCGCGCATTATTACGGCGTCGGCGCCTATATGCGGCCGATTGCCGACGCCCGCCGCGCCGAGGTGCGGTTTGCCTCCGAAAGCCTCGCCTTCGCGCATGTGCCGCAGCAGAGGACGCTGCATCGTCATCTCGACGCGCCGGCCGTCCACAGCCCACTCTGGAAGGCGCGGGTGCCGCGCGACCGCAGCGCGTCCTGGGATTTCGAGGACGTTCGCGACTTCTATCTGGAGCTTCTTTACGGCTGCGATCCGGCCCGGTTGCGCCGTGAGGATCCGGAACATTATCTCGATCTCTCCCGCGCCGTCACCGGCGAGGTACTCGAGGAAACCTTTGCCGAATGGCGGCGCAAGGGCTCCGGCTGCAGCGGCGCGCTCGTCTGGACGCTGCAGGACCTATTGCCCGGCCCCGGCTGGGGCGTGATCGATTCGACCGGCGAGCCCAAGCCGGTCTGGTATGCCATGCGCCGTGCCTTCCGGCCGGTTCAGACTGTCTTTACCGATGAGGGAACCAACGGCCTTGATGTGCATGTCGTCAACGAGACGGACGCCGCACTCGACGTGGAGCTCGAAGTTTTCTGCCTGCGCGACGGCAAGCAGCAGGTCGTCAGCGGCAATACGGGCTTTACGCTGGCGGCAAGGAGCGTGGAACGTTTTGCGTCCACTGCGCTGTTCGGCGCCTTCTTCGATACGACCTATGCCTTTCGCTTCGGCCCGCCGGCGCACGATGTGAGCGTGGCGCGACTGCGCTCGCTAGCCGACGGCACCGTTCTTGCCGAAAGCTTCCACTTCCCCTTAGGACGCGGCAAAGCGCTTCACGATGCGGGCATTGAGGCATCGGTCGGCAAGGTCGGCGACGATTGGTTCCTCGATCTCAGGACCGACCGGCTGGCGCAATCAGTGCATATCGACGTCGAAGGCTATCGGGCCGACGACGATTGGTTCCATCTGGCCCCCAGCGGGGTGCGGCGCGTGAAGCTTCACGCGCTCTCGGGCACGGAAAGCGATCTTCCACCTGCGGGCGAGATCAGAAGTCTGGGCAGCTCACATCGCGTCATGCTCCAGGGCTGATGCTTCCGCCAACAATAATCCCGACGCATTGAGAAAGACCCGTGGTTTGAGAACGATATACCGCTTTCTGCGTGCCCATCTCCTGCAGCGGCTGATCCCGCGGTCGCGTCTGGCCTTCAATTCGCGCAGGCCGGTGGAAATCGTCGGCTATCTCTCGATGGCCGTCGGCGTCGGCGAATCGGCAAGGCTCTGCGCCGGGGCTCTGTCGGAGGTCGGACGGACGATTTCGCTCTCCGACGTCAGCACCCATCCCAACGAGAATTCCTTCGCCGGTTGGACGCCGTCGGGTCTCTCCACCGAACTACCGGGAAGCCGTATCTGGCATCTCAATCCGCCGATGCTGCCGCGCGCCATCCTGAAGAAGGGCGTCGCGAATTTCACCCGCGCCTTCAATATCGGCTATTTCGCCTGGGAGCTCGAAGTCGTGCCGGCGGAGTGGCGCAATGCGATGCATTACATGAACGCCGTCTTCGTGCCGTCGGAATTCACCCGGCGGGCGATCGCGCCGCTGACCAAGGCGCCGGTCATTGTCGTTCCACATCCGGTCACCGAGGCGGCGGTGACCGACGGCATGCGAGAGAGGTTCGGCATTGGGAAGGATGCCTTTCTCGTCAGCTTCATCTTCAGCGCCGGCTCCTCGATCAACCGGAAGAATCCGCAGGCCGTCGTCGATGCCTTCAGGATCTTTGCCGCCGAAGCCCCAGGCGCTGTCCTGCTGATGAAGGCCAGCGGCGATGTGAACAAGGATGGAGGCCTGCGCGAGCTGATTGCGTCGGTTAAGGGCGACAGCCGCATCAAGATCGTCACCGACAGGCTGTCGAACGCCGATATCAACGGTCTCATCCGCTGTTCAGACGCCTATCTTTCGCTGCATCGGTCCGAGGGTTTCGGTCTGACGGTCGCCGAGGCGATCATGCAGCGTACCCCTGTTATCTCCACCGCCTGGTCGGGCACGGCGGATTTCTGCGATCCGGACAATACATGGCTGGTCGACTCTCCCCTCATTCCCGTGGTCGATACTCATCCGGAATTTGCCGGGCTCGCGGGCGCTGTCTGGGCCGATCCCTCTCCTGAAGCTGCGGCCGCGCACCTCAGGGACATCTTCCGCGCGCCCGAGCTTGCGCTGGACAAGGCGGAGAAGGCCCGGGCGTTCCTGCTGCGCTATCTCGCTGAGAATAGCTACGAGAAGGCGCTTCAGAGGCTGGCGACGATGCAGGCGAGCTAAGCTGAGGTCGTCACTCCGCTTTATTTTAACATTTTCGCATTAGAGATGGCGAGTGTCCGGCCTAGTGAGCCGATCCTGACGGATGGACAGATGTCGAAGGGTATTATCGCAAATTCGGTGATGAATGCGGCGGCGGGTATGCTGCTGTTGCTGACGGGATTCGTTTCCTCGATCATCACCGCTCGGCTGCTGGGGCCGGAAGCGAACGGCATCGTTGCCTTTTCGCTCTGGCTAGTGGTGACCGGCGCCTCGATCGCCGAACTCGGCTCCAGCATCACGCTCCTGAAGACACTGCCGCAGCTATCGGCAGAAGGTTACGACACTCGCCGGCGGCGGGGGTTTGCCGCCATCCTCGTCAGCTTCATGATGTTTTCGACAGTCGTGCTGCTGGCCCTCTACGCGCTGTTTTTCCTGACCTCCGAGGAGATGCACTGGGCCGATACCGCGCCGTCCGTCGCTCTGGTCACCGGCGGGCTGTTCTTCGTCCAGGCGATCGGATCCTTCGTCAAATTCTACCTGATCGGAGAGAAGAAGCTCGGCGCCTTCTTCCGCCTGACCGTCGTCGTCTCGATCGTGCAGCTTGCCGGCGTCGCCGGCGGCGCCTTCCTCTATGGTGTCGAGGGGGTTCTCGTCGGCTATGCGCTCGGCCAGCTTGTCTTGTTTTTCGCCACACTGCCGATCCTGCTTGCGCGGCGGGACTGGTGCGGGGTGTCGCTGAAGTACCTCGCCTCCTCCTCCGTCATCCTCTCGCTCCAGTTCATCATCGATTCCATCTTCCTCAACCGGCTCGAGCTGCTGTTTCTGCAGCAGTTCTGGTCGGTGGAGATGGTCGGTTATTACGCCGTCGGCCTGTCGATCGCCAATATCGCGTTGCAGCTGCCGATCCAGATGACCGGCAGCCTGCTGCCCTATTACTCCGAGCGGCGGCACAACAGCGACGATTCGACATTGCCGGTCGAGGTTTTCGCCGCCGTCACCCGCAGCATGGCCTATATCGTGCTGCCGATGAGCCTCGGGCTTGCGGCAATCTCCAGCGAACTGGTGCTGGTCGTGTTCGGCGAGGCGTTCGGCCGCAGCGGCACGGTAGTGGCGCTGCTGGCACTGGTGGCGCCCGCCTATACTTTCATGCAGATCCTCAGCCTCTACCTCTTATCGATGGACAGGGCCCGCGCCCGCCTGAATACCAGTGTGATCGGTGGCCTGGTAATGGTAGCGGGTTGTTTACTGATCGTACCTAGGCTTGCAGCCGAGGGCGCCGCGCTGGTGCGCATCCTCGTCTTCGTTGCAATGTCGGTGATGATGATCAGACAGACCGGATTCGGATCCCAACTTTCGAGTCTCTATAGAAGCCTGACGAAGGTGACGCTCGCCTCCGCGCTGTGCGCTTGCGGCGCCATCTCCGTGCTGGAATTTGTCCATGGTCCGGCCGGACTGGTCGGCGCGATCATGGCCGGCACGTTCTGCTATTTCGCAGCGCTGCGGGTGCTGCGCGCCGTACCGGCCGAAGATGTCGACGTCATGCGCTCCATTCTCGACAAGATGCCATCCGTGCTGCGCAAGCCGGTCGGGCACGCAATCAATTTCATTGCGCCGGCGCTTCCCGGCGATCCCGATCGCGCCAAGGTCGCTCCCGGCGAGTTCTCGCTCGAACCGGCCGAGGGGGCTGGGCGCAGCGCTGCCCTGCCGGTCGTCTTCGACGGCACGATCGGTCTGTTCATGCCTGAGAATGCGGGAGTGAAGAAGCGGTCGGCCGCCGTGCTCTTCGTCAGCCCCTGGGGTTTCGAGGAGATGTGCAGCCGCAAGTTTTTCCGGGTTGCGGCCGAGCATTTTTCGGATATCGGTGTGCCGAGCCTGCGGTTCGACTATCGCGGCACCGGCGACGCGCTGGATTTCGACGCGCTGCCGGCAAGGCTGGAAACCTGGGAAGATTCGATCCGCGCAGCGGCCGTCAAGCTGAAGTCGCTCACCGGTTGCGATCGCATCGTCCTCATCGGTCAGGGCCTCGGCGCAACGCTTGCCCAACGCATCGGCTCTTCGATCGAAGGCGTCGACAGCCTTGTCATGCTGGCGCCGGTGCTGAGCGGCCGGGCCTATCTGCGTGAACTCACCATGTGGTCGAAGATCATCGATGCCGATCTCGGCCTCGGCAAGGAGCATGTCCAGACCGCCAAGGTTCAGATCGCCGGGCTCGTCATGCCCGAGGAGATCGCCGGCGAGCTCGCCAAGCTCAACATCGCCTCGCCGCAGGGATTGGCGGCGTCCCGCTATCTAATCCTCGAACGTCCCGCCAGGGCCGACGATACCGGCTTTGCGGACACACTGAAGGCGCTTGGCGCCGATGTCGAGCAGACGGTTTTCGAAGGCTATGACGAGCTCGTCACCAATCCGCTCTTCGCCAAGACCCCAATGGCTGTCGTCGCGCTGCTGACGACCTGGCTGGAGGGCGCCACGGTGGAGACATCCGCCGCCCCTTCGCCGGCAGAAATCAAGAACCCGCCGCTGGCCGGCGATGGGTTTGTCGAAATGCCGGTCCGTTTCGGAAGCCATGGTCACCTGGTCGGCGTCGTCAGCCGGCCGCCCGGCGAGATCAAGGGCAGTGCAGTACTCTTTCTGTCGACGGCCTATGACCGGCACGCCGGCTGGGGGCGGACGACGGTTGATATGGCGCGCGAGCTTGCGCGCCAGGGCGTGATTTCGCTGCGCTTCGATTCCGCCAATGTCGGCGACAGTCCGCCACGGCCCGACGCACCGGAGCAGGTGCTCTATTCCGCTACCCAGACCGCCGATGCGGTCGCCGCGCTCGATCTGCTCGAGGGCATCGCCCCCGGCCCGGTGATGGTGGCCGGCCGATGCAGTGGCGGCTATGTCGCCTTCCGCGCCGGCGTCGCCGATGAGCGGCTGAAGGCCGTCGTGTCGATCAATCCCTTCGTTTATTACTGGGATCCTGAGATACCGGTGCGTAAGGAACATGTTGTCTCGGTTCCCCGCAGCCTCGATGATTACGGCCAGCGCCTGGCGCGGCTCGATACGCTAAAGCGGTTGCTGCGCGGCCAGGTGGATGTCGTCTCTGCGCTGCAGAACATGGTCATCGCTGCCGGTCGTCGTCTGTCCCCATGGATCGCGCCGCTGCTCGAGCTGCTCCCCGACCGGCGCCACATCGCCCGCGAAGTCCGGCATTCCTTCGCTCAGTTCGGTAAGCGTAAGGTGCCGTTGACGCTGATCTACAGCGAAGGTGATGTCGGCCTCGACCACGTCTATTTCCACTTTGGACCGCGCGGCGCCAAGCTTTCCCGCTATCCGAACGTGCGGCTGCTGATGCTGCCGGACGCCGATCACAATCTGACGCCGCCGCAATCACGCAGGTTCGTGCTCGATGAGATTATCCGTCTCGCCAAAGCGTGACGGAAATTTCAGACTGTTGGGATCAGACCCGGTCGGCAGCGGCGACGTTGAGCGATCGGTAAAGATCGACATAAAGTCCGGCGACAATATCCCAGGAATAGCCGCGCACGGCGTCGACCAGCTCGTCGCGAACGCCATCCGGTTGGCGCGCGAGTGTTTCATAGGCCGCTTCAATCACCGTCGCCGCGGTCTCTGGGTGGGTGAAATCGGCTAGCTTGATAACGGGATGCCGGCCGGCAAGCGTTGTAAAGGCGTCATTGGCATTCAGCACCGGCAACAGGCCGGCGCTCATCGCCTCCAGCGCCACCAGCCCGAAACCTTCATACTCCGAGGCGGAGGCGAAGAGCGAGGCCTCGGCAATGATGCGCCGGATGGCGCCGTTGTCGGGCGAGACGTGCAGGGTGACGCCGCCGGCAAGGCTGCGGCCTTCGATGGCGGCTTCGACATCGGCCCGGTTCAGGTCGGATTCGGCTCCGACGATGTCGAGATGCCAATCCGTATCGCGGCTCTTCAGCACGGTCATCGCGTCGAGCAGATGGTCCAGCCGCTTGTTCACCGAGAAGCGGCCGATGGTGACTATGCGGCGCCTCGGCCGCTGCGACGCGCTGCCGGCGAACTTGCCGATATCGGCGCCGTTTTCGATCAGCAGGCTGTCCGGCGCGATCTCGGAAAACTGCTTGAGATCGGAGGCGCTGCAGCAGACGACGCGCCGATAGGCCAGTGCGGAAGCGCGCGTCAGGGTGCGGAACCAGATCTTCTTGATCGCGGCGTATTTCCGGGTGTGGAAGAATCCGCCATGGGTGGTGACGACCATCGGCTTGCGATGCAGCAGCCGGCCCCAGGCGAGCGCGTCGAAGAAGAAGTCGATGGCATGGACATGCACGAGATCGGCATCGGCCAGATGGCGGAAAACCTTGGGCGCCAGCGGATATCGACTGCTGCCGGACCAGGGAATGCGCACTACCTCGATGCCGTCGATGTCTTCGCGCGCCGGCAGTTTATCCTTCGGTGCTGTGAACAGCGAATCGAGTGTGACGACGCGAACGCGATAACCGCGCCGGACGGTCTGGCGGGCGAGATTGGCGACCACATCTTCAAGGCCGCCGCGATTGGGCAAAAACTGGCGCACGACATGGACGATCAGCGGCGCAGTTTCCGGCTGCGGCCTCTCGCGCACCCTGTCTGCCTCGACGATCGCCATTTCCCACCTATCGCTGCGCGTGCCAACTCGTGTTGGCGCGGATTTATAGCAACGACCAGATACCCCCGGCGTTAAGGCGTGGTTGCAGCGGCGTCCTGCGGAGGCGATTCTTCGCGAAAAAGGTTAACCGTGTCTGACGGGAATTCAGAACGCCTTGAAGGTCAACGTCGTCAGCGAGCGGACGATGCCGGGAATATTGGCGAGGTTGTCGTTGATGAACTTGCCGATGTCCTGGCCTTCCTCGATGTAGACCTTCAGCAGCAGATCGTAGTCGCCGCTGGTGGAATAGAGCTCCGAAACCAGTTCGGTCTGGTAGATGGCGTCGGCGACCTCATAGGTTTTGCCGGGTGCGCATTGGAGCTGGACGAAGATCGGCTTCATGGGATTTCCTGCAGAGGTTGTTTGGCTGATATAATGGTCGAAAGCGCCATGCCGATGCAAGCCGTTCCTCACGCAGCCGGATTGGCGGCGGCTTCCGCGACGATCCAGTCGTGGAAGGCGGCGAGCGGCGCATAGTCGGCGCGCTCGCGCGGAAAGGCAAGATAATAGCGCTCACGGCTCTCCATCTCCCGATCGACGGCGGCGACAAGATCGCCGCGCCTGAGCTCCTCTTGCATCAGGAATGTCGGCAGCAGGGCGACGCCGAGACCGGCGATCGCCGCCTGCGCGGCGGTGGCGAACTGGTCGAAGAGCATTCCGTGCACGCTTTCGAAGGAAACGCCGTTGCCGGCGAACCACTGCTCCCACGCATCCGGGCGCGTCGTCAGATGCAGAAGCGGAACGGCGAGCAGATCCTGCGGCCCTGTGATCGTGTATCGCTTGAGAAAGTCAGGGCTGCAGGCCGGCACCGTGTGTTCCGACATCAGCAAGGTCAATTCCGCCCCCGGCCAGTGCGGATGGCCGAAATGGATCGCGGCATCGATGGAATCGAGGCGAAAATCGAAGGGTGAAAGCCGGGTCGCCAGATTGATGGTTACACCTGGATTGGCGGCGAGGAAGCGTCCGAGGCGCGGCGCCAGCCAGCGCGTGCCGAAGGTCGGCAGGATGGCGAGATTGAGCGTGCCGCCATGCGGATTGGCGCGCAGGTTCAAGGAGGCACTGGATATCCGCCGTAGCGCCTCGCGGATTTCGCGGGCGTAGCTGTCGCCGGCCAGCGTCAGCCGCATGGTCTGGCGTTCGCGCAGGAAGAGCTCGACGCCGAGCTGCTCTTCCAGCGCGCTCACCTGGCGGCTGACGGCGCTCTGCGTCAGATCGAGCTCGCGTGCGGCCGCCGTGACGCTGCCGGTGCGGGCGACTGCCTCGAAGGCGGCGAGATGTGAAATCGACGGCAGAAAGCGTCTAGAGCCAAGCATGATCATTCCGTTTCAGAATGAGCTATTTCCGAAATAGCGATATTTCCGGCTTCGCAGCGGTTGTAAAGAGTTTCATCCTGCAAAAACGGAATGAGCCGGAGTTTTCAAGATGCCGCAAACCTTCGTTTCCACTGACCGCATCCGTTCGCTTTTCACCGAGGCGATGTCGCAGATGTATCGGACGGAGGTGCCGCAATACGGCACGCTGATCGAGCTGGTCGCCGATGTGAATGCCGGCTGCCTCGAACGCGATCCGGATCTGCGCGAGCGCCTGGCCCGCGCCGGCGAGCTCGAGCGCATCGATGTCGAGCGTCACGGCGCCATCCGCCTCGGCACGGCTGACGAGCTTTTCACCATTCGCCGGCTGTTCGCCGTCATGGGCATGCAGGCGGTCGGCTACTACGATCTCTCCGTTGCCGGCGTGCCGGTCCACTCCACCTGCTTCCGGCCAATCGACGAGACCGCACTCAACATCAATCCATTCCGAGTCTTCACCTCGTTGCTGCGCCTGGAACTGATCGAAGACGAAGGGCTGCGCAGCGAAGCCGAGGCGATTTTGGCAAAGCGGCGCATCTATACGCCGCGCGCCGTCGCGCTGATCGAGCGCCACGAGCAGAATGGCGGTCTGACGGAAGCGGAAGCAGCGGAATTCGTCGCCGAGGTGCTCGAAACCTTCCGCTGGCACAGCGAGGCGACGGTCAGCGCCGAAACCTACAAGCGCCTGCACGACGCCCATCGGCTGATCGCCGACGTCGTCAGCTTCAAGGGCCCGCATATCAATCATCTGACGCCGCGCACGCTCGATATCGACGCGGTCCAGGCCCGCATGCCGGAACGCGGCATCACACCGAAGGCCGTCATCGAAGGGCCGCCGCGCCGTCATTGCGATATCCTGCTGCGGCAGACGAGCTTCAAGGCGCTGGAGGAGGCGATCGTCTTTGCCGGTGAAGCGGAAGCCGTTCAGGGGACGCATACCGCCCGTTTCGGCGAGATCGAACAGCGCGGCGTGGCGTTGACGGCCAAGGGCCGGGCGCTCTACGACCGGCTGCTCGCCTCGGTTCGCGGGGAAGTGCAGGTCGGCGCCGGCGGCGCCAAGGCCGGCGCTTACGATCAGGAACTCGCCGGTCGTTTCAAGGCGCTACCGGACAGCTGGGACGAGCTGCGCAGGCAAGACCTGGCCTTCTTCCGTTATTCCGCCACGTCAGAAGGCATTGCCGCCGCGGTCAACGGCACGCTGCCTGGCGATCCGGAAGCGCTGATCGCCAAGGGTCACCTTGCCTTCTCGCCGATCGTCTACGAAGACTTCCTGCCCGTCAGCGCGGCCGGCATCTTCCAGTCGAATCTCGGCACCGATCAGCAGCAGAATTATACCACGCGCTCGAACCGCGACGCCTTCGAGGCCGCACTCGGCGCCACCGTTCAGGACGAGCTGGCGCTTTATGCCGAGCGCCAGGCCGCATCGCTGGATGCAGCGATGGAAACGCTTGGCCTTGCGGGCGTCTACTTGAAGACCGTTGCGTGAAATGCTCGCTTCAACACTTCATCATATGGGTTAAACTACCGCGATTTCGTTCCAACCGGACTGAACCATGCTGAATGATCCGCGCTCCCACGGCCTCTGGGAAAAGACCGCAGCCGAACCGCCTGTAACCTCGCCTCTCACAGGCGCGGTATCGGCCGACGTAGTCATCGTCGGCGGCGGCTACACCGGCCTCTCCTCCGCCCTGCATCTTGCCGAAGCCGGCTCGGAGGTGGTGCTGCTGGAGGCGAAGGAGATCGGTTTCGGCGGCGCGGGGCGCAATGTCGGCCTGATCAATGCCGGCATGTGGGTGATGCCCGACGATCTGCCCGGCGTGCTCGGCCCGCTGCACGGCGAGCGCCTGCTCGAGCTGCTCGGCAATGCGCCGAAGCTCGTCATGGAACTGATCGACAGGCATGGCATTGCCTGCGAACTCGAACGCAACGGCACGCTGCACTGCGCGGTCGGCGCGGAGGGGCTGAAGGAAATCGAAGAACGCGCGGCGCAATGGTCCGCCCGCGGCGCGCCCGTGACGCTGCTCAATGCGGCGGAGACGGCCAGACGCATCGGCAGCGACGCCTATACTGGCTCGCTGCTCGACTTGCGCGCCGGAACGCTGCAGCCGCTGGCCTATGCGCGCGGCCTTGCCCATGCCGCCGTCAAGGCGGCTGTCACGATCCATACGTCGAGCCCCGTCACCGCAACGGAGCGCAGCGGCAGCCGCTGGACCGTGAAGACAGCGAAGGGCCAGGTCAGCGCGGACTGGATCATCGTCGCAACCGACGCCTATAGCACCGGCCCCTTCGAGCAGGTGCGCAACGAACAGGTCTACCTGCCCTATTTCAATTTCGCCACCGTGCCGCTCGGCCACAATCTGCGCCAATCGATCCTGCCGGGGCGGGAAGGTGCGTGGGATACCAAGGACATCCTCTCCTCCTTCCGCATGGACCAGGCCGGCCGTCTCGTCTTCGGCAGTGTCGGAGCACTGCGCAATACCGGGCTCGCCGTGCATAAGGGCTGGGCCAAGCGCGCCCTGAAGCGGCTCTTCCCCATGATCGGTGACGTCGAATTCGAATGCGAATGGTACGGCCAGATCGGCATGACCGATAATGCGCTGCCGCGCTTTCATAAATTCGCTCCCGGCGTGATCGGCTTTTCGGGTTATAATGGCCGCGGCATCGCCCCCGGCACGGTTTTCGGCCGGACACTGGCCGAGCATATTCTCGGCCGGCTTTCGGAAGCCGATCTGCCGCTGCCGCTGACCTCGCCCACCGAACCGAGCTTCCGGGCGCTTCGGGAATTATGGTACGAAGCCGGCGCTCAGGTCGCCCACTTCGCCGATGCCCGCTTCTGAGAGGCGAAACTCGCTTCTGGAATAACAAGATTGGAACCACGACAATGAATATCGCCGTCCTCGATCTCGCCACCGAAACCGCCAAGCTGCTCGCCGAACTCGGCGTCGACGCCGGCCGCTATCAGGGCGGCACGCTTTCCGTCACCTCGCCGGTTACGGGCAAGGAAATCGGCAAACTCAAAGAGCACACGGTTTCCGAGACGAAGGCGGCGATCGAAGAGGCGCACAAGGCTTTCCTCGAATGGCGTTCCGTTCCGGCGCCGAAGCGCGGCGAGCTGGTCCGCCTCCTCGGTGAGGAGCTGCGGGCCGCCAAGACGGCGCTCGGCCGTCTCGTCTCGATCGAGGTCGGCAAGATCACCTCGGAAGGTCTCGGCGAAGTGCAGGAGATGATCGATATCTGCGATTTTGCCGTCGGCCTGTCCCGTCAGCTCTACGGTCTGACGATCGCCACCGAGCGCTCCGAGCACCGGATGATGGAAAGCTGGCATCCGCTTGGCGTGGTTGGCATCATCTCCGCCTTCAACTTTCCGGTCGCCGTCTGGTCGTGGAATGCAGCACTGGCAATGGTCTGCGGCAATTCCACCGTCTGGAAACCTTCGGAAAAGACGCCGTTGACCGCACTTGCCGTGCAGGCGTTGTTTGAAAAGGCGCTGAAGCGCTTCATTGCTGAGGGCGGCATCGCGCCGGCCAATCTGTCAACACTGATCATCGGCGGCCGCGAGGTCGGCGAAGTGCTGGTCGATCATCCGAAAATCCCGCTCGTATCCGCCACCGGATCGACCGCCATGGGTCGCACCGTCGGCCCACGCCTGTCGCAGCGTTTTGCCCGCGCCATCCTCGAACTCGGCGGCAACAATGCCGCGATCGTCTGCCCGAGCGCCGATCTCGACCTGACGCTGCGCGGCGTCGCCTTCTCCGCTATGGGCACGGCCGGCCAACGCTGCACGACTCTGCGCCGCCTTTTCGTCCATGAAAGCGTCTACGACCAGCTGGTGCCGCGCCTGCAGAAGGCCTACGGCTCCGTCACCATCGGCAATCCGCTCGAAACCGGCACGCTGGTCGGACCACTGATCGACGGTCAGGCCTTTGAGAAGATGCAGGCAGCGCTTGGCCAGGCGAAATCGGCGGGCGGCAAGGTCACCGGCGGCGAGCGTGTCGACAACGGTTCGGCCGATGCCTTCTATGTTCGCCCCGCGCTGGTCGAAATGCCCGATCAGACTGGACCGGTCGAGCACGAGACCTTCGCGCCTATTCTTTACGTGATGAAATACAGCGATTTCGACGCGGTGCTGGCCCTGCATAACGCCGTGCCGCAGGGGTTGTCCTCGTCGATCTTCACCAACGATATGCGCGAGGCGGAAACCTTCGTCTCGGCTCGCGGTTCGGACTGCGGCATCGCCAACGTCAACCTCGGGCCTTCGGGCGCCGAGATCGGCGGCGCCTTCGGCGGCGAGAAGGAGACCGGCGGCGGACGCGAATCCGGCTCCGATGCCTGGAAGGCCTATATGCGCCGCGCCACCAACACGATCAATTACGGCAGCACGCTGCCGCTTGCGCAGGGCGTCAAGTTCGACGTCGAATAGGCGCGGTGACGAGAAAGGCGGCGTTCCCGAAGTGCCGCCTTTTCTATCGGCTCGAAATTATTCCCTCGAAACTGAGCTGTTGCGTCAAGATATTGTGATGCTTTTTTTGCTCACAACAAACTTGAAATAAGCACTCAGGAAAAATATACGCCTCTGATCGCCCTTGGGAGCTCGGGTAACATCGCCACGGAGGCCATCTTGACAATTAAACTTAATCTCTTTTCCCACGCGTTTGCGCTTGCCGCCTCGCTTCTCTCCGCCACCGCGTTCGCCGGCAGCGCCCATGCGCAGGACGCAGGTCTCGTCGTCTACAATGCCCAGCATGAAAGCCTTGGCCGCGAGTGGATCGAAGCATTCACCAAAGAGACCGGCATCAAGGTCACCATGCGTCAGGGCGGCGACATGCAGTTCGCCAACCAGATCATCCAGGAAGGCGACGCCTCTCCGGCTGACGTATTTCTCACAGAGAATTCGCCGGCCATGACGCTGGTCGACGGCGCCGGCCTCTTCGCCCCGGTCGAAAAGGATACACTGGATCAGGTCCCGGAGCAGTATCGCCCGGCCGATGGCATGTGGACCGGCATTGCCGCCCGCACGACGGTCTTTGCCTATGACAAGACCAAGCTCAGCGAGGACAAGCTGCCGAAGTCGCTGCTCGATCTTGCCGATCCCGCCTGGAAGGGCCGCTGGGGTGCAGCCCCGGCCGGCGCCGACTTCCAGGCTATCGTCGCCGCGCTGCTGCAGCTGAAGGGCGAAGACGCCACCAAGGCATGGCTGAAGGGCCTCAAGGACAATGCCACCCCCTACAAGGGCAACAGCGTCGCTATGAAGGCGGTCAATGCAGGCGAAGTCGAAGGCGCGGTCATCTATCACTATTATTGGTTCGGCGATCAGGCCAAAACCGGCGAGAACAGCAAGAATGTCGGCATGCACTACTTCAAGAACCAGGATCCGGGCGCTTTCGTCAGCGTTTCCGGCGGCGGTGTCCTGAAGTCCACGCAGCACATGAAGGAAGCTCAGGCTTTCCTGAAGTTCATCACCGGCAAGGCGGGCCAGGCGGTTCTGAAGGACGGCACGTCCTATGAATATGCCGTCGGCAAGGACGCAGCCTCCAACAGCAAGCTGACGCCGCTCGCCGATCTCAACGCGCCGAAAGTCGAGGCTTCGACGCTTGATAGCAAGAAGGTGGTGGAGCTGATGACCGCCGCCGGCCTTATCTGACACTTCTGCCGCAGGCTTGCAGCCGCCAAAACTATTGCTTTTGGCTCAAGAAAACCTTAGGGCATGACGAAATCCGGCAACCGTCCTTCACAGGCGGTTGCCTTCCTTTTTCAGCGTGTGAAGGCATCGGCCTTGCTGCAGGACAACAGATTGCTCGCATCCGGTGCCGAGGCGCCGGCCGCGCCGGGGACTATGCGAATGGTTTTGCCGCGCGCGCGCATGCCGCACGCCTCCGTCGTGCTCCTCGCGACCGTGGTCGCGCTGTTCAGTCTCGTGCCGCTCGGCTTCATCGGCTGGATCACCTATGATGTCGGCTGGGAGACCGTGCAGGCGCTCGTCTTCCGCTCGCGCGTCGGCGACCTCCTCATCAATACGGTGCTGCTGGAATCACTCACCATTCCCCTGTCGGTCGCGCTGGCCGTGACGCTCGCCTGGCTGACCGAGCGGACGGATGTTCCTTTCCCAAGGCTTTGGGCCTGGCTGGCAATCGCGCCGCTCGCCGTGCCGGCCTTCGTGCACAGCTATGCCTGGGTCAGCCTCATTCCCGGCATGCGCGGCCTGCAGAGCGGCGTCTTCGTTTCGGTGATCGCCTATTACCCCTTCCTCTATCTGCCGGTCGCCGCAGCCTTGCGCCGTCTCGATCCGGCCATCGAGGATGCCGCCGCCTCGCTCGGCCTCAATCCCTGGCGTGTCTTCTTCCGTGCCGTGCTGCCGCAACTGAGATTCGCCATCTGCGGCGGCTCGCTGCTGATCGCCCTGCACCTGCTTTCGGAATACGGCCTGTTCGTCATGATCCGCTTCGACACTTTCGCGACCGCGATCGTCGACCAGTTTCAGTCTTCCTACAACAGTCCGGCCTCCAACATGCTCGGCGGCGTGCTCGTCGCCTGCTGTCTTTTCCTGCTTGGCCTCGAAGTGCTGCTGCGCGGCAACGAACGTTATGCCCGCGTCGGCGCCGGCTCACCGCGTCCGGCCGACCGCCGGCGTCTCGGCCGGTTCATGGTACCGGCCATCTCGCTGCCCGTCGTCCTGGCGGTGCTGACGCTTGGCGTGCCGCTGGTGACGCTTGGCCGCTGGCTCTATCTCGGCGGCGGCGAGATCTGGCGTATCGAGGTCGCCAGCGCCTTCGTGCAGACGATCGTGCTCGCCCTTGCCGGCGGCGTGCTCGCGACGATTGCCGCAGCCCCGATGGCGTGGCTGTCCGTGCGTGCACCCGGTCGCTTGCAGCGCCTGCTCGAAGCCTGCCACTATTATGTCGGCTCGCTGCCGGGTGTCGTCGTGGCGCTGGCGCTGGTGACGATCACCGTGCGCCTGATGCTGCCGCTCTATCAGACCTTCGCAACCCTGCTCGTTGCCTATGTGATGCTTTTTCTGCCGCGCGCCATGGTCGGGCTTCGCACCAGCATCGCCCAGGCGCCGGTGGAACTGGAGCGCGCCGCGATGGGCCTCGGCCGCACGCCTGGCCAGGCGGTGCGGCAGATCACCATGCGGCTTGCAGCGCCCGGAGCCGCCGCCAGCGTGGCGCTCGCCGCACTGGGCATCACCAATGAACTCACGGCGACGCTGATGCTTTCGCCCAATGGCGTCGATACGCTGGCGACGAAATTCTGGTCGCTGACCAGCGAAATCGATTATGTCTCCGCCGCCCCCTACGCCTTCATGATGGTCGTGCTGTCGCTACCGCTCACCCTGACTCTCTATACGCAATCGAAACGGACCGCCGGCCAATGACGCTGCTTACGATCGAGAACATCAGCAAGCGTTACGGCCCGGTCCAGGCGCTGAAGGATATTTCGCTCGAAGTGCAGGCGGGCAGCCGCACCGCAGTCGTCGGGCCGTCCGGCTCGGGCAAAACGACGCTGCTGCGCATCATTGCCGGTTTCGAGCAGGCCGACACCGGCAGGGTGACCCTGGATGGCGATGTGCTGGCAGACGGTCCGGCCGCGGTTCCGGCCCACAAGCGCGGCATCGGCATCGTCTCGCAGGACGGAGCGCTGTTTCCGCATCTGAGCGTCGCCGAGAATATCGGCTTCGGTTTCGAGAAAGGGGCCGCGGATCGCGAGAAGCGCATCGTCGATCTGCTCGACATGGTCGAGCTCGATCGCGGCATGCTGGCGCGGCGCCCGCACCAGCTTTCCGGCGGCCAGCAGCAGCGCGTAGCGCTCGCCCGCGCGCTCGGCCGTAAGCCGCGGCTGATGCTGCTCGACGAGCCGTTCTCGGCGCTCGATACCGGCTTGCGTGAAAACATGCGCAAGGTTGTGGCGCGCGTGCTGCAAGCGGCCGACATTACCGCCGTTCTGGTAACGCACGATCAGGAAGAAGCGCTGAGCTTCGCCGATCAGGTGGCGGTCTTGAGAGAGGGGCGGCTGATCCAGGCCGGATCGCCACAATCATTATATCTGCATCCCAGGGATCGCGAGACGGCGCTGTTCCTCGGCGATGCCGTACTGCTTCCCGCCATCATCCGGAACGGGCTGGCCGACTGCGCCCTCGGTCGCGTCGCCGTCGAGGGCAATCGTCAGGGCAAGGCGGAGATCATGCTGCGGCCCGAGCAGATTCGCGTCGTTGCCGACGATGGCGATCGCAGCTATGGCGGACGTGTCGTCGAGGTGGAGTTCGGCGGCGCGGTCTGCACCGTTGCCGTTTCGCTCGACGACGTTGCCCTGCCGCCGATCCGGATCAAGACATCGAGCGTCGGCCTTCCCTCTCGCGGCGATCTCGTTCGCCTGGATATCTCAGGGAATGCGCATGTATTCGAACGGTAAAATCAGCCGACCTTGCGCACCAGTTCTTCCGGCTCGATGCCTTCCAGCCAGCCGCCGGCAAAACCGGCGCGCTCGAGGCCAAGGCGGATGGTCGGCGACTGCCGCATCAGTCTCCAGATGAAGTCGGAGCGCGCATTTTCGATGGTCATGACGAGAAGACCCTGGTCGATGCCGACGGTGCGGTCGTCGACCCAGCCCTCCGGCCGCTTCGTCTTGACCGTCGGATTGAAGCCGCCAGGAAAGCCGCCTTCCAAGAGCAGGTTCGGATAGCTGGTCAGAAGCGCCTTGGTGCCATCGAGGGCCGCCTGCCGATCGTAGGGCAGGCAGGCAAGGGCCGCCCACGGCGCGATCGTCCCGTCATCCGGGCCAAGCGGCGCGCCACGCGCGGCATAACCCAGAACCTTCGGCTGGCGGCCGCCGCGCATGCGCCGGGTCGGCGGCGGGCCGTCGCAGGCGGAGAAGCCCCATATATTCCTGTTATAGCCGACAAACTGGCCGGGATTGCGCTCGGCGTAATCCCGCTGGACATTGATGACGACCTGGGTGTTACGGAAATAATCCCAGTTCCGCTCCGCCATCGGCTTGTCCTGGATGCCGCGGAAATCGATCCAGGCATGGGAGAAGAGATGGATGAACAGCGGGCCTGCATAGAGATAGGGCTGTTCGCCGTGTATCATCCAGGAATAGCTTGAAGTGAAGGCGTCATAGCACGATTGCGGGATGGGATGCGACGGCGAGGCGAGCGCCAGCGCATAAAGGATGATCGCCTCGTCGAAGCCGTGATAGCGCCAGCGCAGAAAGCCCGATGAGGGCTTCCAACCCATGGAAATGGTGTCGCCCTTGTTCAGCGCCCAGCGCCAGTCGACGCGTTGGTAGATGAGGGTCGCAAGCTCACGGATTTCAGTCTCCGTCTCGTCCTGGCAATCGAAATATTGCGCTGATGTCAGGATACCGGCAACGAGCAGAGCAGTGTCGATGGTCGAAAGCTCGCTGTTCCAGGCGCGGTTGCCGGTGTCCATGTGCAGGAAATGGTAGAAGAAGCCGCGGTGGCCGGTCGCATGACGTTCCTCGCCCTGGCGCGCCTCGGCAAAGAAACGCAGCGTATTGACCGTGCGTTCGGCCGCTTCCTTGCGGGTGATCCAACAACGTTCGACACCAACGGTATAGGAGGAAAGCGCAAAGCCGACGGCCGCGATGCTCGCCGGCACCCCGCCGATCGAGGTATCCGCCACCAGGCCATTTTTGGGATTGGAATATTTCAGGAAGTACTTGAATGCCGAATACTGCAACCTGTCGACCAGGGCGGCATCAATGTCTTCAATCCGTTGCAGCATAGGCTCCTACCCAACTGTTGCATCGCCCCCATGGTTGAACATGAGGGCCATCCCCGGGCAAATCAAACCTTTTTGATTCGCAAGGATAAGAGAACACAAACGACGGGTATCGGTCGTTAACAATTATCGGTGAAATAATATCTAGCATAAGTCATATAAGCGGTGCAGCAAAAAGAGAGCGCCGCGCCGCGGCGGCACAGCTTATCTCCCGCAATACTTGTTGCCTCCCGGCGCCCTGCAACGCGGTCGCCTATCGGCCGATCGCATAGGCCTGCATCAGGCGCGGGGTGGCTGCGGCACGCAGCAGCCCGTCGGCATCGCGCCGTGCGGCAGTCAGACGGCCGATCGTCCAGGCGTCGGTAATCGTCAGCTTGTGACCCTTCCGCGAGAGCTCGCCGAGCACATCCGAGCCAAAGCTCTCTTCCGCCATTAGGCTGCCGGGTTCGCGGGTGCGCGGATAGAAGGAGCTCGGAAAATGAGCGGTATGAAAGAGCGGCCGATCGATCGCCGCCTGCAGGTTCAGCTTGTGATTGACATGGCGCAGGAAGAAGGAAAGCTGCCATTGCTCCTGCTGATCGCCGCCCGGCGTGCCGAAGGCAAGGGTCGGGCGGCCTTCATAGAGGCCGAGTGACGGCGTCAGCGTCGTGCGCGGCCGTTTCCCCGGAGCAAGCGAGGTCGGCAGGCCCGGCTTCAGCCAGAACATCTGCGCACGGGAATTGAGGCAGAAGCCGAGGCCGGGCACGGTCGGCGAAGACTGCAGCCAGCCGCCGGACGGGGTAACGGAGACCATGTTGCCGTCGCGATCGATCACGTCGATATGCACGGTGTCGCCGCGCTTTTCGGACAGATGCGCCATGGTGGGCTCGTAAACGGCGCCGGTCTTGGAATCGGCGCCGAGCATATTCATCGTCAGATCACGCTGTGCCTCGAAGCCCGGAACGATGCCGGGGCGAAGATCGAAGGAGGCGTCCGCGCCGATCAGCTTGCGGCGTTCGGCAGCATAGGTCTCCGACAGCAGATGCGCGACGGGATCTCGGAAAAACCGGGATCGCCGTAATAGACCTCGCGGTCGGCGAAGGCGAGCTTCATCGCCTCGACGACGGTATGAACGAACTCGGCCCCATCCGGGTTCATCGCAGCGAGGTCGAAATCTTTCAGGATCGACAGCGCCTGCAGGAAGACGGGACCCTGGCCCCAGGGACCGGTCTTGGCGACGGTCCAGCCGTGATAATCATAGGTCAGCGGTTCCTCGATCGTCGCCGACCAGTCCGCCATGTCATTGGCGGTCAAAACGCCCCTGTGGCGGCTGCCGCTTGCGTCCATCACTTCGGCGGTTTTCAGATAGGCGTCGATCTTTTCGGCGATGAAGCCGCGATAGAAAGCGTCGCGAGCCGCCTGCACCTGTTCTTCCCGACCGCTTTTTGCCTCGGCTTCGGCAACGACGCGCTTCCAGGTTTCGGCAAGCGCCGGATTGCGGAAATTCGCCTGCGCTTCGGGGACACGTCCGCCCGGCAGCCAGGTCTCGTGGGACGTCGGCCATTCCTTTTCAAAGAAGGTCGCAAGTCCCTTGATGGTCGCTGAGACTCGCGGCAGCAAGGGATGGCCGTGTTCGGCGTAAAAGATCGCCGGTTCCAGCACCTCGCGCATGCTCATCGTGCCGTAGTCGCGCAGCATCAGCATCCAGCCGTCGAAGGCGCCGGGAATGACCGTTGCAAGCAGGCCATCGCCGGGGATCAGCGTTAGGCCCTCGCGCCTGTAGTGCTCGATCGTCGCGCCCGCCGGTGCAGGCCCCTGGGCTGAGATGACCTCGACCTTGTCTTTCTTCCTGGAATAAATCACCGCCGGCAGATCGCCGCCGGGGCCACAGAGATGCGGCTCGACGATCTGCAGCACGAAGCCGGTCGCGACCGCGGCATCGAAGGCATTGCCGCCCTTTTCGAGAATGCTCATACCGACCGCGGAGCCGATCCAGTGGGTCGACGTGACGACGCCGAACGTGCCGAGAATTTCAGGTCGGGTCGTAAATCCGGTCATGCCGAACATCCTTTTTGGGAAATTATCTCGCCGGCTTCGGTGAAATTTTAAGCCTGCGGTGACCGCGCGGAGAGGAAGACCTGCGGCTCGAAGGCAAAATCCTTGTCGAAAGGATAGGTTGGATGCTGTTTGCGCAGCCGTGGCAGGCGCTCGACGAACTGATCGACGACGCCCTCCGACAGCGCCATCAGGTTCGGATTGGCGATCGGGGCCAGTTCCGGGGAGAGATAGCCCGATTTGACGACGATGATTTTGGCCGCATGCGGGTCGAGGCCCAGCCGAGTAAAATCGGTGATATGGTGATAAGGCCGCCGTTTGGCCGACAGCACGAGATCGATGCCGCCGAGCGAGACCACCGCCTGACGGTCTGAAGGGTCCGACGTTTCGTGCAGGAACTTGACGATGAAACGGCCAATGACCGGCTTGCTGCCTTGGGTATCGAGCGAGGCGCCGACGCTGAGTTCGAGCTCGCGACCTACGCCGGCAGCGTAACAGGCCTCGGTCGCTTCGCGGTCGGCAATACCGGCAAAGACGACACCGGTGGCGTTTCTGGAAATCAGTTCGGCCAGGACGTCGGCTCGATCTCCGACGCCGCCGCCAGTCGGGTTGTCGCCGGATTCGGCGAGCACGACAGGAGCCGTCGGGCTGGCAATAGCTCTCGCTACGCATTCCTCGACAGATCCGGTCTCGCAGCCGAAGATAAAGTCCTCGCGCGCATCCCAATAGGCTTGGGCGAGGCGTTTGGCCTCACGCTCGAGCACGGCGCGATCGGTACCGGTCATGATGGCGGCGGCTGTAGCACGCGGCTCGTCGGCCCAGACGTAGCCGACCATCAGCGACGCATCCCAGACACCATCAATCGCATCGATTTCGGGCAGAATCGCATAGAGGCTCCGAGCCGGTTCATCGACAGTGCTTGTGCGTTCGCCCGGCAGCACGACCGGGATCGGCGCCCAAAGAACAAGCGGCTTCACGCCTGTTTTCAGACTCCTTACCAGCATGGAGACCGAGCGGCGCATTGTCTCCTCGACATCGATATGCGGCGCCGTCCGATAGGTCGAGTAGACATCGAGTGCATCAATGATGCGTTGGGTGACGTTGCCGTGCAGGTCATAGCTGGCCGAAACCGTACAATCGTCGCCGACCAACGCGCGGGCGGCACCAATCCAGTCGCCCTCGGCATCCTCCATGCCGTCCACATACATGGCGCCGTGCATGGCAAGATACAGCCCGTCGAGCGGCAGCAGCGGTTTCAGCCGCTCGAGGAATTCGCTCTTGAACGCCTCATAGGTGGCACGCGAAACCGGCCCGCCGGCAATGGCGCGGGCATGGATCGTCGGCATGAATTCCGCGTCGTAGTCTCTGAGGAAGGCAAAGTAGGGCGATTCCAGCAGCCCCTCCCCGCGCAACACGCGAAAATCACTCTCCACGTTCAGAACGGGATTGTAAGTGCTGCATTCAATATGGATGCCACCGACGGCGATGCGCATGGAAAACCTCGGATGTGGGAGCAATTACAATATAGGGCGATGAACTGAAGATGGGGGGCGGCGATTCGGCGGTCGCGCCGCCGCCCTCTGATCCTGATGATAGTTCGCAAAACAAGCTGATCAACCGCAATAAATGACAAAATTCATTCGAGTATCAGCCAGGATCCAGGACCGGAATCAGCTTACGGAAAGGCTTCTTAAGGAGGCCGCCATGCGTAATCGAGCGGTTAAAGTGGCTCACCACCCGAAGCACTGTCTGCCAGCTTCAAAGCGGATGTGAAGGCGAAGCTCGCCGATGGCCTCGATCCGCAGAAAATCGCAACGCTGGTCATCGCCGCCTGCTCCGGCGCCATGGCGATGGTGAAGGCGTGCCAGGATGGCGGCCCGCTCAACAACTGCCGCGCCGATCCGGCGGCGCTGCGGCCGCGCGCCGATTTCCTCGGAAGAATCAGAACCTATGAGCCGGCATGAAGCCAAATTCCCGCAGTGGCTCGGATTGAAATCCCGCGAAATCAATGAGAGGCTTGCAAGTCAAAGTTGGAGCGGCATCGGGGGAGTCGTGCGAAATTTCATCTCTATCATCTTGGGGCTTGGCTTACTGATCGCGGGAGTTTGGGGCTTTGCCTACATGTTCCTGAACAGTGGCCCCGTAACGCTTCTTTTGTGGATGGTCCCGATTGGAAGCTTCTCGCTAGCTCTGGTGATCCTGTGGGAAGACTTCAGTTCGCTCCTAAAGCGGGGCGACAATAGGCGATAGGACCGACAAATATCCCGCTTGCGATAATAGGCGTTTTGCTCGTCGGAAGCGCAGCGGCTCGATCTCGTTTTTAAGCCCTTCAATGCCGGACAGATTCATAGGTCGGTAAAACGTGACGAGAGCTGCGCGGTTCATCCGTATCGCCGGACGACCTGTGCATCATGCCAAGGCTCTCTCTTCAAAGAGCTATCGGCTGAACAATCTGCTGGAATTCCAGAGTAGTTATCTGGATATGATGGAGAAGGCTTGAAAACATGGCGGAGAGGGTGGGATTTGAACCCACGATACCCTTGCAGGTATGCCGCATTTCGAGTGCGGTGCATTCGACCACTCTGCCACCTCTCCGCGGTCAGGTCGGCGCTTGTTCGGCGCGGGCGTTCTCATAACGAGCCTATGACAGGTTGGCAATTTGATTGCCGTGGCAACGGCAATGTGGCCGCAGCGTGCCGGAAGGGAGTTCAGAGAATTCCTGCCCATAGGTGCTCATGGGATCCAGAATGGTTCTCCATGCCTGGCTTTGTCATACAGCCTTTTGGAATATAATGATCGATCCGTCTCAGAGGCTTTTCGTGCCATCCTATGTTGAAAGCCCAATATTTAGGGAAAAACTCGAGCGAAGAATAAGGCAAGTTATCATGTATCCACCAGGCTAGTTTTTGCCAATCGCCTTCGGCATGGAAGCGATCCCAGAAACTTGGCACTATTACGCAAGCGGTGGCGCCCATACAGCCATCGTTGTCAAGCTCATCCCAAATATGTCCAGCATAGTTCGCTTCGTTACTAGCGCAATTATACCCGCTTTTGCCAGCTCGCTGCATTTCATTGCCGAAACCATTCACTTCAACCGAGCGAAAAGCAGATCGTATTGCGAGGCGCCCAAAGGCATCCTGCAATGGCTCCAATAGCTCTTCGCACAGCCGAGTCCCGGCAGCGATTGCCCGGTCAGGGTTGTTTGGCACATTGTTGAAACCATGGATCGAGGCGATGTCGGAAAATAGAAAATCGCGCATAAAGAAGCTCTTAGATAGGCGAACTCGTCCAAATTCGGCGAGGCTCGAGACGCTTGTCGGCTTCCTCATTCTTTGATCTCCTTCTCGTAATAACTCACCATCGGAGGCATCACCGTGCAAGTGGATATTGAACTTCACTTGACGGTTGCCTCCGTTCATCACTTGGCTACAAACACAGGTAGACATGATTTGGAAATGGGATGCGCCATGCTCACAGGTGAAATTCGCTCGAAGGTCGACCAAGTCTGGAATGCCTTCTGGGCAGATGAGATCGCCAATCCGCTGGAGATTGTTTCGAGCATCATTTACCTGCTCTTCATGCCGCACTTTGCAAACACACGCCATAGTCGGGGACTCGACAAACTCTCTAAGGAAATCCGCAAAGACAGCTACCCAAAAAGTCAGCTTGCAGGTAGGCTCTCGCTTAAGTAGAGGAGTGATAGTGTTGGACAGCTTAGATCCTCGAATTCTAATCCCACGTTGTAGATGACTAATTTTGAAGAAATAAAGCCAGGATCGCGTATCAAAGGATTGGCCTCCGAAGGCGTTGCTGAAATAATCTCAGTCTCGCGTTTCGGTTCCGACGCTATGAATCTAGTTTTCCGGGTCGATGGCAAGGTTAGCGAGCGGCTTCTCTATAGAGGTGAGGACGCTGGATTTGAGTTCATCACTTCGGGGCGTTCATATTCATTCGATGCTGACGGCGAGCTTCTCCGCCTTGCCTCTGAAGCCTATCGCATCCGACTCGCCCATCTCTTCGATCCCTATCTTGCTGTCAGCGCCTCGCAGATTGAGGCGCTGCCGCACCAGATCACCGCCGTCTACGGCGAGATGTTGCCACGTCAGCCGCTTCGCTTCTTGCTGGCCGATGACCCCGGCGCCGGCAAGACCGTCATGGCCGGCTTGTTGATCAAGGAGTTGCTGATTCGCGGCGACCTTGAGCGATGCCTCATTGTGGCGCCGGGCAGCCTCGTCGAGCAGTGGCAAGAAGAATTGGCCGAGAAATTCGGCCTTCATTTCGATCTGCTCACGCGGGATCAGATCGAGGCCTCGGTCACTGGAAATCCGTTCACCGAGAAAAACCGCCTCATTCTGCGCTTGGACATGGCTGCGCGCTCGGATGAACTAAAGGCCAAGCTCGAAGCGGCGCCCGACTGGGATCTCATCATCTGTGACGAAGCGCATCGCATGGCTGCGTCCTATTTCGGTGGCGAGGTGAAGGAGACCCAGCGTCACAAGCTCGGCAAGCTGCTAGGCTCGCGCACGCGGAATTTCCTGCTGATGTCGGCTACCCCGCACAACGGCAAGGAAGCGGACTTTCAGCTCTTCATGGGCCTGCTCGACGCCGATCGCTTCGAGGGCCGGTTCCGTGAAGGTGTCCACAAGGCGGATGTCTCGGACATGATGCGCCGCCTGACCAAGGAGGAGCTCTACCGCTTCGACGGAACTCCGCTCTTCCCGGAGCGCCGTGCCTATACTGCGAGCTACGCGCTGTCGCTCGTCGAGGCCGAACTCTACCAGGCCGTCACCACATATGTGCGCGAGGAGATGAACCGGGCCGACCGGACCGGCGACGACAAACGCCGGTCGAGCGTAGGCTTCGCGCTCCAGATCCTGCAGCGGCGGCTCGCCTCCTCGCCGGCCGCCATCCATCGCTCGCTCGAAAGACGCCGCAAGCGGCTCGAAGAGCGGCTCCGCGAGGAGAAGTTGATGCGCCAGGGAGGCGCGTCACAGTTGGCGAGCGCTCCGGATCTACCGCGCTACGACCTCGACGAGTTCGAGGAAGTGTCAGGGGCAGAGGCGGAGGCAGCCGAGGAGCAGATCGTCGATCAGGCCACCGCAGCCTCCACTCTTGCCGAGCTCGAGGCCGAGATCATCATTCTTCAGGATCTTGAGGCGCGCGCGCTTAAGCTCAAACTCTCCGGCCAGGACGCGAAGTGGCGGGAACTGCAGTCCATCCTCGACGAGCCCCTCATGCTCGACCGGGCGACCGGGCTGCGACGCAAGGTGCTGATCTTTACCGAGCCGAAGGACACGCTTGAATACCTGCAACAGAAGATCGGTGCGCTGGTCGGCGACCCGTCTGCCGTCGTCGTCATCCATGGCGGCATCGCACGTGAGGCCAGGCGTGCGGCCATTGCCGCCTTCAATGCCGATCCGCGTGTGCGGGTGATGATCGCCAACGATGCCGCTGGTGAAGGAGTGAACCTGCAGCGCGGCGCTCATCTGATGGTCAACTATGACCTGCCTTGGAACCCTAACCGGCTTGAACAGCGTTTCGGCCGAATCCACCGCATCGGCCAGACCGAGATCTGCCATCTCTGGAACCTGTGCGCGGCCAATACGCGCGAGGGCGAGGTCTATCGCCGTCTGCTCGAGAAGCTCGAGGAGGCGCGAACGGCGCTGGGTGGTAAGGTCTATGACGTGCTCGGCGAGCTGTTCGAGGGCCAGGCGCTGCGCGACCTGCTTGTCGAGGCTATCAGATATGGCGACCGCCCGGAGAAAAAGGCCGAGCTGTTCAACAAAGTGGACGGCGCCGTCGATGTCGAGGCGATCGAGACGCTGGTCGCCGAACGGAAGCTGACCTCGGAAGGAATGAATCCGAGCTCCGTCGCCGAGATTCGCGAGCAGATGGAGCGCGCCACTGCCCGCCGCCTGCAGCCGCATTTCATCGGCGCCTTCTTCCGGGAAGCCTTCGTGATGCTCGGCGGACGGCTTGCCGAGCGAGAGAAAGGTCGCTTCGAAATCCTGCGCGTGCCCTCGATCCTCAAGGAACGTGACAGGTTGATCGGACGATCCGACCCTGTGCTAGATCGCTACGCGCGCGTCACCTTCGAGAAGGGCCTAATCGTAGGCCAGCCGCAGGCGGAACTCGTGGCACCCGGCCATCCTCTGCTAGAAGCGCTTGTGGATCTGGTGCTCGAACGGTTTCAGCCGCTGCTTGGCCAGGGCTCGGTGCTGGTCGACGACGCCGACGACAGTCAGGATCCTCGTCTACTCGTCTATCTCGAGCACGCCGTCCGCGATGCGCGCGCCAGCCGCTCCGGCGAGCCGCGCGTCATCTCCCAGCGCCTCCAGTTCCTGTTCCTTAAGGAGGATGGAATCGCGCTCGACGGCGGCCCGGCTCCCTATCTCGATTTCCGCCCGATCACGGAGGAGGAACGCTCGAAGATAGCCGATGTGCCGGAAGCAACATGGCTGGCCGACAATGTCGAGAAGCAGGCGCTCGGCTATGCGATCGCTTTGCTCGTGCCGCATCACCTCGAAGAGGTGAGGAAGCGCAGGATTGCCGAGATCGACAAGGTGGACCGCGAGGTGCGCGCTCGGCTCACGCGCGAAATCAATTACTGGGATGCGCGCGCTGCCCGGCTTCGGGAGGAAGAGCGCGCCGGCAAGGAGCAGCGCATCAATGCCCAGAACGCTGAGGCGACTGCCGCGCGTCTGGTCGAGCGACTGCACAAGCGCCAGACCGAGCTCGATCACGAGCGCCAGATCTCGGCGCTGCCGCCGGTGCTGAAGGGTGCCGCGCTGGTGATCCCGCGAGGGCTGATCGCGGCGAGGACGCCGGCAACCGCTCCAGTAACCGCAAGCGGTTTCGCCGAGGATCCGGACTTGCGGGCTGTATCCGAGCGGCAGGCGATGGAAGCGGTGATGTTGGCGGAACTTGCGCTCGGCCATTCTCCCCGCGATGTCGCGGCCGAGAAGAAGGGCTGGGACATCGAAAGCCGCGACGGTCGGACCGGTCACCTACGCTTCATCGAGGTCAAGGGAAGGCATGCCGAAGGTCGCGACATCATTCTGACCAAGAACGAGCTGCTGTCTTCCTTGAACGCGGCCGAGGCCTTCGTGCTGGCGATTGTGCAGATCAATGGCAGCTTCGTGCGTGAACCGGTCTATGTCCGCCACTTCTTCCACAGGGAATTGGGCTTCGGTGAGACGGCCGTGGTGTTCAACGTCAATGATTTGCTATCGATTGGCACCAGACCTTGCTAATGCCGATTGCCGGATGGCCCACGCAAGAGGGCAAGAAAGCTAGCGGCATTCGTTCACCACCCCCGGAATGACAGGTTCTAGATGACGACAACACCCCAGCGCAAAAAACTCATCGAGGTGTCGATCCCACTCGAGGCGATCAACGCTGCCGCCGCGCGGGAAAAATCCATCCGCCATGGCCACCCGTCGACTCTGCACCTTTGGTGGGCGCGCCGGCCGCTGGCTGCCTGCCGCGCGGTGCTGTTCTCGCAGTTAGTGGACGATCCGTCGTCCTGGCCCGAACGTTTTCCGACTGAAGAGGCGCAGGATGCCGAGCGCAGGCGTTTGCATCGCGTCATTGAGCGCATGGTGCCCTGGGAGGCGTCAAATGATGAGAGTGTCCTCAATGACACACGTTGGGAAATCGCACGCTCGGTCGCCTGGGGTCTGGGTGAAGAACCGCCAGCGAACGGCGACGGTAAGGCCATCCTAGCTTATCTGCAAGAAAAGGCGCCGCCGATCTATGATCCCTTTTCAGGTGGTGGATCGATTCCGCTCGAAGCGCAGCGGCTGGGCCTGCTTGCCTACGGCTCCGATCTTAATCCGGTCGCCGTGCTTATCGGAAAGGCGTTGGTCGAAATTCCGCCGAAATTCGCCGGCCGGCCGCCGGTAAATCCGAAGGCCCGCATGGAGCTGGAACGGGGCCACTGGAATGGGAGAGGCGCGCAAGGCCTCGCGGAGGACGTGCGCTACTACGGCCAGTGGATTCGCGACGAGGCTGAGAAGCGCATCGGCCATCTCTATCCTAAAGCCAGACTGCCAGACGGTTCCGAGGCCACGGTGATTGCCTGGCTCTGGGCGCGCACAGTGCGTTCGCCAGATCCGGCGGCGAACGGTGCCATGGTGCCCCTAGTGTCGTCGTTCATGCTCTCCACCAAGGACGGAAAGAAGGCATGGGTGGAGCCGGTGATCGATGCCAGCGCATCGGACGGCTGGCGCTTCCAGGTGAAAAAAGGGACGCTGAGTAAGGCCGAGGAAGAGAAACTAAAGAATGGCACGAAGGCCGGGAAGGGCCAAGCGTTTGTCTGTGCTCTAACCGGAGCGGCGATAGACCGCGCCTATGTGCAAGCCGAGGGCAAGGCCGATCGACTTGGGCGAAGGCTGATGGCGGTCGTGGTGGACGGAAACCGGAGCCGGATTTATCTTACGCCCTCACATGAACACGAAGTGATCGCGCGTTCGGCTAACGAGTGGCATATCGTTGAAGAAGCGCGCGAAAGTTTCCTCTCTGCGGCCACGCCAACCCGTGCCATGATCACGGGTGGCGTCTGCTCAGCCTACGGGCTGCGAACCTATTGGCACCTCTTCACTCCACGCCAGCTTGTAGCATTGACGACCTTCTCTGATCTCATAGCTGAGGCACGGCAACGTGTGCTGGCTGAAGCGCACGCCTCCAGCCTTTCCGACGATCCGACCCCCTTGCAAGAGGGAGGCACCGGAGCAGAGGCCTACGCCGATACGGTGGCGACTTATCTCGGGCTTTCAGTCAGTAAGCTGGCGGACAGTCAGAACTCCTTGGTTTCTTGGAAAGCATCCATGGATCAAGCCATACACCTGTTCACTAGGCAGGCAATTCCGATGGTGTGGGACCACGCAGAGCCTAACGCGCTCGGTAATGGAATGGGTGCACTCACCGTCACGATAAATAATATGATGCGGGTTGTTGAAAGCCTTGTGGTTGCGGGGCCTGGGCACATAGGAAATATCAATGCTGCCAAGAATAATTATCCTGTGCGCCCTGTAGTGGTTTCAACGGACCCACCTTACTACGACAACATCGGCTACGCGGACCTGTCGGATTTCTTCTATGTTTGGCTGCGCCGAGCGCTGTCCGGCGTGTGGCCCGATCTCTTCCGCCGTCTGGCTGCACCGAAAGCTGAGGAACTTGTAGCTACGCCCTACCGGTTTGATGACAGTAATCCACCCGAATGGACGAGAATCACGCCTGCACTTTTCAGCGCCTGGCCGGGGATGTCTGCCAAGGAGCGGGCTGAAGCCTTCTTCATGAATGGAATGGGCGAGACGCTGACTGCTATGCGCAAAGCCGCGACGCACACGGAACCGCTGGCGATCTACTACGCCTTCAAGCAATCGGAAGTCGCGGCCGATGGCGTGACCTCAGCAGGCTGGGCGAGCTTTCTGCAAGGCATTGCTGATGCCGGTCTTGTCGTCGATGGCACGTGGCCGGTAAGAACAGAATTGTCTAATCGGATGATCAGCAGCGGCACAAATGCCCTTGCGTCCTCGATCGTCCTCGTTTGCCGCAAGCGCAATGAAGACGCTCCAGTCATCACCCGCGCCGAATTTATCCGCCTGCTCAGGCGCGAACTACCGGACGCCATCGACGACATCCGCAAGGCAGGCGTTGGCCCGGTGGACATGCAGCAATCCGTAATTGGCCCAGGTATGGGCATCTTCTCCCGTCACACCAAGGTGCTGGAGGACGACGACAGCGCCATGACAGTGAAGACTGCACTTGCGATCATCAACCGCGTCTGGGAGGAGATCGACCAGGAACTCGACGCCGTCTTCGACGCCAATACGCAGGTAGCGCTTACCTGGTTTGCGACCTACGGCTTCGACACGCGCTCCTCAGGCGAACTAATCACGCTCGCCAATGCCAAGAACATTGGCACCAACGCTCTATTCGACTCTGGGGTGTTCGAGGACTTGAGGGGTAAGACTGCGCTGACGACGCGGGAAAACCTTCCAAAAGTTTGGTCGCCTGCCGCCGACAAGACGCTCACCATCTGGGAGTGCGTGCAGCACACTGCCCGCGTGCTCAATGCCGAGGACGGTGGTGCCGAGGCGGCCGGCCGACTAGTGGCGGAAATGGGGACAGCGGGCGACCAAGCGCGCAAGCTCGCCTACCGCCTGTTCGAGATCGCCACCCAGAAGGGCTGGTCGCAGGAGGCGCTGGTCTACAACGAGCTTGCGCAGGAATGGCCGCATCTCGAAGATGCCGGCACGCGCGTCGCGCAGCCCACCACCAGACCGGCTCAGGCCGCATTCGATCTCTGAGGGACAGACCATGGCGGATACAGACATCGAAGGCACTAAGCGGGTCCGCGATACGCTGGACTTCGTGCTGAAACCGGTTCTCGAGGGCTTCGTCGAAGCCAACATGAAGAAGAAGCACGGGCCACGCTGGCTGCACTATGCCAGCCGGGCCGCGGGCTCCGGTCCCAACGATTCGCTCGACGCCTATGGCCTGCTCAAGACCATCATCGACAACTGGAACGACGTGTTCTACGCCTGCTTCGACCGCAAGGTCATGCACAAGGCGCGCAATCAGGTCTCCGTAGCCTTCGACGCGCGCAATGCCACCTCGCACCTTAACCTGCCGCTCAGCGACGCCGAGGCACTAAACTACTTGTTCGCGATGCTGCAGCTCGCCGAGATCCTCAAGGCGCCGGCAGCGACAATCGAGAAGGTAAAGTCCGCCTATACAGAGCAGCGCAATACGGGCATCGAATCCGGCCGGGTCGACCCGGCGACGCCGACCGTCAACAAGGTGTTGGAGACAGCGGCCCAGCCGCAACTCGGCCTAACAGCTCCCGAGGCTTCGACCAGTGCGCTCAAGCCCTGGATCGAGGTGGCATTGCCGCATCCCGATGTGATCTCCAACCGTTTCAAGGAAGCGGAGTTCGCCGCCGACCTCTTTGCCGTCGATGCCGGCCTTGCCGGCGAGGGATATGCGACGCCATCGGCCTTTTACGGCATGACTTTCCTCACGGAGGGCCTGAAGCGCGTGCTGATGACCGCGGTGCAACGCCTGGGCGGTTCGGGCGGCGATCCGGTGATCGGCCTGCAGACGGCATTCGGCGGCGGCAAGACGCACACCATGCTCGCGCTCTTCCATCTTGTAAGGCATTTGCAGGAAGGTGGCGATCCGCAAAGCCTGCCCGGCATACGCGATATCCTCGACCGCGCCGGCGTCGCCACTCTGCCGAAGCCGAAGATCGCCGTCTTCGTCGGCTCATCCAAGGGCACGGACGTCTCGCTCAACATCAAGGACGGACCACGTCTCCATACACTATGGGGCTATATCGCCTGGCGCATTGCTGGCGAAGCCGGCTTAAGACTCGTCGCCGACGCCGAAGCAGCGCGCACAAGCCCAGGCTCCGAGCTGATGGTCGAGGTGTTCAAGCTTGCCGGTCCGAGCGTTATCCTGCTCGACGAACTGACGATGTTCGCGCGACAACTCGACGGCGACCGGTTCGAAGCCTTCCTCTCCTTCATCCAGTCGCTCACTGAGGCGGCAAAGATGGCGCCCGGCATACTGATCGTAGGCTCGCTGCCGGAGAGCAAGGCGGAAGCAGGCGGCGAGCGCGGCGAGCGTGCCCTCCTTCGCCTGGAAGTGGTCTTCGGTCGCGTTCAATCGCCCTGGCTACCGGCCTCCGGTGACGAGACCTACGAGATCATCCGCCGCCGCTTGTTCCAGTCGCTCGATACCGAAGGCGAGAAGGCGCGGGAGGAAACCGTCAAGGCCTTTTACAATCTCTACAAATCCAATGCAGTCGAGTTCCCTCCTGCGGTAAAAGAGGCGCGTTATCTCGAACTGCTGAGGCTCTCCTATCCCATCCACCCGGAGCTTTTCGACCGCCTTTCCAAGGACTGGGCGAGTCTTGCGAAATTCCAGCGCACCCGTGGCGTTTTGCGCTTCATGGCCAATGTCGTAGGCGTGCTCTGGCATGCGCAGTCTCGCGACCCGATGATCACGCCGGCACGCATTCCGGTCGCCCACGAGCGTGTGCGGGCGAGCGTGCTTTATCCACTCGACCCCGCCTTCGGCGCCGTCGTCGACAAGGAAGTCGATGGTGACGGATCCTTGCCCGGCCTCATGGAGGCAAATCCCTCGCGTCGTATCTCTCAAGCGCGCGCAGCCACGCGTGCCGCACGCGCGGTTTTCATCTGCTCGGCGCCACTGGTCGGCCAGCCCAACGCGGGCGTGACGGGCCAGGGCTTACGACTTGCCTGTGCCGAACCTGGGGACCAACTTGCGATCTTCGGCGAGGCGCTGCGCGAACTCACCGAGCGAGCCACCTATCTCTACGAGGAGGCGGGGCACTATTGGTTCTCAACGCAGCCGACGCTGAACCGCCTTGCGGACGATCGCGCCCGGGCGTTGCCCGACCACGAGATCGATGCTGCGATCGCCGACGTGCTGCGCGATGACGCGAGGGCCGCCAGCGGCTTTCATCGCGTCTTCGCAGCTCCTGACGACCCGGTTGCGATCGACGAGGCCCAGGCGCTCTCTCTGGTGATCCTTGGTCCCGAGCATGCGCACACCGGCCGCGGCCCGGAAAAATCACCCGCTACCGATGCGGTCGACGATGCGCTGACGCGCTGCCGATCCTCGCAGCGGAGGTTCAGGAACACGCTGATCTTCGTCGCGCCCGATTTAGCGCAACTCGGCACCGCACGCGACGTGATGCGCAAGGCGATCGCTTGGGCATCCATCTCCTCGGATGACCGGCTGCAGCAGCAAATGACTCAGGCACAATCGGCCGATGCCAGGGACAAGGCCAAGACAAATCGTGACTCCGCCCAAAAGGCCGTGAGGGCCGCCTGGAGTCACATCCTCCATCCCGTGAAAACCGATATACCGGGCAAGCCCTTCGAGCTCGAGCATAATCAGATCTCGTCGCGCGATCGGCCGGCGATCCCGGCGATGGTCTATGACAAGGCGAAGGCGGACGGGATCGCGCTGGAAAAGCTCGGCACCGAGCGGCTCTGGCTAGCGTTGAAGCCGATCTGGCCGGCGGACCGGCCGCACCTGCCGATCTCCGAAATCGTCAGCTGGTTCGCCTCCTATGTCTACCTGCCGAAGCTGCGGGACCGGGTAGTGCTCGAGGGCGCGATCCGCGATTCCTTGGCGAAGCTCGATCCGCAGTTCGGATTTGCCGAGAGCTTTGATGACGCGACCGGCAGGTATCACAAGCTCATCTGGGCCAAGGATCCCCCGGGCATGAATCTCTCGACGGGCCTCATTGTCCGCGAGGCCGAGGCCAGGCGACAGCTTGAGGACGCGGAGGCCGCTGTTCTGCGGCCAACTTCCGGAGGGGCAACGAGCGTGTCACCCGGTCAGCCGCTACCTCTCGTTCAAAGCACAAGTCCTGTCGCGTCTGCCCCAGTCGGGCCGAAGAAGCTGCGGCGCTTCTATGGCTCCGTCGAGATCGACATGGTCCGCCCGGTGAAGTCGTTCGATGCCGTCCTGAACGCGGTGATCATGGAACTACAGCGCACGTCGGGCGCCAAGGTAAAGCTGACGCTAGAGATCGAGGCAACGGCAGCGGACGGCTTCGACGAGGCCGACGTGAGTGTCGTCCGAGACAATGCCAGGCAGTTAAAGTTTAAGCCGGAGTCCACGGGCTTCGACGATTGACGTTGAGGTGCCTCACTATTCGATTCACCACCTCTGTGAGCAACTCAGCGAACATGCCGTGGGCAACAAGGAGCCTGAGCGTATGCCAACTGAAACTCGCTCTCCCCGCCGGGCCGTCCTGATCGACGCTGACAATGCGTCCGCCAAGATCGCTGACGGCCTTTTCGAGGAGATCGCAAAGATCGGCGAGGCAAGCGTTCGACGGATCTATGGCGACTTCGCGAACGCTCGTTCAAAGGCCTGGACAGCAGTTCTTGCCAGACATGCGATAATCCCCCAGCAGCAGTTTACCTATACAACCGGGAAGAACGCGTCCGACATCACACTCGTCATCGACGCGATGGACCTTCTCCATAGCGGCCGGCTCGATGGGTTCTGCCTCGTCTCGTCCGACAGCGATTTTACCCGGTTGGCTGCACGTATCCGAGAGCAGGGTGTCGACGTCTTTGGGTTTGGTGAGCAGAAGACGCCGGAGAGTTTCCGGCAGGCATGCCGTAGATTCATCTACACCGAGAACCTACTTCCGGTCACAGCGGGCAACGGCAGCGACGCAAGCACCACGTCGAAGTCGCTCCAGCCACCGAGCGCTGCTACACCGATCATTAAGAAGGTCATTGGCCAGATGGAGACTGAGGATGGCTGGGTGCTGCTCGGCGCCGTGGGGACTCAGCTTGCCAACCTCGCGTCGGACTTCGACCCGAGAACCTACGGGTTCCGCAAGCTCAGCGACCTTTTCCGAAAGACCGGGGCCTTCGACGTCGACCAGCTCGATGGCAAGCCCCTCCGGATCCGAGTCAAGCAGCCAGGACCAAAGAAGAAGTCTTGAGCACTGGACGGGATGCTTCTGGTTGGCTCATAGGCGCTCACCGGCTCGCTTCGTTTGATCTGACGTCGCTGCACAGCATAAGACGTGCCAAAAGCGCCAGCGAGTCTCCTGGTCAACTGACGACAGCTCAGCAACCTGGGAGCCCAACCGAAGCTCAGGAGCATACTCCGCTGTGCCGAGAAGATTATTCTGCTGTGATCGTAATCGTCCGCGTCTCACCAGGAAAGAGCTCAATCTCGAATTTGATCTTTACGGGTGGGACAAGATCGAAATCATCAGCGTCATCCGATGCCTCGCCATAACGATACTTGCTTGCACCTTTCTCGACGAGTTTCTGGAGTGCGGGACTGAGGGCCATTCGAGCGACCTTTCTTTGTGGAGTTGAGATACCTGCCGAATAGACGCCGATTCGCGGGATTTCGAAAAAAGTGGATGCCGGTGCGCCTTTTTCTCTGCGAGCCGCCAATATGTGACAAAACCGCAACAAATGGCCGTTCGAACAAAATTCATGGCGTACTCCATCTAAACGCGACCCAAAACGATCTATTCTAAGTCGTGGGGCGTCACCCCACAAACATACTGGACCCAAATATCAATGGCGGCACCGGGAACCTGACCGGGCACCAAGCTTTCCAGAAGCGATCGGAAGATCTTTGCATTCGCTCCCCTACGGAGAACGTAGGACGCCTTGCCTAGGTTGTCGCCGCACGCCTCGAGCGTGGAAAGGATGCCGAAAGACAATGCTCTGTGAATGCTGCTTGCAGTCACCACAACATTGGTTGCGCGACGATAGTGGTAGTGTCGTGCGCAATGCGCGCCCTCGGGCGTAACCGCTTTGATCGTAAGATCAGGATTCGGAGTGAATACCAGGTAAATGGAAGCCACCTGGTGCGACCTGACAAGTCTTAACTCTTCCCCAACTGCTGACGCAGGATCCCCTCTGGAGAAACGATACATTTGCTATCATCTCCAGGGGGAAAGACTATTTCCGCAGGGATCAAAGAAGAGAAGCTGCTAGCTTATTGTTGTGTTGGCTGAGTATGCGCGACAACGTTTTTGGATGGACATGGAAACGAGACGCGACGACGTGGACAGGCTCGCTAAGCGCATGAACTGCCTCATAAGCCTGTTCAATTTGCAGCTGATCCAATGCGGGGCGTCGACCAATTCGAGAGCCACGAGCCCTGGCCGCTTCCATGCCTGCTTTCGTCCGCTCGCTGATGATCGACCGCTCAAATTCAGCCATTGCTCCAAGCATGTGAAATACTAGCCTGCCCCCGGAGGAGGAGGTGTCGATGCTCTCGGTGAGCGAGCGAAACTCACAGCCACGTTTATGAAGTCGGTTTACGATTTCGATGAGGTCCACCAACGATCGTCCAAGCCGATCCAGGCGCCACACGACAAGCATGTCACCACGCCCAACGTGCCGAAGCGCTCTGCGCAGCCCAGGGCGCTGATAGTCTACGCCGGACAGGCCTTGATCTGTGACGATCTCCACACACCCGGTTGCCTTCAGAGCATTTACCTGCAGATCGAGGTTCTGTTCAACCGTGGAGACTCGGGCATATCCGACCAACTTCATTGAGATCCAATCCTACGACAACGGGCTTAAACCATTGACATAAAGGAACCTTTTCGCTCTGTCTGGCTTAAAATGAGACCGAACCGGAAGACATTGAAACTAAAGGATGCGACCGGATCAGCATTCACGACCATTGTCTATCGGACAAAGGTTCCCTTTCGTTCCCTCGGGTCATCGACGCGTGCGTGTTAGGGAGAAATGAAATTGCTGTTGATCATTGGATTCGTCGGCGTCATTTTCGGCGGCGCATGCGCCATCGTCGCATCGAATAAAGGTCGCGACGTCTTGGGCTGGTTCGTCCTCGGCTTCCTATTCAACCTGATCGCCTTGATCGTCATCGCGGCGCTCACTCCGTTGGACAAAGCACAGGCAGCGGAGGGCGCCAGCGACAAGCGCCTCCCCGACGAAGAAGTGATGGGAAAAGATGAACTTCGCAAAAAAGCGGCCGCCCTGGCCGCTTCGCTTGCACAGTCGAGGGAAAAGATGAACGGCTAAACCGAAGCGCTAACCTGATCGACTAACTCAAGCACCCGTTCGAGCTCGATCTCGCGCTCAGCCGGCGACATGTCCTTGGTTCGTTCAAGAGCGTCAGCAATCATGTCCACTGCCTGACAGGCAGCCCGGTGAGGCGGCAGCTCAGTCGTCCGACACTGCTCCCATTCGCCGTCGTCGCCGATCCGGTAGTAGATGTAGCTTTCGTCGAACGCCGTGTTCATTGTGCCGCGACCTCAGCGACTCTCTGCAGAGCCTTCTTCGCAGCACGTTGACGCTTCTTTGATTCGGCGTCCTGCTGACGCTTGCGGTCCTTCTTCTCCTCCTCAGTCATGCCAGCCAAGTGGAGATAACAGCGAGTGTTGGTCTTGTCTTTCCCAGCGCGCCGACGACTACCCTCCCTGTGAAGACGCAACTCACGGTCGAACGAGCTTTCTCCTGCAGGTTCTGGATGTCGCCGGTAGGGACGCACACGTCGTCCGTCGGCAGCTCGCTCATTGGCGTAATCCTGCCGAGCCTGCCTACGCCTGGCTTCAAGGTATGACTCCCGATTGTCCTTGCGATATTGCTCGATCTCCAGCAGCTTATCCGCAATTTTCTCTCGAAGTCTTTCGGACATCGGAGGGCACATGCGTTCGATGGGCTCCAAAGAATCCTCATCGATCGAAGCGAGGAGTTCGTCGAGAACTGAGATATTGGTCGTCGGTGAACGAATTTCACCACCGTCGCCTGGTTCATCGCTGTAATAGGCAATCAGATTGAGCTGGATCTTTTGATCACGATCGTCGTCGGATTCCGTTGAGGTCAGGTAATTCAAGGTCAACATCCTTTCTAGCTGTTCTGAAGAATGAATAGTCAGCTTGAGGTCCGGATGCGTGATTTGTGATCGAAGGCATTCGTCCGAAAACTTGCTGTTTTCCCATATGTGCTATTACTTACATATTATCTTTTAGTAATCTCTTACATGGAGAAACAACGACCGAATTTCGGACACGAAGAAGCAGGTCACGCTCGCTTCGCTCGCCTGCGCGCCCTTCGGGCTTGCCGGCCGCCTTCCGGCGTCCGATGAATTCAAACTCTCTCCGGCTTGATCTTCGTTTTCTCTTGCTGACTCTAAACCACACCGTTCGGTGTCAAAGTCCTTCTCGGCGACAAGACGGTGCCCGCATGCTCAGGTTGACTCGAGGATCGTCACCGGCGCGCTTCGTGAGTCTGTCGCGAGTTGCTCTATTGGGAAACGATCGTCGCAGCCAGCGACCGGCTGTGCGACTGCCGGGCTCTCGTTCGCTCGTCGCCCCGTCTCTCATCGTCTGGCCGCATGTGCTTGGCCTATCTCGACCGTGCCTGGCATGGGCAGTCTCCCTTGTTATCCGACCCAAAAGCACTGGCGCGGCGCGTTTCTTGCAAAGTTGCCCGGCGTTGACCAAGGTGCCAAATGTTCCGGCGTCGTTCCTCAGCAAGCACAGCAGTCGAGGAGGAGGCATTCAAACATCACGCGCGCTCCCTCAGCGGTCGTTGCAAGCCGTGTCGTGTTTGATCGATCGACGGACATCTATTCAACTATGTTTCTTCCACTGGCTAGCCGAAGATCTGCGAAAATGGGCTTGTGAGCGCATGCTTTTGAGGGGCACAGCTCGGCGCGATCAAAGCTCGACCGATCGAACGATCATCATCGAGCACATACGGCTCAAGCCGTCGCGCGACAGCCTCGTTCTATAGCGTGAGCACGGGTTGCCTGGTCATGTTGACAGAAAGGGAAAATCAGAAAATCGGGTAATTTCTGTCAACGTAGCGTTAACTTACGTCAACATCAAAGCCTTGTGAGGATGGTCATTAGACAAAAAGGGGTGAAAAGCTGTCAACATAGAGTGGGGTGAAACGGTCGATTTAGAGGCGCTATGTTGACAGAATTGACGGCCTGTCAACATAAAGGCCGTGGGCTTGAGGGGTGATTAAATGCGAGTGATTAGATTGATTTGCTGCGCCGGCTTGTTGAGTCTCGGTGCGGGTGTAGCCATGGGCGAGGATAAAGCTGTCAAACCCACGGTGAGGGAGTTAGTGGACAACAGCAATAATGCGGAATACATCGCGCTCATTATGGGAGCGGGGATGGGTGTCGAAGGCGCGACTGCGCTAGCCGAGAACAAGCACCTGGGAAAGGTCTATTGCCCGCCTGAGAATTTCGCGATGACCGGCACCATCTCGCCCAGGTTCTGAAGAGTTTCTTGGATGATCGCCGGGATCTCGCCGGCAATGACGCTTACTCAGTGGGGTGGATTATGGCTCTGGCGTTGAAGAATACCTTCCCATGCAAAGATTGAGCGTCAGTGCCGGGCGAAGGAGCACTGCGCTATAGCGAGCGTGACCAGGCGGTTCTCTTCGTCGAGGGCTAGCCGGTTGAAGGCGAGTTCCTGGTGGCCGCGGCCGCCTCTGTGCGGCTCCAGCCGTATTGCTCTGCGAGTAGCAGCACCTGGTCGAAGGTCGATCGCGCGCGGCCAGTCGAGGGCGCGGTCGACAAGCCGGAGGATGGGTAGTTCAACCACCGAATTGCTCAGCCAGCGGGCAGCATCATGTAAAGCATGAACGCTATTTTCTAGGACTTCGATCGCGGCTGACTGAGCAGTGGTGGCGTGTTCAGGAAAGACGGGCTACCAGGTTATCAGCGCTCAGGTGTGTATATCGCTTCAACATTCTAAGCTCTTTGTGTCCCGAGATGCTACTGACTTCGATCACATTCAGCCCTCGCTCAAATAAACGGCTGACCCCCTCATGGCGAAGATCGTGAAACCTCAGTCCCACGATGTTTGCACGCTTCAGAAGACGTCGCCAAACCTGTTCAAAAGAACCTGGGGCGATAGGGAAGATCGTAGCTTCATCTACGGGCGCATTTTCCTTCCACCAGGAAAGCGCATCGAACGCACGCTGCGTCATCGGCACCTCGCGACCGGACCCGTTCTTAGTCATTTCCAGCGTGATGACACGACGGTTGTGAGAGACGTCGTTCCATTTCAAGCCGAGGATCTCGCTACGGCGCATCCCTGTCTCGATGGCGACGATCAGCAAAGTCTTCATAAACGCGATCTTACCACCGTCGCACCCGTCGAGCAGGCGCTGCTCCTCGTCACCCTCCAAGCGGCGCTTACGCTCGTTCCGAATGATGGGACGTCGAACCAGCTTGACGACGTTGCGACTGAGCGGATATGCCCAATCGCGGATAGCGACCTCAATGACATGACTAAGTATTGCCAGCTCGCGAACGGCGGTAGATGGAGCTACTGAGCGGAGTCGCTCATCTCGGAATGAGGCCGCGTCCTGCTGGGAAAGCCCTATTAGCGTTCGATGGGAAAGATCGTGTCGGCGCAGAACGTCGATGCGCTGGCTCTCCTGCATGAACCCACGTTTCGTCGGCGAAACCTCTGCCTGGTAGCGCTCTAGTAGCTGACCGAGCGTCGTGGTCTCAAGGATCTTCGTATCCGGCGCCATGCCGAAACGATCGACCTGGGTCTCAAGGTCTCGGGCCCACTTCTCCGCGTCCGCTTTGCTGTCAAAGCTCTTTGCCCGGGGCTTCATGCCACGACGACGCACTTGAGCTTGCCATCGTCCTCGTAGTTTTCTAATCGTCGCCATCCCGGCCTCCAGTTGCTGTTGAAGACCTGCGTAGGATGCCCCGGCAAGGGAGCCAAGGATTATCCCGACCACCAGTTCGAGACTTGCGAACGCCACTTGTTTGTAGTGTTCTTTCCAGAAAGATTCGCGGAGTGGTAGATGGAAATCGAAAACCAGATCGAACGGCTCATTGTTGACGATAGAGACTTCATTCAGCTTGAGTCGGAATTCGATACCTTCTGTCCGTTCGAAGCGCTGGGGATGGTAAGATCAGAGATAAGGCACGGAAACCTGCTCGCCTACTTGCTTGACCCTCTTCGCCCTCACGGGTTCAATACGGAGATATTGCGAAACTTCTTGCTCGCAGCCGCAAGAAACGTCTCTGTGCGCGAGCATGTCGCCGCCCTGAAACCTTTGGACGTGCACCTTCTCGATTTACAGGACGCAGAAATCCGCCGCGAGTGGCGAAACATCGATCTCCTTATAATTCTGCACTCCGCGAAGTTGATCATTCCAATCGAGCTGAAAATCGAGTCTTCCCAAGGCAGAGAGCAGCTCAAACGCTATCGTGCGATTGTAGAGGACACGTGGAAGCAATCAAATGGGTGGGCTCATGTCTGTATTTTTCTAACGAAGAACGAGGAGGAACCTGATGACCTCGCGCACTGGTCGTCCTTGCAGCTCGCAGATCTGGCCCAGGCACTCGAGACCGCAATTATATCTACGGAAGTATCTGGAGCGCGTTTACTTCAAGCTTATCTCAGAATGCTCAGGAGACACCATTTGGACGACGAGAGACTGAACGAACTAGCTCGTAAACTTTGGTCGAGGCATAGTGAAGCCCTGGCATTTTTGGCAGACCATCGACCGGATGCGGTTGGAAACCTCTTCGCAGCTCTTAGGGACCAGCGACAAGAAATTGCAATCCGTATGAGCGGCCCCAGCCGGCGGCTTCTGAATGATGGCGATCAAGCCAGCATCATGCGCTTTGCGTTTGAGGGATGGGACAATCTTCGCGGCTTTAAGACGTCAAGGTGGACGGAGTCGAAGCGACTAATTTTGCTTGAACTGAAGCGAGAAGGGCTGAAGCTAGTCGCCTATCTGTATTTGGGACCTGGCGTCGGCAGCGAGCGGGAGGAATACGCTTCAGCTCTCGATAAGCATCGACTTCATCGACCAACCGCGCGAGCAGGCAGAGATTGGATGTGCCTCGCAAAACGTGATCTTTTCAAGGCGAATGAGAGTGATGATATTGATGTCGAGAATATCACCTTAATGATCTCCAAGACATTGGAAGCCTTCGCTGCGGATGTGTTTCAGCACTTTAATCCCATTCTGGCGCCTTTTCGGGATCCCTCCAATTCGGACGCTGCTGATTATAATATCTCGACACACGCATAGAGAAAATGGAGCCGGCGTTTTCCGTAGTTCGGGATAGAGGTCAGAGCCGGCGAATTCCTGCAGCAGCTCTTACCTTTCAAACTCGATCTGCCGGAGATCTGCATAGTTGTCCCACTACGACGTCGATATTCATCGAAAGCGGTTCGCGGCTTGGGCGGCGGTAACGGCCGCGCGTGCTTCGAAGAAATGTCGCTTCACGAGAAGCGAGGGCCTACTGATCATTGAGCGGTCAGAGCTGTCGAAGTTCGTGCAGTGGGCCGATCTCCCATCACATAATTTCGATAAGGCCCATAGAGCCCTACGTGCGGCTGTGTGCCATGCGGCAATCGGAGTTCTGAAAATAGATCCGGAACGCTTCACGCATGGGGTCGCTGCGAAACTGATAAATGTGTATCTCAAATCTATGTTTCTCTCCGGAGCGGGACTAGAAGCCGCCGATTCCCAGACTCAGTCGAAGGTCAATGCTCTCCATCCGCCGATCGACCGGTTGCTTCTGACAAGCCTTGCCTCAAAGGATATTGGAGGAAATGCAGACTTCTGGCGTCAACAATTCTCAAAGGGATGGTCGAATTTTAGCTCGGATGATTACGAGAATACAATCGACAAAATCCGGCTGGTAACCAATGGCGCTCTATGGAAAATCGAAGAGCATTGGCTCGGGCCAACAGAGTAGTGCCCGGCTCGATGAGGCAACTAGGGCACTAGCGCTCTAATACAACATGGTAGACTGAGCATCGTGCAGCCGCTTAGGGCACAACGGGGCGATTTCCTGCCGGCTGAGACCAATCGTTGTCCGATGAACGAGCTCGTGACGTCGTAGCAGGTCTGGGGGGCTCAAGATCGCGTGCCCACTTCTCGGCGTCAAGTTGCCGAAGGATTTGGAGTGGGCTTCATTCGCGCCGGCGGACCTCTGCCTGCTAGCGTCCTCTAAACTTTCGGATCGTCGCCATGTGATCTCCAACCGATATTGAAAGTCACGCGTAGGATGCCCCTGAAGAGGTGCCAAGGATTATCCCGGCACGTATCCGTTCCACCCAAAGAGCGATGGCGCTGTCCTCCTCGGACATCTCTAGAAGTCTAAGCAACTCTGGGTGAATATCTTAAAGCGAGCGCGTTATGCGTGCCGCATTATCACCGGAGCTTCTCTGCATGTTCAAAGTAATCCTCGCCATCGTTGTCGCACTCGCATACCTCTATCCGCTCTACACGCTCTGGGATCAAATCCCTTTCCTGCCCTATCTCGTCATCGCGATCGTCGTCATCGTGATCGCATGGCTCGCGACTGTGTGGTGGCTCTTCAATGGCACCGCTCTGCAGGCGTTCTCAACATTCATCGTTAGCGTGATCGTGATCTTTGGTGGCGCTGCGAACTTGTCTGGCGTGCACAAGTTCGAGACTCTCAACGAGAGGGGTCAGGAGATAATAGACAAGGCTCAATAGAATCAGTGGGCGTTTGCGACACAACCTGTGCTTGCCAGCGAGCTCTGAGCTTTCTGATTGCGGCCATATGATCTCTACGGCTGTCGCACGTAGGATGCCCCCTGTTGAGTCGCCAAGGATAACCCGGCACTCCGCGGATCGTAAACTTTAATCTATTGTCGCCTTGTGTTACCTATTGCGTAACGATTCCGATTCTATTACTTATTGGGTAACGGGCAGGCTGATGAAAATCGATTTTGCGAGTGGCAAACTTCGACGTCAGCTGGAGTCTGACAAGGAGTTAAGGAAGGCATACGGTGATCGTGCCGGCCGCTTGAAAATGCGGTTAGCAGTGCTGGAACAGGCAAACAATTTTAGCGAGGTCCCGACTGAATCGCCAGATCGATGCCATCAGCTCGATGGCGAATGGACTGGTTGTTTCGCGGTAGCTATCACTGGGAACTGGCGGCTGATTTTTGAGCCGGATCATGACCCGGTCCCGATACGTGATGACGGTGGCATAGACCGTGCCGCCGTTGTCGCGATTCGGATTCGCGGTATTGTTGACTACCATTGATGCCATATGACCTTTCAAGCAATGAATGGCGATGGGATTATGCGATGGTTACTGTAGCGAAGAAGGAAGACTGGGCGCCAGATTGGGCAACTCATCCAGGCGAACATCTTGCTGAGTATCTTGAGGATCGCGGGTGGTCCCAAGCCGAATTTTCCAGGCTCGCGGACATGAGCCCGAAGCATGTCAGCACTATTATCAACGGCACCAACCCGGTGACGGCAGACACGGCACTGAAACTAGAACGCGTTCTTGGTTTAAAGGCGAGCATCTGGACGGGTTTACAGGCTAAGTGGGATCTCCATGAAGCCAAGGCCGAAAACAATCGGGCACTGGCAGATGCGGATCAAGTTCTTTCCAAGTTCCCAATCAAGGAACTTAAAGATCGGGGTGCACTGCCCGCGACCAATGATAACGGCCGACTTCTTAGTTCCCTGCTAGAGTTCTTTGCCGTCGGAACCCCCCATGCTTTCGGTGCCAGATGGGCAAATTTAGCTGTCCATCATAGACAATCTAAGGCCTTCGAGACCAGCCAATATCACGTTGCTGCGTGGCTGCTCCTCGGAGAGAAGAAGGCGCGTGGGATGAATCTGCCGACGTTCGACGCCGAAAAGTTTGCGAACGCTGTGCTCGAAATCCGTAAGCTCACAACGAGCGAACCAAAGATTTTCTATCCCCGCATGGTGGATCTATGCCGTAGAGCTGGCGTGGCGTTGGTGCTTGAGAAGCCAATTTCGAAGACCTGCCTATTCGGTTCCGCGCGATGGCTCGAGGGCGACAGAGCAATCATTCAGATGTCCCTGCGAATGAAGAGTAATGACCACTTCTGGTGGACATTCTTCCATGAAGCCGCTCACATAACGCTTCATAAGGGACGAGCGTTCGCTGATGATAAGGGCGGCGAGGGCGACGGAGTAGAGAACGAAGCTGATTCCTGGGCCGAAGAAAAGCTAGTGGGTAGAGCTAAGTTCGCAGCTTTTAAGAAAACCAATCCGCGATCTGAGATGGCAGTAAAGGCCTTCGCCCAACAAGTTGAGATCCACCCCGGCATAGTGGTTGGAATGCTTCAACACTGTGGCGCTATCCCTTACCGCAACTTGAACGGGCTTAAGGTGAAATTTGAGTGGGCCGAATAATTCCGTGGCCTGGTCATAAGAGTTCACCTGCGAGCGCGAGCCCAATCGACAAAGAGCGACGATAAGGGGAAATTTAGGTTTAGTCGAATATTGCCAAGCCAGGTTCGATATTCTTCCGCCGGCAAGCATGCCGCAGAATATAAGAAGGCGGGCTGCAGCCACGGTGTTAGTTCGTGAATACGAGCCTTACGCTGACGAAAGTAGTGAATTTCGCCTAACCTTGCTCTAATTCGAAACAAGGCACGTTGATCCAGCGTATGATTCAAAACTTCCAGTCGGCGCGCCTGCACTGCTCCTATGTCTATAACGCCTCTAACAAATACCTCTAGAAGCCATGCCCTGGTGACGTGAAGGTGACGAATTGCCGGGCTCAGGATCAGATCTACGATAGATGTTTCCATATCCTGGAACGATATCTGACCGTCCACCTTCAGCTCCTCCATGAGTAAGATAAGCTCCTTTGCGAAGGGAATCAGACGATCGTAGTTGTCACGGATGAATTGGACAGACGCCGGATCTCTGGTCAACTTCATAGCTCTGAGGAGCACTCGGATCATGCCGAGATCCCAGAATTCCTTTTCAATCTCTTCGGAGATCGTTGCGACAAGGTCAATGTTAGCCAGTTGGGCTAAAGGCTCCGTGCTGTCTTCCGACTCGTAAATCGTATAAAGGAGGTGCTCCACTGCAGATGCCTCTGCTTGGTCTGCATCTTCACCACTCAATAATTGAAGATCTTCACGATAGGTTTGAAAGGCAATTACACGCGTTTTAGATGTAGCTAATGAGAGCCCTTCGCCGGCCCACAAGCTGTCCGCGAGGAATGCCAACGCATCATACGGATCTTGCCCCGTCCGGATAAAAATGCGGAAATCATCGACATACCGTGAAACCAGATACCCTTCGCCGACCAGTGCTCTATCGATGTCTACAAGGGCTAGTTCCGCAAGGAGCCTTGAAGCATTTCCGCCTACCGGTATCCCAAATGACTGCCTTGCTCGGATGTCGCGAAGAAACGCCATGATCATTCGTGTTTCTGTTGTTTCTCCTGCAGCTTCTCTCAAATTGTTTTCCAGACGGTGATGATAAATCCTTTGATAGAAATCGGAGATGTCAGCCTCGATTACGCAAGTGAAGTCGCCTTCTTCAGCAAATTGAACCTGGCCAAATTGCGTCCATAGCCAATTGCTGTAACGGCAATCATCCGCGAACATTTTGAAGTTGTCGCCAGGTTGGTATCTATACGAGAAACCTGGTCGCGCATCCGCCGGGCCACGCGCAGTTTCAATTTGCGCGCCAATAGACGCGGTAGCCGCTAGCAGGAAGATTGCGTCTGTTGGATACAGCTGATGCGCAACGCGGAAGCCATGACGGCTCTTAGGGACGAGCGAATCGAGAGAACTGAGGGGTCTAAAGGTCACTGTGTTCTCGGCCGCGAGAGCATTCACTATCTCCTCTTTCCTCTCACGCAAAAACTCGAACTCAAAGGGATAGGGGAAAATGTCTGTATCGCCGTGCGCAGTGATGTGCTCAAGGCTCCAAAGCAGCGCCTGGCGGTCAAGATGCGGCATTGAGAATTGCTCCGTGAAGTTGCCAAGGTTTGGCACAGAGCGGACTCGGTTGTAAACATTTAGCGAAGGCAAACTGCCTTGACGTGCCGAGAGTGTGGCCCTCATCAATTTGGAGCACGGAATCAAGACTCGAGACAGGTGCGAGTTCGCGGGGGAGCCTTATAGACCAAGATCCATGATGGCGGAGAGGGTGGGATTTGAACCCACGATACCCTTGCAGGTATGCCGCATTTCGAGTGCGGTGCATTCGACCACTCTGCCACCTCTCCGCGGTCAGGTCGGCGCTTGTTCGGCGCGGGCGTTCTCATAACGGGCCTATGACAGGTTGGCAAGCCGAAATCTCAAGCTTTTCCATCCTTTTGCCTTGACACCTTTCCGTCACTCGCGTATCCCGCATCCGCAATAGGAGTGGAGTAGTCCGCCCCTTGCCCGCCTCGCGCTTGCGCGGGGTTTCACCGGCAGACCAGAATTCCGGGCTAGCTCCCTGAAATCCCTGCTTAACCTAGACTGATAAAAAGACGGCCACCTGCTCCGATGCGGGGAGCGCCGGAACGAACATGAAAGGATAAAAAATGTTCGCAGTCATCAAGACCGGCGGTAAGCAGTACCGAGTGGCAGCCAATGACGTGCTGACCATCGAGAAGCTTGAAGCATCCGCTGGCGACTCCATTGAATTTACCGAAGTCCTCGTGATCGGCGAAGGCGCCGACGCGGCGATCGGTGCGCCCTTCGTTGCCGGCGCCTCCGTCAAGGCGGAAGTCGTCGAACAGAACCGCGGCAAGAAGGTCATCGCCTTCAAGAAGCGCCGTCGTCAGAATTCGAAGCGTTCGCGCGGCCATCGCCAGCATCACACGGTCGTCCGTATCACGGACATCGTGGCGGCCAAGTAAGATCAACGGGTTTCAGGTTTAAAGGAGAACTCCAATGGCACATAAAAAAGCTGGCGGTTCCTCGCGCAACGGTCGCGATTCCGAATCCAAGCGCCTTGGCGTGAAGAAGTTCGGCGGCGAAGCCGTCATCGCAGGCAACATCATCGTGCGTCAGCGCGGTACGCAGTGGCATCCCGGTTCCAACGTCGGCCTCGGCAAGGATCACACGATCTTTGCACTTACCGCCGGCAATGTGGACTACCGAACGAAGGCCAACGGTCGCGTCTACGTGTCTGTCATGCCGAAAGCGGAAGCAGCGGAATAAGCCGGTAGCGCTCAAAAACAGCCGGCGTCTCATCGACCCGGCTGGCCGTACCAGGTTCAGTCCAGAAAACAGGGGAGATGGGGCGCCATCTCCCCTTTTTCTTTGTCCAAACAGGAGGACTGAACATGCAAGGCGAATTGTTGAGGGCAGACCAATCACGGTCTCCCCGGGAAGACCAGCGGTCTTCCATAGAACGGCTGAGGCCGGAACGGTTAAGGACCGATTGCCCTGTCTTGTTATCGGAAAGGCTCGTCATGCGCGCGCCCCACGAAGAAGACATCGACGCCCTTGCCCATCTCGCCAACAACGCCAAAGTCGCCACCATGGTATCGCGTATGCCGCACCCTTATACCGCCAATGATGCCGCCGACTTTGTTTGGCGTACGCGAAATGGCGAGATTGGTAAGTGCGTCTATGCCATCACCAAAGCGGAAAACGGCGCCTTTATCGGCTGCTGCGGCGTGGAACCGCATACCGACGGCAAGACCGTCGAGATCGGCTACTGGCTGGGTGAGCCCTATTGGAACCAGGGTTATACGACCGAGGCCTGCCATGCCCTGGTCGATATGGTGTTCAGGACCCGTCAGGACGTCGACCAGATCGACGCCCGCTGCCGGGTGATGAACGTCGCCTCGCGGCGCGTCATCCAGAAGTGCGGCTTCCAGTTCCAGGGCTCGGGGCTTGCCGCCTCGCTGGCGCTCGGCAGCAACGTGCCTGTCGAATGGTACAGGCTCGACCGCAAGACCTGGATGTCGCTGAGAAGCTGGGGGAACATCGCATGAGCACGACCGCGCTGCAAAGGCCGAACACCGGGCCGATGATGCCCGGTCCCGCCCCTGTCATCTCGACCGCCCGGCTGACGCTCCGCCCCCACCGGCTAAGCGATGCGCCTGCGATCGCGGAATCGCTTTCCGATTTCGCGGTCACGCGCATGTTGTCCCGCGTTCCCGCGCCGTTCGACCGGCAGGATGCGCTGGACTGGCTGATGCCGGTCACCTCGGGCACCCTGTCCGACTGGTCGCTCGCGATCACCGGTCAGGACGATGTCCATATCGGCAACGTCTCGATCGAGCTGCGCCACGGCCGCTGGCACCTCGGCTACTGGCTGAACCGCTACTACTGGCGGCGCGGCTATATGAGCGAGGCGGTGGTGGCGATCATCGAGCGCTTCTTGCGCCGCATGCCGGAGACGCCGATCCATTCCGGCGTCTTCGCCGACAACCCGGCGTCGCTGCGGCTGCAGGAAAAGCTCGGGTTCCGCATGACGGGTTGCGGCGAAATCTATTGTTTCGCCCGCAACACCATGGTGTCGCACATCGAAACCGTGCTGCAGCCGGGCATGCTGCAACCGCGGAAGGTGGCCTGACGGAGCAGGATGCCGAAAAGTGTGAGCGGTTTTCGGACAACATCATGCTCTCAACCAATTGAGAAACAGAGACGCCGCCACCGGCGGCGTCTCTGTCACTCGCCGATTTCGACCCAGAGCGGGAAATGATCGGAGCCGACGGATTGGATGTCGATCCGGGCGGATTTCAACCGGCTGACGAGGCCGCAACTGACGAAGCAATAATCGAGATGCATGCGTTTGCCGTGGTCCTCGGGATCCATCCAGCTGTAGCTCTCGGGGCGGTAGGCTTCGAGCGCCGCGAAGGCGTCGACCGGCGTGCCTATCCTGGCGACGCGGCCGTAATACCCGCCGGCAGCACCGGCAAGCGCGCAATATTCCGGCGATTCCGGCTCCATGTTGAAATCGCCCAGAATAGCGTAATCTTCCGGCAGCGGCGGCTCCGGCAGATCGAATTCGGCCGCCCCAGTCAGCGACCCGCCCTCCTGGACGAAAGCATTGATATGCGCGTTCAGAATTGCAGCTGGCGGATGCGTTCGTCGGGAGAAACGTGGTCGAGATGGACGGAGTAGACGCGGATCGCGCCCCCGGGCACTGTGATGACCGCCTCGGTCGCGCCGCGCTGCGGGTTGATCTTTCCGATCGTGCGGCTGCGCGGCAGAAGCAGCGTCCGGGTCGAGGCGATCGGCCAGCGCGACAGCACCATATTGCCGAACTGAAAACGCCTGCCCGGTGCCGGCGCGGACTTGCCGTGAACAGCCTCGACATGCAGGTCGCAGGCCGGCCCATACACCCAGAAATGGTGGGGAAAGAGGGCGGCAATACCGGCGACCATGTCGGCAAAACCGTTGCGCGAGAAGCCGCGGGTCACCTCCTGCAGCGCGATGATATCGGCGCCTTCGAGGCTCCGGGCAATGCGCGGGAGATCGTATCTGCCGTCGAGACCGAAGCCGTACTGTATGTTATAGCTCGCAAAATTCACGATAATCTTTGACCTCCGTCGGAACCGCCTATATCGAATGGGCCAAGACGGGCCGTCCAACTGCCACCGGATACTGGAAGTAAAATGAAATTTCTCGACGAAGCAAAGGTCTATATCCGATCCGGAGACGGCGGCGCGGGCAGCGTCTCCTTCCGGCGCGAGAAATTCATCGAGTTCGGCGGCCCCGACGGCGGTGACGGCGGACGCGGCGGCGATGTCTGGGTGGAGACGGTCAACGGCCTCAATACGCTGATCGATTTCCGCTACCAGCAGCATTTCAAGGCGACGACTGGCACCCATGGCATGGGCAGGAACCGCACCGGCGCCAATGGCAGCGACGTGACGCTCAAAGTGCCTGTGGGAACCCAGATCTTCGAGGAAGACCGGGAAACGCTGATCTGCGACCTCACCGTCGAAGGTCAACGTTACTGCCTCGCCCATGGCGGCAATGGCGGCTTCGGCAACGCCCATTTCAAGACCTCGACCAATCAGGCGCCGGATTGGGCCAATCCCGGCCTGCCCGGTGAGGAAAAGACCATCTGGCTGCGCCTGAAGCTGATTGCCGATGCCGGTCTCGTCGGCCTGCCCAATGCCGGCAAATCGACCTTCCTGGCATCCGTCACCCGCGCCCGGCCGAAAATCGCCAACTATCCCTTCACCACGCTGCATCCCAATCTCGGCGTCGCCACCATCGACGAACGGGAATTCATTCTTGCCGACATTCCCGGCCTGATCGAAGGCGCCCATGAAGGCGTAGGCATCGGCGACCGGTTCCTCGGCCATGTCGAGCGCACCCGCGTGCTGCTCCATCTCGTCTCCGCCCAGGAGGAAAAGGTGGGCAAAGCATATAAGACGGTCAAGCACGAACTCGAAGCCTATGGCAACGATCTCACCGACAAGCCGGAGATTGTGGCGCTGTCGCAGATCGACGTGCTCGACGAGGCCGAACTGAAGAAGAAGACGAAGGAATTGGCCAAGGCCTGCGGCAAGACGCCATTCCAGATTTCGGCCGTCACCGGCAAGGGCATGACCGAGGTCCTGCGGGCGCTGCGCGATATCATCGTCGAAGAAAATGCCGAGGAAAAGCCGGCCAAGGTGCCGAAGCTCAGGCATCGCGACATGATCGTCTCCGAAGAGGACACGGGCGAGGATGGGGCCGATGACCAACCGTAAGCCGCTCGGCCGCTACCGCCGCATCGTCATCAAGATCGGCTCGGCCCTCCTCGTCGACCGCAAGGCCGGGCTGAAAAAGGCCTGGCTCGACGCCATGTGCGCCGACATTGCGGGACTGAAGGCCAAGGGGATCGATGTGCTCGTCGTTTCCTCGGGCGCGATCGCGCTCGGCCGCTCGGTGCTCGACCTGCCCTCCGGCGCGCTGAAGCTCGAGGAGAGCCAGGCGGCCGCCGCCGTCGGCCAGATCGCGCTCGCGCGTGCCTGGTCGGAAAGCCTGTCGCATGAAGAGATCGTCGCCGGCCAGATCCTTTTGACCCTCGGCGATACCGAAGAGCGCCGCCGCTATCTCAATGCGCGCGCCACCATCAACCAGCTTTTGAAAATCGGCGCCGTGCCGATCATCAACGAAAACGACACGGTCGCGACCAGCGAAATCCGCTATGGCGACAATGATCGCCTGGCCGCCCGCGTCGCGACCATGACCGGCGCCGATCTGCTCATTCTTCTCTCCGACATCGACGGCCTTTATACCGCGCCGCCGCACCTCGATCCGAATGCGACCTTCCTGGAGACGATCGCCGAAATTACCCCTGACATCGAGGCGATGGCCGGGGGTGCCGCTTCCGAGCTTTCACGTGGCGGCATGCGCACCAAGATCGATGCCGGCAAGATCGCCACGACCTCGGGCTGCGCCATGATCATCGCCTCCGGCAAGACCGACAGTCCCCTGTTGGCAATCGAAAACGGCGCCCGTTCCTCCTGGTTCGCGCCGTCGGGCACGCCGGTAACTGCCCGCAAAACCTGGATTGCCGGCCAGTTGCAGCCGGCCGGCGAGTTGCATGTCGATGACGGCGCCGTCACCGCCCTTGGGGCCGGCAAGAGCCTGCTTCCCGCCGGCGTGCGCAGCGTTTCCGGCCTCTTCAGCCGTGGCGATACGGTGGCGATCGTCGGTCCTGAAGGCCGCGAGATCGCCCGCGGGCTTGTGAGCTACGATGCCGAGGACGCCCGCCGGATCGCCGGCCGCAAGTCGGCCGAAATCGCGGCAATCCTCGGTTATGCCGGCCGCGCCGCCATGGTCCATCGCGACGACATGGTGATGACCACACAGATCAGACAGAAATTGGAAAGGCAGAAGAAGGACGCGGCCCATGCCTGATACCGTTGCGCTAAGCCCTGACATTGACGCGCTGATGAACGACATCGGCCGCAAGGCGAAGGCTGCCGCACGACCGTTGGGCTTCGCATCCACCGAGGCGAAGAACCGCGCCTTGCACGGCATGGCCGATGCCATCCTGGCCAACAGCGCCCATATTCTTGCCGAGAATGCCAAAGACTTGAAGGAGATCGAAGGCAGCGAGACGCTTGCCTCCTTCGTCGACCGGCTGACGCTGAACGACAAGCGCATCGCCGAGATGGCCGAGGGGATTCGCGCCATCGCCGCCCTTGCCGATCCGGTCGGCGAAGTCATCGCCGCCTGGGACCGGCCGAACGGCCTGAAGATCGAGCGCGTCCGCACGCCGCTCGGGGTCATCGGCGTCATCTTCGAAAGCCGGCCGAACGTCACGGCGGATGCCGGCGCCCTCTGCGTCAAGGCCGGCAATGCCGTGATCCTGCGTTGCGGTTCGGATTCACGTCGTTCATCGCAGGCTATCTATGCCTGCCTCGTGGACGGCCTGAAGGCGGCAGGACTTCCAGAGCGTGCTATCCAGCTCGTTCCGGTCACCGATCGCGCTGCCGTCGGCGCCATGCTGCGCGGTCTGGACGGCGCAATCGACGTCATCGTGCCGCGCGGCGGCAAAAGCCTGGTGGCCCGCGTGCAGAGCGAGGCCCGCGTGCCGGTCTTTGCCCATCTCGAAGGCCTTTGCCACATCTATGTTGATGCTTCCGCCGACATCGAGATGGCGAAGCAGATCGTCGTCAATGCCAAGATGCGCCGCACCGGTATCTGCGGCGCGGCCGAAACCCTGCTCGTCGATGGCGCTGTGATCGGCACGCATCTGACGCCGCTGCTCGAGGTCCTCGCCGAAGCCGGCTGCGAGATCCGCGGCTCCGCGACGGTGCTGAAGGTCGCCCCCGGCATCAAGCCGGCGACCGAGGAGGACTGGACGACCGAATATCTCGACGCGATCATTTCGGTCGCCGTCGTCGACGGCATATCGGGGGCGATCGCCCATATTCAGACCTATTCGTCGAACCACACCGAGGCCGTGATCGCCGAAGACCCCGCGGTGGTCGAGCGTTTCTTCACCGAGGTCGATTCGGCGATCCTCCTGCACAATGCCTCGACGCAATTTGCCGATGGCGGCGAGTTCGGCATGGGCGCGGAGATCGGCATCGCTACGGGCAAAATGCATGCGCGCGGCCCCGTCGGCGTCGAGCAGCTCACCTCCTTCAAATACCGGGTGCGCGGTGCCGGACAGACCCGACCTTGACGTGACGACGGAAAATCTCGATCGGCGCTATCTCCGCATGCCGCACAGCGAACGCGGCATGGTCGTCGGCCTGTTCGGCGGTTCGTTCAATCCGCCGCATCAGGGCCACGCGCTTGTCGCCGAGATCGCCATCAAGCGGCTCGGCCTCGACCAGCTCTGGTGGATGGTGACCCCGGGCAATCCGCTGAAGAGCCGCAACCAGCTCGCACCGCTGGCGGAACGCATTGCCGAAAGCGAGCGTGTGGCTGCCGATCCGCGCATCAAGGTCACCGCCTTCGAACAGACGCTCGGCGTCAGCTACACCGCCAATACGCTGGCCCGCATCAAGGCCCGCAATCCGCATGTGCATTTCATCTGGATCATGGGCGCCGACAGCCTGCAGACCTTTCACAAATGGCAGAAGTGGCAGGAGATCGCCCGCACCTTCCCGATCGCCGTGATCGACCGCCCCGGCGCCACGCTCTCCTATCTCTCCTCGAAGATGACGCGGACCTACGATTTCGCCCGCATCGACGAGGATGACGCGCGCGTCCTCTGGAAGAAACCGGCGCCGGCCTGGACGTTCATCCATGGCCCGCGGTCCGGCCTGAGCTCGACGGCGATCCGCAACGGCGCGTTGCCGGGCGCAGTCAAATAGGCTGATTTTCAGGGAAATCCCAGAAACGAGAAAGCCCGACGGGGGAGGAGATCCGTCGGGCTTATAAACTCGATCGACAACTGGGAGGAGGAGTGTTGTCGATCCTGTCGAACGGCTTATGGGAGGAGGAGAAAGCCGTTTCGATGAGTGTCTTGTACCATATTCCTGAGGAAGGTGAATATCGATTTGTGCAATGCAGCAATGCTGGCGATGCAACACTGAGGCCGAAAGGCTGCGACTGCTGCCGATTTTATCGGCAAGACGGGCGAAAATGGACATTGTCACCGCGGGTCTTGCGGTTTGTCGTCGGCTTTCCCAAGCATATCAGTGCCGCCAAATCTCCTGTTCTCGGAACAGCCATGCGCTTCATGAACGCTTGGATCCTCATCACCAGTCAATACGGTTATATTTCCCTGGATATATCCCTGGCCAAAACCCGAGCATCGTTATATTCGTTGAGATATTTCGAAGCCTGGGGATAGAATCATGCAGAACCGCCGCCAATGCATGAAACTGGCAACCGCCGCAATCGCGGCTCTCTGGCTTGGCGCGGCAACGCTGCCGACACCGGCAGAAGCCGCCGAAAAGCTGACCGTCTTTGCCGCAGCAAGCCTCAAGGACGCGCTTGATGCCGCCAATGCTGCCTGGGCCAAGGAGAGCGGCAAGGAAGCCGTCGCCTCCTATGCGGCAAGCGGCGCGCTCGCCAAACAGGTCGAAAACGCGGCCCCTGCCGATATCTTCATCTCGGCCGACCTCGACTGGATGGATTACGTCGCCAAGAAGAACCTGATCAAGACCGACAGCCGCACCAACCTGCTCGGAAACCGGATCGTGCTCGTTGCCGAAAAGGACAAGGCTAAACCGGTCGAGATCAAGCAAGGCTTCGATCTTGCCGCTCTGCTCGGTGCCGGCAAGCTGGCCATGGGTGAGCCGAAATCGGTTCCGGCCGGCAAATACGCCATGGCCGCGCTCGAAAAGCTCGGTGTCTGGAAATCGGTCGAAACCAAGGTCGCCGGCGCCGAAAGCGTGCGCGCCGCCCTTGCCCTGGTCTCCCGCGGCGAGGCGCACTATGGCATCGTCTACCAGACGGACGCGACAGCCGATAAGGGTGTCGCCATCGTCGGCACCTTCCCGGCCGATTCCCACCCGCCGATCATCTATCCGGTCGCCATTCTTGCCGATAGCAAGAATCCGGACGCCGCAGCCTATCTCGACTTCCTGAAATCCGGCAAGGCAGCCGGCTTCTTCACGGCGGAGGGATTTACTGTCTTGAAATGATGGGCTGAATTGATTGCGGAATCGATGGTGACAGCTTACCGTGAAGCTGCCCCTCACCCTAGCCCTTTCTCCGTAAACGGGGCGAGGGACGTGCCCAGCGAAACGTTGGCGCCGGACGGAAGGGTTGCGGCTGCTCCCCTTCGCCCGCGAGCGGGGGTCCGAAGGACGGGTCGAGACCCGTGGCTCGACCCCGGCGGTGCCGGCAGGCGGATGAGGGGCAACCGGGTGACACCGGATTCCAGGGAGACAACTGCGTTTGGATATGTTCGGCCTGAGCGATGAAGAATGGACGGCGATCCTGCTCAGCCTGCGCGTCTCGGTCGTCGCCATGCTGGCGAGCCTGCCCCTCGGCATCATGGTCGCTTTGCTGCTTGCCCGCGGCCGTTTCTGGGGCAAGTCGGTGCTGAACGGCATTGTTCACCTGCCGCTGATCCTGCCCCCTGTTGTCACCGGTTTTCTTCTCCTCATCCTCTTCGGCCGCCGTGGACCGATCGGCAGCCTGCTCGACCAGTATTTCGGCATCGTTTTTTCCTTCCGCTGGACGGGTGCGGCACTCGCCTGCGCCGTCATGGCCTTTCCGCTGATGGTGCGCAGCATCCGCCTGTCGATCGAGGCGGTCGACCGCAAACTCGAGGAGGCCGCCGGAACGCTGGGGGCCGGACCGATCCTGGTCTTTCTGACGGTTACGCTGCCGCTGACCCTGCCCGGCATCATCACCGGCATGATCCTGTCCTTCGCCAAGGCGATGGGCGAATTCGGCGCGACAATCACCTTCGTCTCCAACATTCCCGGCGAGACCCAGACCTTGTCGTCCGCCATCTACACCTTTACCCAGGTGCCCGGCGGCGATGCCGGTGCGCTGCGCCTGACGCTCGTCGCCGTGATCATTTCCATGACCGCCCTGCTCGCCTCTGAGTTCCTCGCGCGTTTCGCCGGTCGAAGGATCGATCCGGAATGACGCTGATCGTCGAGGCAAAACACAGGCTCGGTGCCTTTCTTCTCGACGCCGCCTTCACCTCCGAAGGCGGCGTGACCGCGCTGTTCGGACGCTCCGGCTCCGGCAAGACCTCACTGATCCGCATCATTGCCGGCCTCGCCCGCCCGGACGAGGGCCGCGTCATCTTTGACGGCGAAACCCTGACCGAAACCAAAGCCGGCCGCTTCGTTCCGAAACACCGCCGTCATTTCGGTTATGTCTTCCAGGAGGCGCGGCTGTTCCCGCATCTCAGCGTCCGCGCCAACCTTTCGTACGGCCGCTGGTTCGCGCCACCAAGACCTGCACGCGGCGAGAGCTTCGATCACGTCGTCGACCTGCTCGGCATCGAGACGCTGCTGGATCGCAGCCCCGCCAAACTTTCCGGCGGCGAGAAGCAGCGGGTCGCGATCGGCCGCGCCCTTCTCTGCTCGCCCCGGCTGCTGTTGATGGACGAGCCGCTGGCCGCCCTCGACGAGGCGCGCAAGGCCGAGATCCTGCCCTATCTCGAGCGATTGCGCGATCACACCGAAATCCCGATCGTCTATGTCAGCCATTCGATCGCCGAGGTGGCGCGGCTCGCAAACAAAGTGGTGGTCATGCGCGACGGCAGGGTCGAGGCGGTCGGCCTGGCCGTCGACATTTTGAGCCGCGCCTCTGCGGCCTTTGACCGGAAAGAAGCGGGCGCGCTGCTGCAAGGCATCGTCGAAAGCTTCGACGCGCGTCACCACCTCTCGACCGTCGCCCTCAAATCCGGCCGGCTGCATATACCCGGCGCGGCACTCGCGCCCGGCAGGCCGGTCCGCATCCGCATCCCGTCGCGCGACGTCATGCTGGCGACAGCAAGACCGGAGGGGCTCAGTGCCCTCAACATTGTCGAAGGCAGGATCGAACAGCTAGTTCAGGATGCGGACGGAACGGTTGAAATCCGGCTCGACTGCGGCGGCGATAGCATTCTCTCGCGCATCACCGCGCTCTCCTGCGAGCGCCTCGACCTTCGACCCGGCAAGACCGTCTTCGCCGTCATCAAGACGGTTGCCCTGGAGTCCTGATCAGCCCTGTTCGCCCTGCCGCGGGCTGCGCTTTGCTTCAAGCCAGGCAAGGTCCTCGACAAGGCTCGCTTGCAAAATGCTTTCCATCCGGCGAAACCGCGCCAGCAATTGCTCGCCGAACGGCGTCAGCGCCGCACCGCCGCCCTTCTGGCCGCCGCGTTGCGATTCCACCACCTGTTCGCAGAACATCCGGTTCATCTCGCTGACCAGCAGCCAAGCGCGGCGATAGGACATATCCATCGCTCGCCCGGCTGCGGAGATCGATCCGGTCGCGCGGATGTGTTCTAGCAGTTCCATCTTGCCGCGCCCAAGCCGATCCGCATCCGGGAAGCCGATTCGCAAGATGGGAACGAGTGTTTTTGCGGCCGGATCGGTCATTCGAATCTGCAGATGTTGGAATTTCCGGCACTTTACGCTCCGGCCTTAAAACTGTACAGCGCGCCGACAAGCAGCGAGGGCAGCAATAGTGTTCAATTTGGTCGCCAGATTGGATTTTCCGCCGCTCCGTACGTTAGCACGTCTTGAAACATTGATGGTTTGATGCCTATCTTAACCATGATCCGGTCGTGATCGGATCCCGTGTTGTGCATGGTTTGTCATTCCAGGAAAGGGAAAGCACTGACAACAGTACACGCCAAGGGAAAAACGCTCGCCGTTCTCCCGAAGAGCGCAGAACGTGGCGCCGATGCCGCTGCCCGCGCCCTAGAAGCCGTCCTCGCCAGCCTCGAGGACTCCAAAGCCGAAGATATCGTCACCATCGACATTGCCGGAAAATCGGCGCTGGGAGACTACATGATCGTCGTCTCCGGCCGCTCGAACAGGCATGTCATGGCGATCTCGGACCACCTGCTCACCGATCTTAAGGACGAAGGCTTCGGTACGGCCCGCGTCGAAGGTCAGGAGGGCGGCGACTGGATCCTGATCGACACCGGTGACATTATCGTGCATGTGTTCCGTCCTGAAATCCGCGAGTTCTACAACATCGAAAAGATGTGGGCGGCTCCCGATATGGATGAAGAAACACGGCACTGACAGGCGGTCCGGCATTCTGACCGGCGCCTGAGACGTGGCATTAACTGGCAGGGAAACATCGTGAGCCGGCCGGTGGGCGCGCTTCGTGCGTCGCAAATGCCTCACGAGCGGGAGCGGGTGAATGCGCGTTGGTCTTTTTGCGGTGGGACGGCTGAAATCCGGCCCCGAAAAGGATCTTGCGGCTCGTTATTTTGACCGTTTCGCCAAGGTCGGCCCTGCGGTCGGCCTCGAATTTGCCCGTATTGCCGAGGTCGCCGAAAGCCGCGCTTCGAATGCGGAGACCCGCAAACGCGAGGAGGCGGCGATGCTGTTGAAATCGCTTGCCGAAGGCAGCGTCCTTATTCTTCTCGACGAACGCGGCAAGGCGCTCGACAGCGAGGCCTTCGCAAATCTGCTCGGCGCCTATCGCGACCAGGGCAAACGCGAGTTGACGATCGCAATCGGCGGCGCCGACGGTCTCGATCCCGCGCTCTACGATCGCGCCGACGCCACGCTCTGCCTGGGTAAAATGACCTGGCCGCACCAGCTCGTCCGCACGCTGATCGCCGAGCAGCTCTATCGCGCCGTCACCATCCTGTCCGGCCATCCCTATCACCGCGTCTGAGATGTTCCACGTGGAACTCAAGTCTTTGACGATGCGTCGCATTGTCACGCAGCCGTGTTTCGTGTGGCCGGCCGTTCGCTTGCGAACTTTCTGGCAAAGTGTGCCAAATCAGCTTAGTCTCCGCGCGATTTGAGAGAGTGCCCCGACACGCATGACGACGACACCAACCAGGCGACACCGCATGATTCTGCCGGCACTTGCGGCCGGTTTTGGTGTCGCCGTCGTCGTGTCCGCAAACACCTTCACCGTCCGGGCCCAGGAAGCCGCGTCCGAGGCGGCACAATCTGCAGCGCAGCCGCCGGCAGTCGAGCCGCCGCCACCCGATCCGGCCGCTGAACTTGCCGCCAAACGCGATCAGACCCGCGCCGAACTCGAAACCCTGTCGAAATCAATCACCCTTTCCTCGGACAAGGTGAGTGAACTCCAGCAAAGCATCGCCAATCTGGAAAAAAACACGCAGAGCATCCGCCAGGCGCTGATCGATTCCGCCGCCCGCCGCAAGGGGCTTGAGAAGCAGATCCTCGAAAGCGAGAAGAAGCTGGCCGATCTCGGCGTCAAGCAGGATGGCATCCGCCGTTCGCTGCACGAGCGCCGCGGCTTGCTGGCCGAGGTATTGGCCGCACTCCAGCGCATGGGCCGCAACCCGCCCCCGGCTTTGCTCGTCACTCCCGATGATGCGCTCGCTTCCGTGCGCAGCGCCATCCTGCTCGGCGCCGTCGTGCCCGGCATCCGCACGGAAACCGACAAGCTCGCCGCAGACCTTGCAAGCCTTACCGCGCTGCAGACGGCAAGTGCGGCCGAGAAAGCCGGCCTGACGGCGACGATGACTGACAGTATTGAGGAAGAGCGGCGCATGGACCTGCTGCTTGCCGAAAACGACAAGCTCAGCCGCAGCAACGCCGCCGAACTACAGGCCGAAAGGAAACGTTCGGAGGAACTTGCGGGCAAGGCGACCAGCCTCGAAGGCCTCGTCGCTTCGATGGAATCCGAGATCGCTTCGGTGCGCGACGCGGCTGCCGCCGCCCGCCAGGCCGAGGAGAACCGCAAGCTCCTGACGGACGAGCAGCGGGCTCAGGCGAAGGCTCTGGCCGAGAGCGGCGTGCCCGATAAAAACCGCATTGCGCCCGCATATCCCTTCGGAGAATTGAGGGCCAAATTGGAGCTGCCGGTGGCAGGCGATATCCTGCGCCAGTTCGGCGATGCCGACGGCACCGGGCACGAAGCCATGGGAATGACGGTCGCCACCAACCCGGAGACCGTGGTGACGGCGCCTGCAGACGGCCTGGTGGTTTTCGCCGGCGCTTTCCGAAGTTACGGCCAGATGATCATTCTTGACGCGGGCGATGGATATCACCTGGTTCTCTCGGGAATGGATACGATCAATACCCGTCAGGGAAAATTCGTTTTCTCCGGCGAGCCGCTCGCCGTGATGGGAGCGAAAAGAGTGGCAAGCGCAACTGCATTGGCGCTGGAAACGGACCGGCCAACGCTTTACATTGAATTTCGAAAAGACGGTAAACCGGTCGATTCCCGACCGTGGTGGACCGCCAAGGACACTGGAAAGGCACGCAATGATTCGTAGGGCTTCTCTTGTTCTGGTCGGCGCATTGATGGGTGCGACCGCGATGAGCGTCATTTACTCGGCAGGTGTGCCGGCAGAAGCGGCCGGATCCTCTACATATAAGGAACTCTCGGTATTTGGCGACGTCTTCGAACGCGTGCGCGCGCAGTACGTCACGCCGCCGGCCGAAGATAAGCTGATCGAGAATGCCATTAACGGCATGCTTTCCTCGCTCGATCCGCATTCGAGCTATATGAATGCGAAGGACGCCGAGGACATGCGCACCCAGACCAAGGGTGAGTTCGGCGGCCTCGGCATCGAAGTCACGATGGAAGACGAGCTCGTCAAGGTGATCACCCCGATCGACGATACGCCCGCCGCCAAGGCCGGCGTTCTCGCCGGCGACTACATCTCCGAGATCGACGGTCAGTCCGTGCGTGGTCTGAAGCTGGAAGACGCGGTCGAGAAGATGCGCGGCGCCGTCAACACGCCTATCAAGCTGACACTGATCCGCAAGGGCGCCGACAAGCCGATCGAGCTGACGATCGTCCGTGACGTCGTCGCCGTCCAGGCGGTCAAATCACGCGTCGAGGACGATGTGGGTTACCTCCGCATCATCTCCTTCACCGAGAAGACCTATCCCGACATGGAAAAGGCCATCAAGAAGATCAAGGACACCGTTCCGGCCGACAAGCTGAAGGGTTACGTCCTCGACCTGCGCCTTAACCCGGGCGGCCTGCTCGACCAGGCGATCAATGTCTCTGATGCCCTGCTGCAGCGCGGCGAGGTCGTCTCGACTCGCGGCCGCAATCCTGATGAAACCCGCCGCTTCAACGCCGGCCCGGGCGACCTGACCGACGGCAAGCCGGTCATCGTGCTGATCAACGGCGGTTCGGCCTCCGCATCGGAAATCGTTGCCGGCGCGCTTCAGGATCTGCGCCGCGCCACCGTTCTCGGCACCCGTTCCTTCGGCAAGGGTTCCGTCCAGACGATTATCCCGCTTGGCGAGAACGGCGCGCTGCGCTTGACCACGGCACTCTATTACACGCCGTCGGGCCGCTCGATCCAGGGCACCGGCATCACACCTGACATCAAGGTGGAAGAGCCGTTGCCGGAAGAACTGCAGGGCAAGATGGTGACCGAAGGCGAATCCAGCCTGCGCGGCCACATCAAGGGTCAGAGCGAAACCGATGAAGGTTCGGGCTCCGTTGCCTATGTGCCGCCGGATCCGAAGGATGACGTTCAGCTGAACTACGCGCTCGACCTTCTGCGCGGCAAGAAGACCGATCCGGCCTTCCCGCCGAACCCCGACAAGGCCGTCGTCGCCAAGTAATCGATCGTCGCAAGGCCGGGCACTCGCCCGGCCTTGACCCTTTCTGCGGTTTCCCGGTTTTGGAGCGGGCGAGAAAATTGGGAACGGACCTGCATGCGCCTTTGGGGCGCAACCGCAAAACCGGCAGCCGGCTTCCTGGCGTGCTGCGCCTCGGCCGCATTGCTGGCAGTCTGTGCCTTTTCGCGGTAGGCGGCTTTTCTCTCTACACTGCATTTCGGGGCGACGGGCTGGAGCGCGCCAAACCGCCGGCGGCCGAACAGGCGGCAACCCAAGCTTCCGGCAAACCGCCGACGACCGCTGCCGACCAGACGGCGGACGGACTGCCCCGCGCCGATCCACGCTCGGGCGCCAATGTCGAACAAATGATCACCGGCGATGGCTCCGTCGTCACCAAATATAGTCCCCGCCCGCGCGACGGCAGTGGACCGGTGCTGGTCGATGCCATGAAGATCGGCCAGGATCCGCGCATGGCGGCCCAACCCAATGAAGCGCTACTCGAAGACACGGCCTTTGGCAGGCTGCCGATCGTTGGCCCCGACGGCCGGCGGCCGATGGACCAATATGCCCGTCCCTCATCCGGCGCACGCGCCATCCGCATTGCCATTGTCGTCAGCGGCCTCGGGCTCAGCCAGACGGGGACGCAGCGCGCCATCGCCGAGTTGCCGGAGGAAATCACCCTCGCCTTTGCCGCAAGCGGCAACAGCCTGCAGCGCTGGATGCAGGAAGCCCGCCGCGGCGGCCACGAGATCCTTCTGCAGGTCCCGCTCGAACCATTTGATTATCCGGCCAATGATCCCGGTCCGGAGACCCTGCTGACGTCGAAGCCGGTGGCCCGCAACATCGAGAACCTGCACAAGGCGATGGGCGAAATCACCAATTATACCGGCATTATGAACTATCTCGGCGGCCGTTTCCTCTCCGACCCCGCCGCCATGGAACCTGTCATGCGTGATATCGGCAAGCGCGGCCTGCTCTTCCTCGACGACGGCACGTCGGCGCAGTCGAAAACGGCGACGGTCGCCAAAGGCACCGAACTGCCCTATGCCTTTGCCGACCTGCAGCTCGACGGCCAGCTCGATATCAGCGCCATCCTGAAGAAGCTCGACGAGCTCGAACGCATCGCCCGTAAGAATGGCCAGGCGATCGGCATCGCCTCGGCTTTCGACGAAAGCATCGATGCCATCGCCAAGTGGAGCGAGGAAGCGTCCATGCGCGGCATCGAGATCGTCGGCGTCGCCGCGCTTTCCAGCGACCCCAGAAGCCCCTGAGATAATTTCTGAACGGAGAAGAAGATGAGCCAGGCGACCGTAAAAGCCGAGGATCTGCCCTACCGTCCCTGCGTCGGCGTCATGATCCTGAACCGCGATGGCCTGGTCTGGGCCGGGCGACGGATCGCCGACGGAAATTCCGAATATGACGGCTCGCCGCAGCTGTGGCAGATGCCCCAGGGTGGCATCGACAAGGACGAGGACCCCTTGGACGCCGCCTATCGTGAGCTCTATGAGGAAACCGGGATCAGGACGGTGACCCTGCTTGCCGAAGCGAGCAACTGGATCAACTATGATCTGCCGCCGGCGCTGATCGGCATCGGACTGAAAGGAAAGTTCCGCGGCCAGACACAGCGCTGGTTCGCCTTTCGCTTCGAGGGCGATGAAAGCGAGATCGCCATCAACCCGCCGCCCGGCGGCCACGAGCCGGAATTCGACGCCTGGGAATGGAAGCCGATGCAGGAACTGCCGGGCCTGATCGTGCCCTTCAAGCGCGCCGTCTATGACCAGGTGATCGCCGAGTTCCGGCATCTGGCAGCGCTGCAGGCCGAAGACTGAGTGCCTGATTGAGGCTCGCAGGTGTGAATTGAAGATGCCGACCGCGCGGAGCGGCCGGCATTTCCATCCGAATTATTCGGCTTCGTCGGCGGAGTCGGCGTTGAGCTGGCCGTATTTACTCTCGCCGATTTTCTCGAGCAGATCGATCTGCGTTTCGAGGAAGTCGATATGGCCTTCCTCATCCGCCAGCAGTTCTTCGAAGAGTTTCATGGAGACGTAGTCGCCGGCCTCGTGACAGATATCGCGCGACTTCTTGTAGGCGGTGCGGGCGTCATATTCGCCGGCAAGATCGGCTTCCAGCACTTCCTTGACGTTCTGGCCGATGCGTAGGGGCGCCAGAGTCTGCAGATTGGGATGGCCTTCGAGGAAGATGATGCGCGCGACAAGCCTGTCGGCATGGTGCATTTCTTCGATGGATTCGGCCCGCTCTTTCTTGGCGAGCTTGGTGTAGCCCCAGTCCTCGAGAAGTCGATAATGAACCCAATATTGATTGACCGCCCCGAGCTCGAGGAACAGTGCCTCGTTAAGCCGCTCGATGACCTTTTTGTCGCCTTTCAATGTCCGCTCTCCTGTTTTCCTCATGGAACTGTTTCAAGCGTGACATGAAATCAAAGATTTCGGTCTCCGTCGAGTGGCGACGGGCGTGATATTCCTCGGTCGTCTGGATAATGATATCGACCACATTGGGGAAGCAGCCGCAGCAACGGCCGCGTTTTTCCATGGCGTGATAGACCTTCGCAGGCACGATAAGCTGCCAACAGTCTTCGTCGAGAAGGTTGGTGATAACCTCCCGGATTTCCTTGTCGGTTATATAATTGCAGCTGCAGACAAGCACGTCTTCATTTCCAAACATGACACTGACTATCGTGTTTTCTGCTAAAGAAGATGATGGCTGTCAAGAAAAAATTCGAATCCGGCGCCATCGGGCAGCGACGATGGGCAACGCTTGTTGCAGATTGTCTAAATTATGGGCGATTCCGGCTGGAACGTCCACAGACAATGAAGGCATGTCGGGATCCCCGACCGGCGCGACCGCACGTCAATGAAAATTCCGCCCACGCGGCATGACTTCAGCGGTTTCCGCCACGCCCGCCTGGCGGTCTGCCAGCACCCGTTTTTCCAATTCCGCCCCCTTCCGTGCGTCGGCGATCTGCCGCTGGTCGCCTCCCTGTCTCAGCACCTCGTCCGACCGCTCGCAGGCGCCGAACCGGCGAGCCTCGCGTTGCAGGATGCCGAGCGCCGGTGTCATGTCTTCGATATGCTCGACGACCGTATGGATCACGCCGCTATGGCTTTGCAGCCTGCCGCGGATTTTTACGAGCCGAGCCCCCATGACGATCGCCCGGTATTTGTCGAATACCTTGTTCCAGACGATAGCATTGGCGACCCCGGTTTCGTCCTCCAGCGTCATAAAGATCACGCCCTTGGCCGAACCCGGGCGCTGGCGCACGAGCACCAGACCGGCGATCGTCACCCTCTTTCCGTTCGGCACCGTCAGAAGATCGACATTGCGGGTGATGCCGATCTTCCGGAGCTCCTCGCGCAGCAAGGAGACCGGATGCGCTTTGAGCGACAGCGAGAGATAACGATAATCCTCGATCACCTGCTCTCCCGGCAGCATATCCGGCAGCACCGCCGCGGGTTCGGGCTGAAGGTCGACATGACGAACCTTTTCGAAAAGGGGCAGTTCTTCGGCTGCACTCTTCACATCCAGTGCCCGCACAGCCCAAAGCGCTTCGCGCCGTGACAGATGGATGGATCGGAACGCATCCGCATCCGCCAGCCGCTCGATGACCGATTTCTGCAGGCCGGACCGCAGCCAGAGATCACGCACCGAACCATATCCTTGCCCTCGATTGTCGACGAGCCGCTTCATATCGTCTGACGAGAGACCTTTGATCTGCCGGAAACCCAGCCGCACTGCATGCCGGGTCCTGATGATCTCCCGCATCTGCCCATGTCGGAAATCGACAGTCTTTCGGTCGAAGGCAGCCTCTTTCAAAGTACAATCCCAGTCCGATTCATTGATGTCGACCGGCAGGATCTTTACCCCATGTTCGCGTGCATCCCGCACCAGCTGAGCCGGCGCATAGAACCCCATCGGCTGGGAATTCAGCATCGCCGCGCAGAAGACATCGGGATAGTAGGCCTTGAGCCATGAAGAGGCATAGACAAGCAGCGCAAAGGATGCGGCATGGCTTTCCGGAAAGCCATATTCACCGAAGCCTTTGATCTGATTGAAGCATTGTTTTGCGAACTCGGGGTCGTAATTCTTTGAGACCATTCCCTCGATGAACCGCTTCTCGAAATCGCCGATCGTACCGGTTCGCTTGAATGTCGCCATCGCCCTGCGAAGCTTGTCGGCCTCTGCCGGCCTGAAGCCTGCAGCGGTGATCGCGATCTGCATCGCCTGCTCCTGAAACAGGGGCACGCCAAGGGTTCTTTCGAGGACCGCTTCCAGCTCCTTGCTCGGATATTCGATCGGGATGTTCCTGGCGCGCTGTTCCCGGCGTTTCAGATAGGGATGGACCATATCGCCCTGGATCGGCCCCGGCCGGACGATCGCCACCTCGATGACAAGGTCGTAGAATATCTTCGGCTTCAGGCGCGGCAGCATGCTCATCTGCGCCCGGCTTTCGATCTGGAAGACGCCAAGCGTATCGGCCCGGCCCATCATCTCATAGACCGGCTTGCCCTCCTCCCCATGCTCCCTGTTGCCGAGGTCTGCGAGCGTCTTCTTGACATCATAATGCAGTTCAAGCAGCGAGAACGCCTTCCGCAGGCAGGTCAGCATGCCGAGCGCCAGCACATCCACTTTGAGGATCTTGACGTTGTCGAGATCGTCCTTGTCCCACTCGATCATGTAGCGATCCGGCATAGCCGTCTTCATGATCGGCACGACCTCGTCGAGCCGGTCTCGTGTGATGACGAAGCCGCCGACATGCTGGGTGAGGTGGCGCGGGAAACCGAGAAGCTCGGAGGCATATTGCAGCACATTCTTGGTCACTGGATCCTTGACGTCGAGACCAGCCGCCTTGGCATCCCGATCGGAGAGATTGTCCTCCGACCAACCCCAGACGAGGCTGCTGATCGCCGACTGAACATCCTCCGACAGGCCGAAGGCTTTGGCGACCTCGCGGCCAGCCGAACGGGTGCGGTAGGTGGTCACTCCCGCCGTCAGCCCGGCATGTTCGATGCCATATCGTCCGTAGATGAACTGGATGACTTCCTCACGCCGGTCATGCTCGAAATCGACGTCGATATCCGGCGGTTCGTCCCGGTCCATCGAAATGAAACGGTCGAAGAGCAGCGTGCTCTTTTGAGGGTCAACTTCCGTTATTTCAAGACAATAGCAGATGACCGAATTTGCCGCCGATCCGCGCCCCTGGCACAAGACCTTGAGGCCATAACGGGCGTGTTGGATGATCCTGTGAACCGTCAGGAAGTAGGAGGCGTAGTTCTTATCACCGATGAGTTTCAGTTCATAATCGATCTGCTTTGCCACCTTGGGCGGCACACCTTCGGGATAGCGTTTGACTGCTCCCGCTCTCGTCAGCCTTTCGAGGCTCTCCTGCGGCGTTTCGCCGGGATCGTTTTCAGGCGGATAATTATGCTCGAGTTCCTTCAGTGAAAAGGTCAGCTTGTCAAAAAAAACCCGGGTATTCTCGATCGCACCAGGATAGTCCCGGAAGATCCGGGCCATTTCACGTGAATCCTTGAGGTAACGCTCGGCATTCGGCGCCAGCAGGAATCCGGCTTGCGATATCTGCACATGCTCCCGGATCGCGATCACGACATCCGAAAGCGGCCGGCGTTCAGGATGGTGGTAAAGTGGCTGGTTGGTGGCAATCAACGGCACGCGATTTCGGGCGGCAAGCATGGCAAGCACCGCAAAGACCTGCCTGTCGCGGCCGTCATAGGCCGGCGCCAACGCCATGAAAAAAGCCTTGCGGAACCGTCTGCGAAACCGCTCCAGATAATCTTCCAGCGTCGACTGGCCCTGCTGATGGTCGACAAGGGTACGATCCGGAACGAGGGCAAGCATCATCTCGTCTCCCCATTCCATGAGCTCCGCTTCCGTCAGGATGCAGGTTCCCTTGACCGCTTCCTCCTTCAGATTGCCGGCGCTGAGAAGCCGGCAGAGATTTGCCCAGCCGCGGCGGTTTCTGGGATAGGCGAGAATGTCGGGCGTGTCATCGGAGAAGACGAGACGGGCACCCGGCTGGACCCTGACCGGATCGAGAATTTCCTCGCCTTCCTTCGCCTGAAAATCCGTCTCATGTCTGTTCTTGTACTTCTCCTCGATCTGCAACGCCTGCGCATGCGCCCTGACCACGCCGGCAACCGAATTCCTGTCCGCAATCCCGAGGCCGCCGAGCCGGAGATGGGCGGCCTGCACGACCATCTCCTCGGGGCCGGAGGCGCCTTCGAGAAACGAGAAATTCGTCCTCGCGCCAATCTCGAAGAATGCACGTTCGGCCTTCATGCGAATACCCCGTGCATGAACCAGCGAGGGTCGAGCTCCTGACCATAGAAACCTCGACGATAGATCCAGAAGCGATGTCCGGCCTCATCCTCGATACGGAAATAATCGCGCGCCTCCGCGTCGCTTCCGTCGATCCACCACTCCATGGCAATCCGCTCCGGACCTTCGCTTTTTGTCACTTGATGCTGCATGCGCCGCCAGCGGAAGATCTGCGGCGGGCCATCCGGCACTTCGGCGAGTACGGTCTCGACAGGCTCCGGCGTTGCAAAAAGCCGTAACGGACGCTCTTCGCGCAAAGGGAGAGAACCGCTCTGTTCCGCCTTCCCCCGTCTTGAAAGCTTATCCATCGTCGGAACTTCGATGACGGCGCGTTCCGGCACGTGGCTCTCACGGAGTTGGAAGCTTTGCAGGCAATCCGCACCCAACCGGGCGGAGACACGGTCGACGAAAGCCGAAAGGGAGATTTCTTCCTGACGATCGCCCTCGAAATCAGCCTGCGCTTCGTTGAAGGGATCATGCTGCAAGACATTCAGCCGCACGATCTCGAAACCATAGCCGGCATCGAGATCGTCATAGACCGCCTGCAGTCGTTCGGAAAAAAGCCCGGCGATAAATTTCGGTTCGCGAAGCGGTTGCGAAGCGCCGACGGAAATACGGAAGACCCTGCCGTCGACGCGGAATAGAACCAATTCGAACACCCGCCCGCCGGCACCTCGTGCCTCCAGCGACGGCTGCAACGACACGGCGACCTGCCTGGTGACGGCAAGGATCTGTTCCTCCGTTCCGATCGGCTCGATCAGGCGGCTTTCGGCCGAAAGGCTGGCGACGGGGCGACGGGGCGAGACCGGTTCTTCTTCATGCCCTAGCGCCTGGTCGAGCCGCAGAAGCAATCCCGGCCCGAACCGCCGGGTCAGTGGCGCCCGCGGCGCATTGATGACGTCGCCGATATATTTCAGGCCGAGCTTCTTCAGGGCATCGACGGTTTGCCCTTGCAGCCGCAAGGCTGCGATCGGCAAAGACATTAGCACACGCTCCGTCTCCTCATCCCCGAGCACGCCGCTTTGACCGAAACGCGACACGGCCCAGGAAAGGCCCGGTGACGATGAGATCGCGCCGCGCGCATCGATCCCCATATGAAAGAGCCGCGACAGAACATCCTTGAGAAGCGCCTTCTCACCGCCGAAAAGATGCGTGCAGCCGGTAATGTCGAGAAACAGACCGTCCTTGCCGTCGAACGCCACCAAAGGCGTATAACGATCGCACCAGTCGGCAATTGCCTCCAGCAGCCGGCGGTCGGCGGCCGGATCCTCTTCCACCACCTCGAGCGTCGGATACATGGCGCGCGCCTCGGCAACGCCCTGCTCATTTTTGAGCCCCAGCCGCTCGGCCAATTCGTCCAGTGCCGTCAGCCGCATGGCATTGTTGAGCTTGGCCGAACAGACGATGGGCGGCGCCTCAGGACGCCCTTTCGAACGCCAGGAGGGCCCCCATCGCCTGCGGGCGATACGGTCGGTTGGCAGATGCGGGAAGCTGAGCGCCAGAATACGCTGACTGTTCGCCTGGAGGACGAATGAGGTTTGGTTCGGTGACAGGGAAAAATTCGCGTTCATGGGGGCTCCACTCCAGGAGAAAGGAGAGCGGGGCCGGATTACGGCTCTTCTCCAGCGTGAGATGGAAAATCGGATTGCCGATGCTGCCGGCAAGCTTCGATCCGTCCGGCAACGGCCGCAGACCAGACGGTCCCGGTTCGACATGCAGGCGCAAGGCGGCACTGCTGGCCTCCTCCGCCCCTGCCTGCCGCACGAGAAAGAGCGGACGGCGGGCAGCATGCGCCCTGAGACTGAGCCTGCGGCTTTCGGTCAGGCCGAAATGCACAGGGTTGCCCCGCACTTCGAGGATGACGGCCGAAAAAGCAGCGCTTTCCACCGCCGCCTCCGCCAGCCAGAGCGCTTCGTCCAACTTGCGCGGCGCGGCATGGAGAAATCGCTCAGGGCTCAACCCGAAATCCCGAAGCCCGGGAGCATAGGGACGGCCGGCCTCCAGCGTACCGACTGCATCGCCGATCCAGAGCAACGGCATAAGCCTGCCGGCATCTGCTTCGTGTTTCTGCAGCCGCGCGGCAACAGCCATCGCCAGTCCGCTTGCCGCGCCGGCATCGCGAGACAGCGCGGAACGGAATTCGGTAATCGCATCGAGGGATAGGCCGCCCTCCAACGCTCGATCGAGAGGCTCCACCCCGAACGGCAGGGATGGCAGAATGCGCTCCTGGCGCGTCTTGCGTCCTTGCGCCAAGGCTTCCCGCTCCGCGGCCGCAAGTGCCGGCGCGGGCTTTCCTTCCAACCTGGCAATGGTTTCGCGGAGCGCAAAAAGCCGCTCGCGCGCCAGGGCGTTCTGCGCCATGGCGTTCACTCCGATCCGTCTTGTTCCTGTTATGTTCTTATAGATTCCAGAGAGCTAATGAAGAGTCAACAATCATTTTCTATGAATTTATTCCTGCCTTTGATTCCGCACTCGAAAATCGGCAATAAAGGTTCTATATGGGCCCGCAAAGGAAGGAATATTCATGGCCCGCGTAGACCAGAGCGATGATTGGCGGGACCGCCATGCGCCGACGATCAGCACCTTCGAGTCGCTGGCGATGGAGGCCTACAGCCATCTTCCGGATGAATTCCGCCAGCTGACAACCAACCTCACGATCGAGATCGAGGATTTCCCCGATGACGACGTTTTCGAGGACATGGCGCTGGAAACCCCTTTCGATCTGCTCGGCCTTTTCGAGGGCAGGGGCATTTCAGAACGCTTCACGGTGGAAACCGGCGAGATGCCGAACCGCATCCGCCTCTACCGGCGCCCCATCCTCGATTATTGGGCTGAAAACGACGAGACGCTCGGCGATATCATCACCCATGTCCTGATCCACGAGATCGGCCACCATTTCGGGCTGAGCGACGATGACATGGAGCGGATCGAGGCCAGCGCCGAGGAAGCCGCGGAGCGCTGAAACACCGCGCGTCCGGTAGGACGCGCTATTGCTCGGAGAGTTTCATCTCCGGATCGTAGTCCTTGCCTTCGACGGTCTTGACGACGGCCTGGCCGCACTGCATCGCGCCGGTTGCGGCATTGAAGGCATAAGTCGGCGAACCCTCCAGCGACCAGCCCTTGTTGAGGGCGGCGGTGACCTTGTGGCAGAAGGAAGCATCGTCGGGACCGGTCAGGAAGCGGTAGAGTTTCATCAGGCGGGCTTTCTTGCAGACATCAGGCGAGCTTTATGAACCAGAGCCTCGGCCTGGACAAGATGCAGCCGTTCGATCATCCGTCCGTTGGCATTGATGACGTTGAGGCCCTCGGCATCAGGATCGGCAAAAGCTGATATGACCGCCTCGGCTTCCGCAATCTCCTCCGCACTCGGTCCGAAATGCCGGTTCGCGGGCTCGATCTGCGAGGGATGGATCAGCATCTTGCCGGCAAAACCCATGGCGCGGCCCTGGCCACATTCGGCGTCGAAGCCTTCGGCATCCTTAAAATCATTGAAGACACTGTCGATCGCATCGAGCCCATAGGCCCTGGCCGCAAGGACGACCTGCATCAGCCACGGCACGAGATAGCTCCGTCCCGGCTGCGGCAAGACGCCCGTTTCTTTGCGCAGATCGTTGAGGCCGACAACGAGGCAATCGAGCCGCGAGCCCGGCGTGCGGCCGGCTTCGGCGATCGCTCCGACATTCAGCACACCGCGCGGCGTCTCGATCATCGCCCAGATGCGCAGCCCCTCCGGCGCCTCCGCATCGGCAAGCAGATCGCTGATGTCAGGGACATCGCCAGGCTCATCCACCTTCGGCAGGAGAACGGCGTCGGGCAAAAGTGCCTTGACCAGATCGAGGTCCGCCGCCCCGAATTCGGATGACAAAGAATTGATGCGGATGATCCTCTCCTTGCGCTCAAGCGGCGGCCCGGCAAAAAAGGCCCGCAGATTTTCCCGCGCCTGCCCCTTCTTCTCGGGCGCTACGGAATCCTCCAGATCGAAAATAACCGCATCGCACTCAAGGGAATGGCTTTTTTCAAGCGCCCGGAGGTTGATCGCGGGCACGCTCAGCACCGAGCGGCGCAGATGTAGGGAACGGTGAGGTATAGTTGGCTTCATCAGCCATTAGTGCCAAGCTTCGCACAGCCCGGCAAGACAACAAAAAGCCATGCTTGCCTTGCAGAGAGAAAAAAGAAGGACCACATTCCTTTCTGTAGAAAGGTATCAAACCCATGCAGAACATTCGCTCCATCTTCTTCATGCTTGCCGGCGCCACCGTTTTTGTCGCCATGCTGCTTCTCACCTTTTCGGTGACGCTTGCCGTCGGCGGCATCCTGACCGTTCTCATGGTCGGCCGCGCCCTTTCGATGAAGATGAAGCCCGCTCCGGTCCGCGCCAAGGCAAACAACCGCCAACGCGAGATGCGCATCTGGAACGACGGTCGCGGCACGATCATCGATCTCTAAGCCGCGTCGCTCAAAAAACTGACCGACATTGTCGGATCATGCGTCCATGATACGTCTTTGAAGCAGCCAGGCATTCAGCCGGCGCTTGAACACGATGGAGGACGAGCATGGATACGACGACGGAAAACAATCCGGTTAAAATGCCGCCGGTCAAGAATGGCCTGCTGCCCTATCTGACGGTCGACGGCGCGGTGAAAGCCGCGGAATTCTACAAGAAGGCCTTCGGCGCCGAAGAGGCGCATCGGGTGCCGGTCGATGAGAGCGGCCGCACGATGCATATTCATCTCTATATCAACGGCAGCTCCCTCATGTTGGCGGATGCCTACCCCGAATACGGCCACCCCTTCAAAGGCCACGAAGGCTTCGCCATCCAGTTGGTCATCGACGATATCGATTTCTGGTGGGAGCGCGCGGTTGCCGCCGGCGCCGAAGTCGTCATGCCGATCGAACTGATGTTCTGGGGCGACCGCTACGGCCAGCTTCGCGACCCATTCGGCGTGCTATGGGGCCTGAATGCCCCGACCAAGTAAGAACGCGCACTCTGCGGCCGCGCGAAACGTCGCGCGACCGCGATTTTAGAAAGATTCTCCTTCATTTCGGCGGAAAACTGGACTAGATGCACATTCAGGAAAGTACATTTGCTGAAATGGAGCATGGGTCATGGATAAATTCGTGAAGCTCACGGGCGTTGCGGCGCCCCTGCCGGTTGTCAACATCGACACCGATATGATCATTCCGAAGGATTATCTGAAGACCATCAAGCGCACCGGCCTCGGCACCGGCCTTTTCGCCGAAGCCCGTTATAACGAAGACGGCTCGGAAAATCCCGATTTCGTGCTGAACAAGCCGGCCTATCGTGATGCCAAGATCCTGGTCGCCGGCGACAATTTCGGCTGCGGTTCCTCGCGCGAGCACGCTCCCTGGGCACTGCTCGATTTCGGCATCCGCTGCGTGATCTCCACCAGCTTCGCCGACATTTTTTACAACAACTGCTTCAAGAACGGCATCCTGCCGATCAAGGTCAGCCAGGAAAATCTCGACAAGCTGATGGACGACGCCTCGCGCGGCTCCAACGCCATCCTGACCATCGACCTGGAAAACCTGGAAATCACCGGTCCCGACGGCGGCTCGATCAAATTCGATCTCGACGAGTTCAAGCGCCACTGCCTGCTGAACGGCCTCGACGATATCGGCCTGACCCTGGAAAAGGGCAAGGCGATCGACGAGTTCGAAAAGAAGAACGCCGCTTCGCATCCCTGGGCCGCTTAAGCTCCCAATTCAATGATGACGATCGAGCCGGGCTTTCGCCCGGCTTTTTCTTTGGTCCAAGCATGTCGCGCAAAAGTGTGCAGCGGTTTTGCGGCAACGACATGCTTCAACAAATAACCTAAGCGCAAGGAGCGAATCCGAGCAAACGCGCTTTAGGGATCAGAGAAATTTCTCTTTCCAGAGCCTCAGCTTTTCCAGCGACACGCCGATGCCGCCGCAGACTTCGATCAGCGGATTGTCGAAGCGGGCAAGCAGCCCGGCATGCACGTCGGCGACAGCAAGGGCCGCGCCGCAGGCCGGCTCGACCAGAATGCGCTGGGCATCGGCAAACTTCAGACAGGCGGCAACGGCATCGGCGTCGCTGACGAGAACACTTTCGATCGGATGCCGTTTCGGCAGGTCGAAGACATGCTGGGCCACCTGCCGCGCGCCGAGCGATGTGGCGATCGAGGTGATGGCGGGCAGGGTAATGCGCTTATTTGCCTTGAGGCTTTCATGTAGCGAAGCCGCCCCTTCGGTCTCGACGGCAATCACGGGCACGTCGGACAGCCCGTTTCGCTTCAGCCCCGCGACAATGCCGGCTAGCAGCCCGCCGCCGCCGACGCTGGTGACGACGCAGTCGAATTCCGCACCCCTCGCCACCACCTCGTCGATCAGCGTCGCATGACCGTCCCACAGAAGCGGATGATCGAAAGGATGCACATAGCTTGCTTTGCGGCTCCGGGCGAGTTCGACCGCATGGGCATTGGCTTCGTCGAAAACGGCGCCGTTCACGAGGACATTGGCGCCGGTAGCCGCAATCGTCTGCCGCACATCGGCCGCCGTCGTCTCCGGCACGACGATCGTCACCGGCACACCGAGTGCCCGGCCGGCATAGGCCGCGGCAATGCCGGCATTGCCGCCGGAAGCGCAGAAGATCTCGCGCGCGCCATTTTCCACCTCGTGCTGGCAAAGCCGGCCGACACCGCGCAGCTTGAAGCTGCCGGAGGGCTGCAGCGCATCGAGCTTCAGCCAGAGCGGCTTCCCGCTGGCGCTGTAGTCGGAGGCGGTCCGAACCAGCGGCGTGTCGAGATGGAGAGGTGCGAAAGCCATGGGAGAATATCCTGGAAATAAAAGGGTGGCGACCGTTCTAATGCGTTTGCCGGTCCAGGAGCAACCATTGCGGTCGGCGGCGAGGCGTACCGATTCAGGCCTTCTCTCGCTTGAAATGCCCATTTCCGGGGTCTAAGAAGCCGCAGCTTGTTTTTCCAGGAGGGCTTCATGACAGCGCGCAATCTTTTCCTGCTGCCGGGTGACGGCATCGGTCCCGAGGCCATGGGCGAGGTCCGCAAGATCATCGGCTATATGAACGAGTCGATGAACGCAGGTTTTGTTACCGATGAAGGCCTTGTCGGCGGCTCTGCCTATGACGCCCATGGCGCGGCGATTTCCGAAGCCGACATGCAGAAAGCGCTTGCCGCCGATGCCGTACTGTTCGGCGCCGTCGGCGGCCCGAAATGGGATAGCGTGCCTTACGACGTGCGCCCGGAAGCCGGCCTGCTCCGGCTGCGCAAGGATCTTCAGCTTTTTGCGAACCTGCGTCCCGCCATCTGCTATCCGGCTCTTGCCTCGGCCTCGTCGCTGAAGCCGGAACTGGTCGAGGGCCTCGATATCCTGATCATCCGTGAGCTGACTGGCGGCGTCTATTTTGGCGAGCCGAAGGAAATCATCGATCTCGGCAACGGCCAGAAGCGTGGCATCGACACCCAGGTTTACGATACTTACGAGATCGAGCGCATTGCAGGCGTCGCCTTCGAAATGGCCCGCACGCGCCAGAACCGCGTCTGCTCCATGGAGAAGCGCAACGTCATGAAGTCGGGCGTGCTCTGGAACCAGGTGGTGACCGAAACGCACAAGGCGAAATATTCCGACGTCCAGCTCGAACATATGCTGGCCGATGCCGGCGGCATGCAGCTGGTGCGCCAGCCCAAGCAGTTCGACGTCATCGTCACCGACAATCTCTTCGGCGACATGCTCTCCGACGTCGCCGCCATGCTGACCGGCTCGCTCGGCATGCTGCCCTCGGCTTCACTCGGCGCGCCGGACGGCAAGACCGGCAAGCGCAAGGCACTCTACGAGCCAGTGCACGGCTCGGCCCCCGATATTGCCGGCAAGGGCATCGCCAATCCGATCGCCATGATCGCCTCCTTCGCCATGTGCCTGCGTTACTCCTTCAACATGGTGAAGGAAGCCGACGACTTGGAAAAGGCGATTGCCAACGTGCTCGACAAGGGCATCCGCACCGGCGACATCATGGCCGATGGCGCAAGGCAGGTCGGCACCGTCGAGATGGGCGATGCGATCCTTTCCGAGTTCAAGGCGCTTTCAGCCTGATATATTTCACGTGAAACAGTATCAGCCCTTCGCATCCAGGCGGAGGGCTGCTTTTTCTGAAGTCGGCGGCCGCAACGCTTGAATTCTCCGAGCCGACTATCCTCGGCCACAATCTCGTGTATTTTTGCGCGGGATTTCACGAGCGCATGACCGAGAACTGAAATCGATTTTCGGCCATGCCAATTCGAACGGACGACGCATGAGGGCATTTTGGACTTCCCTGGACAGGCGCTGGCGCCGAAGCGACGCTGCCATGCCGCCTTTGCGCTGGCAGGCCTGCCTCTTCATCACGATCAATGCCGTGATCCTTTCCATGCTGCTCTTCGATGCGCCGATAGGCGCCAGCGAACCTCCCGCTCCAGTGAAGCAGCTTGGCGAGCTCCTGACCGGTTTCGGCGATTCCGCCTGGCTGATCCTTACCAGTATCCTGCTCTTCTTCCAGGGCAGGGCGGGCTACAAGCTTCTGACGACGGCGCGCTCGAGGGCGCAGGCACTCTACGTCAGCTGGATCGGCGCCTATCTCTTCACCACGGTCGTTTTCTCTGGGCTTCTCGCCAATTTCCTAAAGCGGGCGATCGGAAGGGCTCGTCCCGATCACTTCCACGATTACGGCATGTTTTCTTTCACGCCCTTTTCGGGCCATTCCGCTTTCGAAAGCTTTCCCTCAGGCCATTCCACCACGGTCGGCGCCTTCTTCGCGGCCTTCGCGCTTCTGTTTCCGCGCTACCGCGTTGCCTTCATCGCCTGCGCCATCTGGCTCGGCATGACGCGTGTCATGGTCGGCGCCCATTATCCGAGCGACGTCATCGCCGGCCTTGCCTTCGGCGCCTGGTTCTCGCTGTTGATGGCGATCGTCTTTGCCCGCTGCGGGTTGCTCTTCAAACTGGCGCCGGATGGCTGGCCGCTCGCCAAGCGCCTTTTCCCTGACATGGAAAAGCCCGGCGCCTTGTGAGCGCCGGGCCGTTTCTCGAGCTTCTCAGACGCGCGCGCCATCAATCCATTGCGTGGATATCCCGGTTTTTCGTTTCCGGCAGGAAGATCAGGCCGATCACCAGGGTGATCGCCGCAAAGACGATCGGATACCAGAGACCGTAATAGATATCGCCCGCCGCAGCGCTCATCGCGAAGGCCGTCGCCGGCAGCAAGCCGCCGAACCAGCCATTGCCGATGTGATAGGGCAGCGACATGCCGGTATAGCGGATGCGGGTCGGGAACAGTTCGACCAGAAGTGCCGCAATCGGGCCGTAGACCATCGTCACATAGAGGACGAGGACGAGCAGGATGGCGACCGTCCCGATCCAGTTGACGCGGGCGGGATCGGCGGTCATGGCGAAGGTGCCGCCATTGGCGATGTTGTAGACCGCCATATCGGTGACGCCATTGGCCTCATCCGCCGTCAGTAGCTTGCCTTCGACCAGCTTGGCCGCCGGCATGGTTTCCTTCTCGCCGGCGCGGACAGCTTCGGCATTGAGCGCCAGTTCCGGATTGGCGGCGATGAAGGCATCGAGCTTGGCATCCGGCACCTTGGCGACGGCGCGTTTCAGCGGATAGCCGGCATCGTGAAGCGCGATGTTGATGCTCTTTTCGAAGGCGGCAGTCATGCCCTTCGCCTTGTCGCCAGCAGCAGCGGCGTCGAAGCTCGGCACCGTCGCGTTACCCACCTTCACCGTCGCCGGTTGTCCGGCAGGGCCGGCCACGACGTCATAAGGCACCGAGTTCTTCGTCAGGAACGCCGTCGCCACGTCGCACGAGCTGGTGAACTTCGCCGTACCCGTCGGGTTGAACTGGAACTTGCAGTCCGCGGGATCGGCCGTGACCGTCGCACGGATCGAGGCCTGTGCTTCGGCAAGCGCCGGGTTGGCCGTCCAGGTCATCGCCTTGAACAGCGGGTTATAGGTCACCGCCGCAATCAGGAGGCCCGCCATGATGATCGGCTTGCGGCCGATCTTGTCGGAGAGGCCGCCGAAGATGACAAAGAAAGGCGTGCCGAGGAAGAGCGCAATAGCGACCATGACATTGGCCGAGAAGAGGTCGACCTTCAGCACGTTCTGCAGGAAGAACAATGCATAGAACTGACCGCCATACCAGACGACGGCCTGGCCCATGGTGGCCCCGAGAAGCGCGATGAGTGCGATCTTGGCGTTCTTCCACTGCCCGAAAGCTTCGGTCAGCGGCGCCTTGGAGCCCTTGCCTTCCGCCTTCATGCGCTGGAACGCCGGCGATTCGTTCATCTTCAGGCGAATCCACACGGAAATACCGAGCAGGACGACCGAGACCAGGAACGGAATACGCCAGCCCCAGGCGGCGAATTGAACCGGCCCCATCAGCGACTGAACCAGGATGATAACGATCAGCGACAGGAAAAGGCCGAGCGTCGCCGTCGTCTGGATCCAGGAGGTGAAATAGCCGCGGCGCCCGTTCGGCGCATGTTCGGCGACGTAGGTTGCCGCACCGCCATATTCACCGCCTAGCGCCAAGCCCTGCAGCAGGCGCAAGCCGATCAGGATGATCGGGGCTGCAATGCCGATGCTGGCGGCACCCGGCAGAATGCCGACGAGGAAGGTCGACATGCCCATGATCAGGATCGTCACCAAGAAGGTGTATTTGCGGCCGACAAGATCGCCGAGACGGCCGAATACCAGCGCGCCGAAGGGACGCACCAGGAAGCCGGCGGCAAAGGCGAGCAGCGTAAAGATGTTACGCGTCGCCTCTGGATATTGGGTGAAGTAGGTTGCGCCGATATAGGTGGCGAGCGAACCGTAGAGATAGAAATCATACCATTCGAAAACGGTGCCGAGCGAAGAGGCGAAGATGACCTTCTTCTCCTCGCCGGTCATCGGACCGGCCTTCGCGCCGTCGATGCTTGCGACATTTGCCATTGTCTGTCCTCCACAGAGTGATGAGCAATGCGCGCGGCCTACTCTCCTCAAGCATACTCCTGGCCGCGACACGCCTGACGGGAGTGTGCCAGAAACGGCAGATCAAAAAGAGGGATGCTTTGGGATTATGACTTTAGTCTAACAGCAGCGCGGTTTGTCGCGCGCATCGTGCTCCGTTGGAAGGAAGTTTGACTGCGGTTTGCGATCTGGACGTTACGCTCTCAGCGCCTGCGCCGGCGATTGCCGGTAGGCGAGCGCCGCCGGCAGGGCGGCAAGAATTGCGGCAAAGGCGAGCAGTGTCGCCGCAAGCCCGGCGTCTTCACGGGCGAATCCGACCGGCATGGCGATACCGCTCGTCTCGGAGAATAGGCCGGACAAAGTCAGCGCCGCAACATAACCGAAGACCAATCCGAGCCCGATGCCGACCGCCAACAGGAAGAAGAATTCGAGCCAGACGATGCCCAAGATCGCGCCGCGCGGGGCGCCGAAGGCCCTGAGCGCGCCGATCTGGCGGCGGCGCTGGCCGATGTGGATGACCGTGACCAGCACCAGCGAGGCGGCGACGAGAGTTTGCGCCCCGGCGGCGACCGCGACGAGGATCTGCTTGGCGTTACCGAGCGTGGCGTAGAGATTGGTCAGCACCTCGCCGGGAAAGACGGCGACCGTATTGCCGCTGCGATAGTCCTGCCGCAGCTTGTAGGCATCGGCGATCGTCTTCGGCTTGACGAGAATAGCGGGAAGGCCGGGAGTGTCCGCAGTCCAGTTCTCGTTGAGCGCGGCATCCGGATTGGGCTCGCCGTGATGCTCATCCCCAGCGTTATGATCGCTGGCTTCTTGATGCTCGTGGCCGGTACCCGTGACGGACGCCGACTCACGATCGTGCCCGGTGCCCTCCTCCGCAGGCTCATGCGCCTCCATGCCATGGATATGCCAGACGGCCTGGATCGGAACGAGAACGGCCCGGTCCCAGGCCGTCCCCGTCGGCCGCAGGCGGCCGGCAACATGATAGATGAGTTCGGTATGGGTCTCGCCGCCTTCTTCGGCCGAGCCATGCATCGGCTTGATTTCACCACCGAGCGGCAGCTTGACCGCGGAGCCGATTACCGCCTCTCCCTCCTGTGCGAAAACCTTGCCCTCGGCAAAGCCGCCGGACAGCTTCTCGGCCAGCGTTACCGTCGTCCCGACGATCGGATAGCCGGAGAAGGAATCGCCGAAGCCGATCGGCGCGGCCCAGTCCACACGTGGATCGGCGGCAAGCCTCGCCAGCACCTCGCCCGGCATCAGCGGCAGGGGCGAGGGCTGCAGAAAAACGGAGGACAACACGAGCTGCGTCTCGCTGCCGCCGGCGCCGATGACGAGATCGAACTTGTCGGCGGCGCGCGCGCTGCCGAGCCGAAGCGCCCGCTCCTGCAGGACGACGCAAACGCCGAGCGCGGTTGCCAGCGCCACCAACAGCACGACGACCAGCGACCCAGCCCAGAGGCGGCGAAGATCGGCAAGAATGAAGCGGATCATGTAGCTTCCCCCGCCGCCGCAGCGGAATCCTCTCTGATCCGGCCGGAGCCGAAGGTGATACGTCGGTCGAGGCGGCCCGCGAGGCGCTGGTCGTGCGAAACGATGATCAGCGTGCTGCCTTCGGCAATGGCGAGATCGAGGATGAGATCGCCCACGGCTCCGCCGCTTTCGGCGTCGAGGCTTGCGGTCGGCTCGTCGGCGATAATGACACCGGGTTTGCGCAGCAGCGCGCGGGCGATCGCCACGCGCTGCATCTCGCCGCGCGACATGGTCTCAATCTTCTGGCCAGGGCGGGAAAGACCGGCCGTGCGCAAAAGCGCATGCGCCCGCTCGATGACGGCGACAGTGGCGGCGCCGGCAAGCCGGGCGGGCAGGAGCACGTTTTCCAGCGCCGAAAGGCCTGGAAAAAGATAAAATTCCTGCATGACTAGGCCGATATTGGCGGCGCGGAACCGGTCGCGCCGGCTTTCTGAAAAGCCGGCAATATCCTCGCCGTTCCAGCGGATGCGGCCCTGGCGAGCCCGCTCCAGCCCGGCAGCGATATTGACGAAGGTGCTCTTTCCGGAGCCGGACGCCCCGGTGATGACAACCCTGCTGCCGGCATCGATCGACAGGCGGCCGATCGCCAGCGCCGGCGAGGCGAGCCCCGGGAAGGTAACATCAAGGTTTTCGATATCGAGCGCGAGCATTTGGATATTCACACGGCGAAATATTCGGCCTGGCGGATGCGCAGCAGGCTGACGAAGCCGGTTTCCGGATCCGTCCAGGAACCATATTCCAGTGTGCCGCGCACTTCGATCGTCTGGCGCGGCTGCACGAAGGTCTGCTTCTCCCCGAGATAGACGACGACGATATTGTCGGGCCAGTCCGCATCGGAAGAGCAGAAGGGGCAGAGCGACATCGGCACTTCAGTGAGCACGAAGAACTGCGCCTCGGCCTTCAGCGGCGGCGCCATGAAGCCCTTCATGCTGATCTCCTGGCCGGCGAGGCGCTTGACCTTATCGGAGAACTCAAGGCCGAGCACGCCGAACTTGCCATAAAGCTCGTCAAAAGAGAGCAAAGCGCCGGCGGCACGAACGGCGTGAGCGGTGAATGGGAGCACAACGGCAGCGCCGATCAGCCGGCGGCGGCTGAGATGCAGCGAAGAGAACATGTCCATGGCAACCTCCAGGAAACAAATCCCGGCCGCTTGAACGGCCGGGACCATGATCGACGAAAGACGCAAGGCCGACAAGCAGCCTTGCGTCTAGAGATCAGTTCGTTTGCTTGGCGCCGAGGGCGAAGGTATCGGCGAGCACGCGATAGACGTCGCTCTGTTCCATGTAGCCATGGAAGCCTTCGGCGCCCGGACCGGCCGACTGCAGAACGACGTCGTCGACAGCATGGACGCCGCTCTCGCTGCTCTTCGGCAGATTGCCCTGAACGAGGACCGCGCCCGGAACATCCTTGTACTGTTCGTTGGCGACATATTCCTTCTTTTCGTTCTGGACAGCCGGAACGAACGGACCGTCGAGCTTCGGACGGAAGGTTTCGTAATGGTCAGGGCCGTTATTGGCGCTGAGGAACAGGCGGCGGCTGACATCGATCTTGTCGGGGTAACCGTCGCCGTTTTCGTCCTTGTAGTTCGGGAAGCCGGCTTCGGCATAGGTGCCGACCTTTTCGCGCATTTCCGTGCCCGGCTTCTCGTCATCGACGGTGCCGATGATCGAAACGCCATGCGTGTGGTCGCCGGTGACGACGATCAGCGTATCCGGATGCTCCTTCTGGAATTCGCGGGCAACGCCGATCGCCTTGTCGAATTCAATGGTGTCGATGACGGCGCGATCCCAATCGAGCGGATGCGACATCTTGTCGATCGAAGAGCCTTCGACCATCAGGAAGAAACCGTCAGGATTCTTGGAGAGGCGGTCGAGCGCGACCTTGGTCATGTCGACGAGACCCGGCTGGTTCGGAAACTTATCGACGGTGCCCTTCTTCAGGAATTCGCGATCGAGCGTGACGTCCATGTTGCCGGTGTGGAAGAGGCCAAGGAGATTGCCGTCAGCCGACGCATTGGCTGCAAGCTCGTTCTTATCGGTCGCAAGCTTGTAGCCGGCATCCTGGAACAGCTTGATGTAGTCCTGATTGTCCTTGCGCTTGGAACCGGCGACTTCCTGGCCGAGGAAATAGGCCGAGCCGCCGCCGAGGATGACTTCCGGCTTGACCTCGAGCAGCATGCCGACAACGTCGGCCTTGTCGTTGCGATTGCGGGTGTGGGAAACAACCGCGGCCGGCGTTGCATCCTCGACTTCGGACGTCGCGACGATGCCGATCGACTTCTTGCTCGTGCGGCGAATGGCTTCTGCGATGGTTTCGACACGTGGGTCGTCGAGCGAGGCCGGTGTGCGGTCCGCATAAACGCCGAGTGCGTTAACGGCTGTCTTGTGGCCGGTCATGTAGGCCGACATGGTGTTGGCCGAGTCCGTGGCAACGGCATTCGTCGATGACGTGCCGATGAAAGCCATATGATCGAGATCGTCCATGTTCAGGCGGCCATTCGCCTTCCCTTCGGTCATGCCCTTGGACATGATGCGGGCAGCGGTGCGATGGGCGACGGAAAGGCCGTCGCCGAGCAGGAAGATGATGTTCTTGGCCTTTGGCTGACCGGCGGTTTCGTAAACGTTCCAGGTGACCGACTTCGTTTCGTCGCCGGCAGAGACCTCGACCTTGTAGTCGCCTGGAGCGGAAATCTTCAGGCCGCGCAGCAGCAGGGCGGAGCCGAGGGCCTTGTCTTCCTTGCCCTTTTCCAATTCGACGAACTGAGCCTCCACTCCGAGGACGGTCTTGTAATCCTGGCCGTTGACCGTGATCTTCACGTCTTCGGGCTTGACCTGCTTGTTGAGCTCGACCTTGAAGTCGAACGGCGAACCGACAAGGATCGTCGCGCGATCAAGCGGGTAGACCGTCGTCGCCTGAGCGGCGCTAGCGAGAATGGTGGTGGCCGCAAACGCGGCGAGAAGCATACGCATGGAAAACCCCCGTTTTCGTTGCAGATCTTAACAACCGGGTCGGGATACCCCCGGGTGATGACAGCGGCATGACAAGGCGCCGCAGGACGACACCGCTCCTTCCGCCTCGAAGCTGTCGGCGCAAAAACCTTGACTCCTGTGGAAAACCTTCTAAGAGCAACAGCGGAAAAGGAATCTCCATGGTTCGCGACGAACACGCCATTGCCGCATGCGATGACCGGGCACGGGTTGCCGGGGTGGATATTACCGTTCCGGTTTCTGCCAAAACCAAGGCCAAAACGACGACGAAAACCGTCTGACGTCTCTGGCCTGCCGCTCTCTCCCCGGCTCGGCTGGGGACAGGAAGACGCGATCCGTCGCGCCTTTCCCCCTCACCGGACCAGAGGAGAGAAGAGAAAGAGAGCTTGAGAAATGGGTTTCAAAGTAGCAATTGCAGGAGCGACCGGAAATGTCGGCCGGGAGATGCTCAACATCCTCTCCGAACGAGGCTTCCCCGCCGATGAGGTCGTGGCGCTCGCCTCGGCGCGTTCGCAGGGCACCGAGGTGTCCTACGGTGACCGGACATTGAAGGTCTCCAATCTGGAGAACTACGATTTCTCCGACACCGACATCTGCCTGATGTCGGCCGGCGGCGAGGTTTCCAAGAAGTTCTCGCCGAAGATCGGCCAGCAGGGCTGCGTTGTTATCGACAATTCCTCGGCCTGGCGCTACGACGCCGACGTGCCGCTGATCGTGCCGGAAGTGAACCCGGATGCCATCAGCCAGTTCACCAAGCGCAATATCATCGCCAACCCGAATTGCTCGACCGCCCAGCTGGTGGTGGCGCTGAAGCCGCTGCACGACTTCGCCAAGATCAAGCGCGTCGTCGTCTCGACCTACCAGTCCGTCTCCGGTGCCGGCAAGGACGGGATGGACGAACTCTTCAACCAGACACGCGCCGTCTTCGTCGCCGATCCGATCGAGAACAAGAAGTTCACCAAGCGGATCGCCTTCAACGTCATCCCGCACATCGACAGCTTCATGGAGGATGGCTACACCAAGGAAGAGTGGAAGGTGCTGGCCGAGACGAAGAAGATGCTCGATCCGAAGATCAAGGTGACCTGCACGGCGGTGCGCGTGCCCGTCTTCATCGGCCATTCGGAATCGGTCAACATCGAGTTCGAAAACGAGATCACCGCCGACCAGGCCCGCGACATCCTGCGCGACGCTCCCGGCTGCCTCGTCATCGACAAGCGCGAGAACGGCGGCTACATCACGCCCTATGAATCCGCCGGCGAAGATGCGACCTACATTTCGCGCATCCGCGAGGACGCGACGGTCGAAAACGGCCTCAATATGTGGGTTGTTTCCGACAATCTGCGTAAGGGCGCGGCGCTGAACGCCATCCAGATCGCCGAGCTGCTCGTCAATCGCGGCCTGGTCAAGCCGCGCAAGCAGGCAGCCTGATACCATTTGTAAACCATAAGATGATAAGCCCTGCTCGGTGAGCGGGGCTTTTTCCAGGACAAACACGACTGTATAAGCGCTCGATAAAAGGTGATCGTGACAAAATCGCGAGTGGCTGGCATTCTCTTGCCCGCTTAAAAACTATGCAGATCGAGAGCGGGGTTTCTCAATGCGCATGACAAAGTTGTTTCTGGCGGCCGCTGCGGCAATGGGCGTCCTCCACGCGGTACCGGTATTCGCGCAAGGACCGCAATGTGGCAATACCAGCGCCGGCTTCGACGCCTGGGTTGCCGATTTCAAGCAGACGGCAGCGGCCAATGGCGTCAGCCAATCGGTGCTCAGCCGCGCCTTCGCCAACGTCAACTACAACAAGCCGACGATCGCCGCCGACCGCGGCCAGAAAAGCTTCAAGCTCTCCTTCGACGCCTTCATGCAGAAGCGCGGCGGTGCCGCCGTCATTTCCCGGGGTCGTTCGATGAAGGCGGCCAACCAGGCGCTTTTTGCCTCGATCGAACGCCGCTTCGGCGTTCCCGCCGGCCCCCTGATCGCCATCTGGGGCATGGAGACCGGTTTTGGCAGCTATATGGGCAACCAGCATACGCTGTCGGCTGTTTCGACCCTTGCCTATGACTGCCGTCGTTCCGAATATTTCACCGACCAGCTTTATGCCGCGCTCCAGCTCGTCTCGGAGGGGTATCTGAGCCCGCAGGCCAAGGGTGCCGCCCATGGTGAAATCGGCCAGACGCAGTTCCTGCCGAGGAACGTCGTGCGTTTCGGCGCCGACGGCGACGGCGATGGCCGTGTCGACATGGTCGGTTCCCGCGCCGATGCGCTGGCCTCGACCGCCAATTTTCTCAAGGGCCACGGCTGGCAGGCCGGCGCCGGCTATCAGCCGGGAGAGCCGAATTTCGCTGCCATCCAGGGCTGGAACGCCGCCAGCGTCTATCAGCAGGCGATTGCCTATATCGGCCAGCAGATCGACGGCGGCAGATAGGCCTTCATTTGGCAACGATCCCGCAAAAGCGCCGCTGCAAGATGCGGCGTTTTTCAGAGGCGGGAATCGAAACCACCGCCGGAGGCCGTCTTGCGGCGTTCCTCTTGCGGCGGAGCCGGGACGACCGGCCCCGAAACGACGCAGTTGCGGCCGGAGGCCTTGGCGGCGTAAAGCGCCAGATCTGCGCGTTTGACAAGATCCTCGAAGCTCCGGCTTGCGCCATCGTTTGCCCGGCCGGCGCATCCGAAACTCGCCGTCACCTTGAGCAGATCGCCGCTCGGTAAAGGGATTTCCGCCATCTCGATCGCCAGCCGCACCCGCTCGGCGACGATGGCAGCGTCGGCTGGCATCGAATCGGGCAGAAGCGCCAGGAATTCCTCGCCGCCATGACGCACCAGCAGATCGAAGGAGCGGAAATTCTGGCGCGCGATGCCCGCGACATGGCGAAGCACGGCGTCGCCGGCATCATGACCGTTGACATCGTTGATCTTCTTGAAATGATCGAGATCGAACAGCACGACGGATATCCAGCGTGACCCGTGTTCCGCCTGGGTGAGAAGCGCCGATGCGGCGACCTCGAAGCCGCGCCTGTTGTACAGGCCGGTCAAGAGGTCGGTCTGGGCAGCGTTGCGCAACTCCGCCACCAGCGCCTCGCGATCCTGCGTCAGCCGGTCGATCAGGCGCAGACCCCTTGCCGCCAGCACCATCACCAATGTGGCGAGGATCAGCAGACCAGCGCATAGCGCCAGGATCCGCGTCAAATGCAGGTGCGAACGCGTCGAAAAGTTCTCGCCAGTGTCGTGAATATCTCGGGCGGCCTCGATCATCTTCTGCTGCAGGAAGCTCATGCGTTCGTTCTGCGCCGTGGCCCAGACGTCACGTATTGCGCGCGTCGGCCGCGATCCGGCGAGGATCGCATCGGTGATGGCATTCGCCTTCACCTGGCTGCTGCGACCGAGATAGCCGACGATATCGCGCACGATCGGCGCCGCGGAGTGGAAGACCATGTGGTCCATACCCTCGCCGATCATCACTTTTCCCTGCACCAACAGCTCCACCGGAAATCTGGCGGAAGGGCCCCGGTCAAGATAACGCGTGCCAATCCCGGTGATCAGCCTTTCGCCGTAGTAGGTCAGCATGATGCCCATCAGCTGGTTGGATTTCTCGAGCAGCACCGGATCGTTGATCAGCGGGGAGAGCGCATCGACGACGGCAAGCTGCTTGAGAGCTGCGTACCAGTAGATGGCACCGGGATCGCCACCGGCATAGCGACCCTGGTCGACGGCGCTTCGGGCGGCGACGATGCGGCTATAGGCGAGGCCGAGAGCCGATAATTCGTCCACAAGCCCTTCATCGAACACGTCGCGGGAAGGCAGGCTGGCGTAAAAAGCTCGGCGTTCGTTGTCGAGCGTCGCCCGGCTGCGCTGCATGTCGATCGCGTTCCTGCTGCTGGGATGGGCGAGATAGCGGCGCGTGGCGCCGATTTCACTCAGGATCTCCGTGGCGGCGATGGACCCGCCGCGGGCAAGCACGTCGGCGAACTGCCGGTCTTTCTCGAGGTTCCGGTATTGTGTCAGCGAAGTCCGGATGACGACGACGCCTTCGATGAGCATGAAGACGAAGGGCAGCAAGATGGCCGCCAGAATAACCTTTTTGATGGTTTCGAACTTCATCGCCAATCGCCACGGTGATCAAGACGTCGGTCGTGCGCGACCAATTCAGGGAGGTTAACAACAATCCTTAAAAAACTGATAAACTCGTTGATCCCTAAATCTCGGGGCGAATGAAATCACGCGTTTCGGCGTCCATGACCCAGAGTTCACCCGTCGATATGTCGAACCAGGCGCCGTGGAGATGCATTTTTCCTGCTTCCTCGAGCGCCTTGATATCGGGAAAGCTTCTGAGATTGTCGATCGAATTGCGGATCGAGACACGCTCCAGCGCCGTCTGCCGCTCGGCAGCCGTCATCACGTCATTGCTCTGGATCTGCTCGGCTGCCGGTTTGACCAGCGACATCCAGCGACCGATGAAATCGCCCGGCGACAGCGGCTCTGCATTCGGATCGAGCGCCGCGCGGATGCCGCCGCAGCGGCCATGGCCCATCACCACGATATCCGAGACCTTCAGCGCCTGCACGGCAAATTCGAGCGCGGCCGATGTCGAATGGAAATGACCGTCCGGCTCGTAGGGCGGCACCATATTGGCGACGTTGCGGATAACGAAAAGCTCGCCCGGGCCGGCATCGAAGATCAGCTCGGGAGCCGCACGTGAATCCGAACAGGCAATCACCAGCGTACTGGGACTTTGACCGTTTTCGGCCAGTTGCCGATACCTGTCCCGAGCGTCGGCGTAACGCCCGTTCATAAAGTTGCGATAGCCGTCCAGAAGGGTGTTTGGGAAACGCTGCATGCTAGTGAATTACCGCGCGCGGAAGACAAGATCAACTGCTGCACCGCAAAATGAGCATTCTGGAAGATGCGTCATTTTTTCCGTCGCTGCGCCGGGTGGACGAGCCGACGCATCTGCACCATGGCCATCGGCGTCGAAAGGCTGGACGCGTCGCTTGCCAGCATCAACTCGTTGCTGCCGCGCTTGACGGCACGCGCGAGCACTTCGAACACGCTGGCGGTGGCAAGCTGCAACGCCTTTTCATCCTCGAGGCCGGACAACAGGCGCGACAGAAAAACCGCGGCGAGCAGGTCGCCGAGACCATTCGGCGGGTTCTCGACAACGCGGTGCTCGGCAAGAAGCGCGTGACGACCGGAGAGGTAGAGATTGCCGGTGCCGCCCGCCATCATCGGCACCGCCGAGGTGACGAGCATACGCGACGGTCCGAGCGCCAACGCCGCCTCCATGATCGCGCTGTTGTCGTCAAGTGCTGCTCCCGACAGCCAGGCGAGCTCGTAGCGATTCGGCGTCGCCAGCGAAGCGAGCGGGATGAGATGGTCACGAATGGCCTCGGCCGTGGCTTCCGGCACGTAGAGCCCGCCGAGGTCGCCCATCACGGGATCGCAGACATAAAGCAGTCCGGGATTGTTTTGCCGGAGGGCAGCGATCAGCCGGGCGACGGAGCGCGCCTGGGCAGCATTGCCGAAATAGCCCGAAAGCACCGCCCGGACTTCACCGATCCAGGGCGCACGCATCAGATCGTCGATCGCCGCGTCGAAATCGGCTTCCGCAAATGTCAGCCGCGTCGAACGGCCATGGCCGGGATGCCAGGGCAAAACGATGGTCGGCAGCGCCCAGACCGGATGGCCGAGCGTCTCCAGCGCAAACACCGCCGCCCGGTTGCCCACCGAGCCGCGCACGACATGGCTGGAAATGACGATGACTGCGCCCGCTGCATTTTCCGACATGATACCGAAGTCCGAATGATGATGGCGTTTGATGATCTTTTTGACGCTGCGCTGTCAACCATTCTTCACGTGAGCATGGAAATGTGCGGCGGAGGAAAAAAGAGGGCCGTCCACGTTTGTTTTGGCTACGAAATCGGAAAAATCGCCGACAATTTCCCATTTCCGACGTCAAAAAGCATCAAAACCATCCCGCTGGCCCCCATTTTAGAGATTTTTTCGAAGAATCTTCTGCTAGCTTGCAGAAAATCAGTCCATTGCGGGAGGCGATCCATGGCTGCCAGAAACAATCCGAAACGAGAAAAACAGATTGAAGGCGCGCGAAAGATCGCCAACGAGAGGGGCGAGGCCCATCTCGATCCGGAAATTCTCTTCGGCCGGGCAAGCAATGACGATCTCGAACGGTACACGCCTGAAATGCTGGCGCTTTCTGCCGTACATTCGGCGAAAGAACTTGCCGCCTGGAACAGCAAGACCCCGCGCGTCAGTATCGACACCATCGGCGGTGTGGCGCCTGACGGCATTGCCGTCTCGGTGCTTTCGGTCACCGACCGGAATATGCCTTTCCTCTATGAATCGGTGATGGGTGAAGTAACGAGCACCCACCGTGATCTCTTCATGGCCGTGCACCCCATCCTCATAATGGAGAAGGGCAAGGCGCCTACGCTCTATTCCGCCGACCAGCCGAGTGATCCCGCGACGCGCGTCAGCCACATCCAGCTTCATATCGCCCCGTTGAATTCCAGCCAGGCTGCCGATCTCGTCAATCGCATCCAGACCGTGCTTGAACAGGTCCGTCTGTCCGTCTCGGACTGGAAGCCAATGCTTTCCAAGCTCGACGGGGTGATCGCCGAGCTTTCGGCCAACGCCGCCGGCCGCAGGAAGGCCGAACACGCCGAGGCGGTGGCGTTCCTGACCTGGTTGCGCGACGAGAATTTCACCTTCCTCGGCATGCGCGAATATATTTATTCCGGCAAAGGTGCCGATGCCAAGGTCGAGCGCGACAAGGGCACGGGCCTCGGCATCCTCTCCAATCCCGATGTTCTCGTGCTGCGCACCGGCAAGGATGCCGTGACCACGACGCCCGAGATCCTCGCCTTCCTCGACGGCCCCGACTTCCTGATCGTCACCAAGGCGAATGTGAAATCGATCGTCCATCGCCGCGCCTATATGGATTATGTCGGCGTCAAGCGTTTCGACGCCGGGGGTAATGTCACCGGCGAACTGCGCATCGTCGGCCTCTTCACCTCGACCGCCTACACCTCGTTCGCCTCGGAAATCCCGCTGCTGCGTTCCAAGATCGAAAAGGTGAAGGAGCATTTCGGCTTCGACCCGATGAGCCATTCCGGGCGCATGCTTGATAACACGCTGGAATCCTATCCGCGCGACGATCTTTTCCAGATCGACACGACATTGCTTGCAAGCTTTGCCGAGCAGATCAACGACCTGGCCGACCGGCCGCGCGTTCGTGTCCTGCCGCGCATCGACCACTTCGACCGCTTTGTCTCGGTCATCGTCTATGTCCCGCGCGAGGAATATGATTCGATCGTCCGCGAGCGGATCGGTACCTATCTGAAGACCGTCTATGACGGGCGTGTCTCCGCCTATTACCCGGCTTTCCCCGAAGGCGGCGTGGCGCGCGTGCATTTCATCATCGGTCGCTCCGGCGGCAAGACGCCACGCATACCGCAAGCCAAGCTCGAGCAGACGATTCGCGAAATCACTGCCCGCTGGGACGACCGCTTCGAAGCGCTGGCCGGGCCGAAGGCGCCGAAAATATCGGTCGACCAAGCCTTCCAGGATTCCTTCACCCCTGAGGAAACCGTGGCGGACCTCGCCGATATCGGCGCCTGCGCCGCCGGCGAGCCGCTCCGCATCCAATTCTATCATCGTCAGGAAGAACGGGGCCGCATCCTTTCGCTGAAGATCTTCCACGCCGGCGGTCAGCTGGCCCTGTCACGGCGCGTGCCACTTCTCGAGAACCTCGGCTTCAATGTTGTCAGCGAACGCACCTTCGATATCGGGGTGCCGGTCGCCGACGGCCAAACCAAACTCGTCGTGCTGCATGACATGGAGCTCGAGACCCGTAACGGTCGCGACATCGACCTGCATCGTTATGGCGCCGCCCTCGAGGAAGCCTTCGTCGCCGCCTTCGCCGGTACAATCGACAATGACAGCTTCAACCGGCTGATCCTTTCGGCCGGGCTCTCGGCGCGTGAGACAAATGTGCTGCGCGCCTATGCGCGCTATCTCCGCCAGGCCGGTATCGCCTATTCGCAGGACTATATCGCAACGACACTCGACAAATATCCTGATGTCGCTGCCGCCATTTTCCGGCTGTTCCACGACACGCTCGATCCCAAGCTTCCGGAGAAGACCCGGGTGAAGAAGCTCGCCGAGCTGCACCAGGCGATCGAGGCCGAGCTCACCGAGGTGCCGAGCCTCGACGACGACCGCATCCTGCGCCGCTACGTCAACATCGTCGATGCGACGCTGCGCACCAATTATTTCCAGAAAAACCCTGATGGTTCGCCGAAAGCGATGCTCGCCTTCAAGCTCGATCCGCATCTGGTCGACGGGCTGCCGCAGCCGAAACCGTTCCGCGAGATGTTCGTCTACGGCGTCGAGGTCGAAGGCGTGCATTTGCGCTTCGGCAAGGTGGCGCGCGGCGGCCTGCGCTGGTCGGACCGCGCCGAGGATTACCGCACCGAGGTGCTCGGTCTCGTCAAGGCGCAGCAGGTCAAGAACGCCGTCATCGTGCCGGTCGGCGCCAAGGGCGGCTTCTATCCGAAAAAGCTCCCTGCCGGCGGCAGCCGCGACGAAATCTTCAACGCCGGCCGCGAGGCCTACAAGACCTATATCCGCACCCTGCTCTCGATCACCGACAATATCTCCGGGGCCGAGATCGTGTCGCCGGCTGATACGGTTAGGCTCGACGGAGACGACCCCTATTTCGTCGTCGCTGCCGACAAGGGCACGGCAACCTTCTCCGACACGGCCAATGCGCTGGCGCAGGAAGCCGGCTTTTGGCTGGACGACGCCTTCGCCTCCGGCGGCTCGGCCGGTTACGACCACAAGAAGATGGGCATCACCGCCCGCGGCGCCTGGGAAACCGTCAAACGCCATTTCCGCGAGATGGACATCGACATCCAGACGACCCCCTTCACGGTCGCCGGCGTCGGCGACATGTCGGGCGACGTCTTCGGCAACGGCATGCTGCTCTCGCCGAAGATCCGGCTCGTCGCCGCCTTCGACCACCGCGACATCATCATCGATCCCGATCCCGACATGGAAAAGACGCTGGCAGAACGCCAGCGGCTTTTCGACCTCCCGCGCTCGAGCTGGCAGGATTTCGACAGAAACGTGCTTTCGAAAGGAGCGATGATCATTTCCCGCGCAGCGAAATCGGTGACGCTGACGCCGGAAGCGGTCGCTGCGATCGGCATCGACAAAGCCGTCGCCACGCCGTTTGAGATCATGACGGCGATCCTGAAGAGTCCGGTCGACCTGCTCTGGTTCGGCGGCATCGGCACCTATGTGAAAGCGTCGTCCGAAACCGATACCGAGGTCGGTGACCGCGCCAACGACCCCATCCGCATCACGGCGGCGGAGGTGCGCGCCAAGGTGATCGGCGAGGGCGCAAACCTCGGCGTCACCCAGAAGGGCCGTATCGCCTACGGTCTCAACGGCGGGCGCTGCAATTCCGACGCGATCGACAACTCGGCCGGCGTCAACACCTCTGACGTCGAGGTCAACATCAAGATCGCGCTGGCCGCCGCCATGCATGACGGGCGGCTGACGCGGGCAAAACGCGACCAGCTTCTTTCCTCGATGACCGGCGAAGTGGCGGCCCTCGTGCTGCGCAACAATTATCTCCAGTCGCTGGCGATCTCGCTGACGGAGCGCAAGGGCACGGCCAACGGCCTGGAACTCGGCCGCTTCATGAGCGTGCTCGAGGGGGCCGGTCAGCTGAACCGTAAGGTCGAGACCTTGCCCGACGACCAGACCCTCGCCGAACGTTATACTGCCGGCAAGCCGCTGACGCGGCCGGAAATCGGCGTGCTGGTCTCCTATGCCAAGATCGTGCTCTTCGACGCGCTCGCCGCAAGCGAGCTACCCGACGACCCCTATTTTGCGTCGACGCTGTTGAAGTATTTCCCCGTCAAAATGCAGAAGTCGAACGCCGGCGATATCGCCAGCCATCGTCTGCGGCGTGAAATCATCGCGACCGTACTTGCCAACGAAGCGATCAACCGCGGCGGGCCCAGCTTCATCGTCGCCATGATTGACGCCACGGCGGCTTCGGCGCCGGAAGTGGTGCGCGCTGCAATCGTTGCCCGCGATGGTTTCGATCTCACCCGGCTCTGGGCCGAGACGGATGCACTCGACGGTACGATATCGGGCGAGGTGCAGAACCGAATCTACGAGGAAATCAGCCACAGCTTTATCGTGCTCACGCGGCTGCTGTTGAAAACCGCCATGACCAAGGCCGATATGGCGGAGGTGATTAGCCGGCTGCAGGCGGCCCTGAAGAAGCTGAGGCCTTCTTTCGCCGAGCAGGCAGCCGCCGATGCTGCGGCACGCCAGGCGGAATATGCCCAGGCAGGTGTGCCGGAAAAGCTAGCTGCCGAGATCGCCGACCTCCAGAGCTTCGCGCTGGTGCCGGAGATCATGCAGATTGCCGAGCGCACCGGTGAGCCGCTGGTGCGTGCGGCCGAGAATTATTTCGCAGTGTCGAAGACCTTCCGGATTGCCCGGCTGCTGGCGGCCGGCGGCCGGATCCTCACCTCCGACCACTACGAAAATCTGGCGCTTGCCCGCAGCATTGACCAGATCGCCAGCGCCCGGCGCGACATCGTCATCTCGGCCCTTTCCGACCACGGCAAGGAAAAGCTGCCCGTCCAGGCATGGCATGCCCACGATCGTGTCCGCATCAACCGCATCGTCGAGGAGCTTTCGAGCCTCAGCGACAGCGGCGACCCCAATCTCGCGCGTATTACCGTGGCTGCAGGTATCCTGACCGATCTTGCGCGCGACCGGGCGAGGTGAGACAGTCCGCCAAAACAGGAGCGGATGTTGAATCGCATAGACTGGACAGGAACGCAGCCGCCGAAAGCCACGGAGAAGGGCATCTGGGGGTGGATGTTCTTCGATTGGGCGGCGCAGCCCTTCTTCACCGTGGTCACCACCTTCATCTTCGGGCCCTATTTCGTCTCGCGCCTGACCGATGACCCGGTGTCGGCCCAGACGACGTGGAGCAACATGGCGACGAGCTCTTCGGTGATCATCGCCCTGCTCTCGCCGGTTCTCGGCTCCATCGCCGACCAGTCCGGCGCACGCAAACCCTGGATCGGTTTCTTCGCGATCATCAAGATCGCGAGCCTTTTCGGCCTGTGGTTCGCCGCCCCGGGTTCGCCTGTCCTCTATCCCGTGATCTTCATGATCCTCGCCTCGATTTCGGCCGAGTTTTCGATCGTCTTCAACGATTCGATGATGCCGCGCCTCGTCGCCAAGCATGAGGTCGGCAAGCTTTCCAACACCGCCTGGGGGCTTGGTTATCTCGGCGGCATCATCGTGCTGATTGCCGTCGTTACGCTTCTGGCGGCAAGCCCGGAAAGCGGCAAGACCGTTCTCGGTCTCGACCCGCTTTTTGGCCTTGATCCCAAGACCGGCCAGGATGCGCGCATCACCGGGCCGATCTCGGCCGTTTGGTACCTGATCTTCATCCTACCGATGTTCTTCTTCACGCCCGATGTAGGCAGAGGCCTGCCCTTCGGCACTGCCATCCGCGCCGGCCTGCGGGAGCTGAGAAACACGCTCGGCGAACTCAAAGAGCGGCGCGGCATCCTGAAATTCCTGATTGCCCGCATGATCTATCAGGACGGCGTCAACGGCCTGCTGATCCTCGGCGGCGTGTTTGCAGCCGGCATGTTCGGCTGGGCGACGATCGAGATCGGCCTCTACGGCATCATCCTCAACGTCATCGCCATCTTCGGCTGCCTGATCGCCGGCCGGATCGACAGGGGGGTCGGTTCGAAGGTGACTGTCGTCATCAGCCTCACCACGCTGCTTCTCGCCACCGTCGGCATCATCTCGACCGGGCCGGGCTACACGCTGTTTGGCCTGATGCCGCTGCCGACGGCCGATTCCGGCGGTCTCTTCGGCACCGATGCGGAAAAGGCCTATATCCTTTATGGCCTGCTGATCGGGCTCGCCTTCGGGCCGGTGCAGGCCTCGTCGCGCTCCTATCTCGCCCGCAGCGTCAGCCTGGAGGAAGCCGGCCGCTACTTCGGCATCTACGCGCTTTCAGGGCGCGCCACGAGTTTCATGGCGACGCTGCTCTTCTCGTTGGTGACCTATATCAGCGGATCACCGAGGCTCGGAATGGCGACGCTGATCCTGTTCCTCGCTGGCGGCCTGCTGCTCTTGATCCGCACGCCCTATCCCGCCGACCGGGCATAGGAATGCCCGATCATTTCCAGCACTTCTTCAGTGGCGGAAGTGGCGCATGCCTGTGAAGACCATCGCGATGCCGTGCTCGTTGGCGGCATCGATGACTTCCTGGTCGCGCATCGAGCCGCCCGGCTGGATGACCGCCGTCGCGCCTGCGGCAATCATCGACAAAAGACCGTCGGCAAAGGGCAGGAAGGCTTCCGAGGCAACCGCCGACCCCTTTGTCATCGGAACCGCAAGGCCGAGCGCCTTGGCGGCTTCTTCGGCCTTCAGCGCGGCGATGCGGGCGGAATCGACCCGGCTCATCTGCCCGGCGCCGATGCCGGCCGTCTGGCCGTCCTTGGCATAGACCACGGCATTCGATTTGACATGTTTGCCGACCTTGAAGGCAAACTTCATGTCCTCGAGCTCCTGCGCAGTCGGCGCACGCTTGGTAACGACCTTGAGTTCCAGATCCTCGACCATGCCGTTGTCGCGGCTCTGGACCAGCAGGCCGCCGGAGACGGTCTTCGCCGTCAGCCCTGCAACGCGCGGATCGGGCAGGCCACCGGCAGACAGGAGCCTGAGGTTCGGTTTGCGCGCAACGATCGCCTTTGCCTCTTCGGTGACATCGGGGGCGATGATCACCTCGGTGAAGAGCTTGACGATCTCTTCGGCTGTTTCGGCGTCCAATATCTGGTTGAGCGCGATGATGCCCCCGAAGGCGGAAACGGAATCGCAGGCAAGCGCCCGCTGATAGGCTTCGACCAGGCTCGAACCGGTGGCAACGCCGCAGGGATTGGCGTGCTTGATGATGGCGCAGGCCGGGGCCTTTTCCGGCAGGAACTCGGCGACGAGCTCGTAGGCGGCGTCTGTATCGTTGATATTGTTGTAAGAGAGCTGTTTGCCCTGGAGAAGGATAGCCGTCGAAACACCCGGGCGCTTCTCGTCGGTCACATAGAAGGCGGCCTTCTGGTGTGGGTTTTCGCCGTAGCGCATCTCTTCCTTCAGCACGCCGCCGATGACGCGATGGCGCGGCGTGTCGATCGACAGCGCCTCGGCAAACCAGTTGGCAATCGCAGCGTCATAAGCGGCGGTGCGGGCATAGGCCTTAGCCGCCATGCGCTGGCGGAAGGCGTAGGCCGTCTTGCCGGCATCGGCCGAAAGCTGCTCCTTGAACTCGGCATAATCGTTGGGATCGGTCAGAATGGTCACATAGGCGTGGTTCTTGGCCGATGCCCGCATCATCGCCGGGCCGCCGATATCGATGTTCTCAACGGTCGTCGGATAGTCGCCGCCGGCCGCGCGCACCTCTTCGAAAGGATAGAGGTTGATGACGGCGAGGTCGATGGCCTCGATGCCATGCTTCTTCATCGCTTCCTGATGCTCGCTGTCGTCACGGATCGCCAGCAGGCCGCCATGCACCGTCGGATGCAGCGTCTTGACGCGCCCGTCCATGATCTCGGGAAAACCGGTGATGTCGGAAACATCGGTGACGGTGAGACCGGCCGCGGCAATCGCCTTGTAGGTGCCGCCGGTCGACAGTAGGCGCACGCCTCTTTCAGACAAGGCGTGGGCGAGCTCGACGATCCCCGTCTTGTCGAAGACGGAGAGGAGCGCGGTCTTGATTTCGACCTTGTCCGGGGCGGGGATCTTCTTGGAAATGACGGCCATGAACTTTCTCCGTTCGGCTTCGGTTCTGCTTGCGCCGCGTTAGCACAGCTTCGCCGCCGCGCAAACAGGCGCTATCCCTTGCGGGATAAAAACCAGCGGATTTCCGTCTTCTCGGCTAGATCGAAGTCGATCTCGATCTGATCCGAGCCGCAAATGCCGGAGCTGTCGGCAAAGAAAATGTCCTCGGAAATCAGCACTTCATTGCCGGGGACGGAAAACAGCCAGCTTTCGCCGTCCGGCGCCATCAGTAGCACCGACTCTCCGTCACTCTGCTGCAGCACGATCGAAGGATGGACGTGAAAACGGGCGACAGCCTTCACCGGCTCGTCAATCTCATATCCTTCACGGGCGACAAGCCGGTCGCGGCCCGTCACGATCGTGCCTGCCGCATTGAGTGTGATTTCACGTTCGTGCAACACGCCGAAGGCTCGCACATAACCGTCATGGCTGAGTTTGATGCCGTCGCGCCCATCCTCCGTTTCGGCACGCTCGACGGTGACGGTCCTGACCGGTTCGGTAATCGCGTGGTTAAGGAAGGGCGAGAGCGAAAAGCGGCTCGACGACGTGTCGTTGAGAATGACGGTCGAATGCGCCGCGGTGGTGCGCGCCATCTGGACATAGCGGTGCCCCGCAAATTTCGGCGAGCCGGAATTGACGATGAAGCGATGGCGGCCGGACGACATCTCGAAGGAGAGGGTGCCGGCATGCGCAGTGCGCAACCCGCCTCCCGAAGGCGGCGTGCCGGTGTCGGCAATGATGATTGTCTTGCCCCCGGCAAGCCGTTGATAGCGCGACTGCGGCAAAGCCTTGAACGGCTGACCGGCGGTCTCGTCATATCTGAGCACCGACATCAGTTCATTGGCGAGCGTTGACGTCGCGCCGTTGAAAAGCGCCAGATCCCCGTCCTGATGGCGGAAGAACCGCAAGGCCGGATACATGCGGTCGATACCGGAGATCAGCTTTTGCGGCAGATCATGGCCGAGATTGACATAGGTCTGGCGCAACGGCAGCAGATCGAGCAGCAGTTCCAGCCCGGCGCGCGGATTGCGCGAGACATGGCCGCCATCCGGCAGAATCTGGCTATCGAACTCGCGGTCGAGCGCCTGGGCCGCCCGTTTGAGCGTGGAGGCGCGGGTCGGCATGGCGACGGAAGCCATGGCGAGCGCAATGCGCAGGCGAAACAGCTCCAGACCGCCGAGCGTATAGGGTGCCATGCGATGCAGGAACCTGACCTGAAACGCCAGCGACTTCATGAAGCGGCGATAGAACCCACGGTCGGCATTCTGCAGCACGACTGGCGAATGCGACAGCCAGGCGATGACGCGCTGGGCGGTGACGTCGGTTTCCCAGGCAATTCCTTCCATGCGGCCGGCATGAACGGAAAGCCAGCTGTCGACGATGGCGCGGGCGGCGGCCGAGTAGCGTTCCGTCTTGTGCGCCCGCATGTGCCGCAGCCAGCCGAAGCTGTGAAGGCGGGTCGCGAAGGCGCGCGAGGGCAGGGTGAAGGTAAAGGGCGATTTGCCGTTCGTCTCCAACATCCGCCCGGCCAGGAGAAACCGTCCGTTGAGAATTTCGTCGGCCACATGCGGATCGATACCGCGCAGATCGGTCGGCGCGACGATCAGGCGCTCGGGCACTTTGATCGAATGGCGAAAAAGCTTCAGGCGCAGCAGCGCGACTCGGCGCAAGGCGCGCCGCCAAGCTTCCCGAACATACATGCTCGCAAAACGCCGACCGGACTGCATATTCTATTGTCTATTGACCCTCGTGGTTAAGAATAGGTGAAAAGCGACCGATTTCATCGCCCGCAATGAATTAATTCGTGACAAAGTTCGAATACACGCAAACTACCGCATGTCAGATGAGCATTCGACGGTTCACGACGCACCGTGGCGATGATGCGGGGATTTTGAATCCCCGCATGGTTTGCTCCCACCTATCGAGGTTGGTCAGCCCGCTCGCCGCAGCACGGCCGCGTAAAAGCCGTCGAGACCGGAGGCGATGCCCTCAGGCATTTTCAGCATAGTCGGAAGCGTGCGGAATTCGCCGAGCGGCGTGATTGCCGCCTCAAGCCCGGGCCAGTCACCCGCGTTGATCGGAACGCGCTCGATCGCATCCGTATCGGAAAGAACACGGGCGACGACCTCCTCGCCCTCGGCGGGATCAAGCGAGCAATTTGAAAACACCAGCATGCCCAAAGGCTTCAGTAAGGTCAATGCATGACGCAGCAGCCGCTCCTGCAACGCCGCCAGCCTGGCGATATCCTCAGGCCCCTTGGTCCACAGCACGTCGGGGTGCCGGCGAGTCGTGCCGGTGGAAGAGCAGGGGGCGTCGAGCAGGATCGCATCGAAGCCTTCTGATGGCTTGAATGTCGTCAGGTCAGCCACGACCGTTTCCGCGTTCAGAGCGAGCCGTTCGAGATTCGAGCGCAGCCGTCTTATCCGGCTTTCCGACTGATCGAGGGCGGTGACCGCGCCACCGGCGAGGATGAGCTGCGCCGTCTTGCCGCCGGGTGCAGCACAGAGATCCGCCGCGCGTTTGCCGGAGAGATCGCCGAAAAGCCTGGCTGGAATGCTTGCCGCTGCATCCTGCACCCACCAGGCGCCCTCATCGAACCCCTCAAGCGATGGAATGCCGCCGTCGAAGGCCGCGAGCCGCACGCCGCCTGTCGGCAGGGCAACGCCGTTCAACCTCTTTGCCCAGCCTTCGGCGTCGGATTTGACGGTCAGATCGATCGCCGCCGGCTCGAGCTGCGATTGCGAAATCGCTAGCGCGGCGTTCCGGCCATAGGCCTTTTCCAGCCGTGCAAGGAACCAGGACGGCATCGGCGCGACCTTGCCGATCTCTGCCAGCACCTCATCTTTTTCGCGGCCGAGCCGGCGCAGCACGGCATTGACCAGCTTGGCGAAACGGCGATTGCGCGGATCCTGATTGGCCTGCTCGACGGCAAGATCGACGGCCGAATGATCGGGCACGTCGAGATAGAGAATCTGTGCCGCGCCGATTGCCAAAACGTGATGCAGCGCGCGAGCACCCTCCGGCAGCGGCGATTCCAGCAGCGAGGCGATGGCCGCATCGATACGCGGCAAATGGCGCAGCGTCGTGTTCAGAATGGCGCGTGCAAGCGCCCGGTCGCTTTCACCGAGCGCCTTATAAGCAGGATTGCCATGTTCGTGATCGAGAGCGCCGTCGAGCGGCAGCTTGCGGTCGACGACGGCGGCGAGGATTTTTGCGGCGGCGGCCCGGGCCTGCAGGCCGGGCTTAACCGGCACCGATCGGCCGGCCGGCCGGTCGCTGGAGGGTTTCTGTTTGCGAAATGGCTTCTTCGTGCCGTCTGAATTCAAGACCACGGACCTCTTGGCGGTTGCGAACCACCGCGACCCGTATTCGGAACAGAGCGCGATTTGCGCGTCGGATTAACAGCACGAACCGGTCCCGTCGAGACATTCATGCCGCTTTGCGCCATCTCCTGTAGCGCAGCAATGCGGTTTTCCGTGTCTGGATGCGTCGAAAACAGATTGTCCATGCGCTCGCCGGACAGCGGATTGATGATGAACATGTGCGCCGTGGCCGGATTGCGTTCGGCATCCTCGTTCGGCACTTGGGCGGCGCCGCGGGCGATCTTGCCAAGCGCCGACGCGAGCCAGAGCGGGTTGCCGCAGATTTCAGCGCCGCGGCGGTCGGCCGAATATTCGCGCGTGCGGCTGATCGCCATCTGCACCAGCATGGCGGCGAGCGGCGCCACGATCATCGCGACAAGGATCCCGACGAAACCGAGCGGATTGTTGTTGTTGTCGCGATTGCCGCCGAAGAAGAAGGCGAAATTGCCGAGCATCGAGATCGCCCCGGCAAGCGTTGCCGTGATCGTCATCGTCAGCGTGTCGCGGTTTTGAATATGGGCCAGCTCATGCGCCATCACGCCGGCGACTTCCTCCGGAGACAGTGCCTGGAGCAGGCCCGTCGAGGCGGCGACGGCAGCGTTTTCGGGATTGCGGCCGGTGGCGAAGGCGTTCGGCTGCGGGCTGTCATAGAGATAGACCTTCGGCATCGGCAGGCCCGCATTGCGAGCGAGATCACGGATGATCGCGAAAAACTCCGGCGCATTGCGCTCGTCGACCTGCTGGGCGCGATAGGCCGAAAGCACCACGCGATCGGAATTCCAATAGGAGAAGAAGTTCATGCCGGCGGCAATGAGGAATGCGATCATCATGCCGGCCCGACCGCCGATCAGGAAGCCGACAAACATGAAGAGCGCCGTCATGAAGGCAAGCAACATGGCAGTGCGAACGAGGTTCATTGCGAGTCTCCAATTCCGATTTCGGCACCGCAAGCTTTCAATCCCGAAGCCGGCGCATTATGATTTGGTCATTCACCAGCCATTTTCAATGTTTTCCGGCAGGAGAAGCCATGCAGGACGCCGATAACGACAATAGCCAAACGCCGACGGCCGAAGGATCGGAGCCGCCGCGCAAAATGCTGTCTCCGGCTGCCCAGCGTGCGCTTGCCGAGGCCGAGGAGCGGCGAAAGAATCAGAGGCCGCTGGAGTTGCCGCCGGAGATCGGCGGCCGCGGCGGAGCCGAGCCGGCCCGTTTCGGTGATTACGAGATCAATGGCCGGGCGATCGATTTCTAAGCAACGATTGTCGAGCCCGAATCCGGGCCTTGTGCAGGCCGTCTAATATCAGCCAGCAATGTAAAGTGGGCCGCCCCGGGAACTCGGATGGTCGGAGCGGCTCTGTGTGTCAGGCGGTCGCCTTGTTCTGCCGGTTGGCGATCAGATCATCGACGACAGCCGGGTCGGCAAGTGTCGAGGTATCGCCGAGAGCGCCGAAATCGTCTTCGGCGATCTTGCGCAGGATGCGGCGCATGATTTTGCCCGAGCGGGTCTTCGGCAGGCCGGGGGCGAACTGGATCTTGTCGGGCGAGGCGATCGGGCCGATTTCGGCACGGACGTGTTTCACCAGTTCCTGGCGAAGCGTGTCCGTCCCTTCGTGGCCGGCCATCAGCGTCACATAGCAATAGATCCCCTGGCCCTTGATCGAATGCGGATAACCGACGACCGCGGCTTCCGAAACCAGATTGTGCGACACGAGCGCGGATTCCACCTCCGCGGTGCCAAGCCGATGGCCCGAGACGTTGAGCACGTCGTCGACGCGGCCGGTGATCCAGTAGTAGCCGTCTTCATCGCGGCGGCAGCCGTCGCCGGTAAAGTACTTGCCTTTGTAAGTTGAGAAATAGGTCTGGATGAAGCGCTCATGATCGCCATAGACGGTGCGCATCTGGCCCGGCCAGCTGTCGGCTATGCAGAGATTGCCGTCGGCGGCCCCTTCCAGCACCTTGCCCTCATTGTCGACCAGTTCAGGCTTGACGCCGAAGAACGGTACCGTCGCCGAACCCGGTTTCAGATCGATCGCCCCTGGTAGCGGGGTGATCATGTGGCCGCCGGTCTCCGTCTGCCACCAGGTATCGATCACGGGGCAGCGCTTGTCGCCGACGACATTGTAATACCACTCCCAGGCTTCCGGATTGATCGGCTCGCCAACCGTGCCGAGCAGGCGCAGCGAAGAGCGCGACGAGCGCGTGACGAATTCGTCGCCGGCGCCCATCAGCGAACGGATCGCCGTCGGCGCCGTATAGAAGATGTTGACCTTATGCTTGTCGATGACTTCCCAGAAGCGACCCTGATCGGGGAAATTCGGCACGCCCTCGAACATCAGCGTCGTCGCGCAGTTCGAAAGCGGCCCATAGACGATATAGGAATGGCCGGTGACCCAGCCGACATCGGCGGTGCACCAGTAGATGTCGCCATGATGGTAGTCGAAGACATATTCATGCGTCATCGAGGCGTAGACGAGATAACCGCCCGTCGTGTGCAGCACGCCCTTCGGCTTGCCGGTCGAGCCTGACGTGTAGAGAATGAACAGCGGATCTTCCGCCTTCATCTTCACCGGCGGGCATTCGGCCTTCACCGTGGCGACTTCCTGGTGATACCAGAGGTCGCGGCCCGGCGCCCAGCCGGTCTTGCCGCCGGTGCGGCGCACGACCAGCACCTTGCTGACATTGACGTGCTGACGGGCGGCGATGTGGATCGCCGTATCGGTATTGTCCTTCAGCGGCACCGGCTTGCCGCCGCGCACGCCTTCGTCGCAGGTGATGACGAAGGTGGATTCGCAGTCGACGATGCGCCCCGCCAGCGCTTCCGGCGAGAAACCGCCGAAGACGACCGAATGCACCGCGCCGATGCGGGCGCAGGCGAGCATCGCGTAAGCCGCCTCGGGAACCATCGGCATATAGATGGTGACGCGATCGCCCTTCTTGACGCCGTGCTTCTTCAACACGTTCGCCATCCGGCAGACGTGCTCGTAGAGCTCGTTATAGGTGATCTTCTTGTCGATATAGGGATTGTCGCCTTCCCAGATGATCGCCACCTGGTCGCCGTTCGTCTTCAGATGACGATCGATGCAATTATAGGAGACGTTGGTCTGGCCGTCCTCGAACCACTTGATCGAAACCTTGCCGGTAAAGGAGGTGTTCTTGACCTTGGTATACGGCTTGAACCAGTCGATCCGCTTGCCGTGTTTGCCCCAGAACTTGTCCGGGTTCTCGACGCTTTCCTCGTACCATTTCAGGTACTTCTCCTTATCGATCAGGGCACGCGCCTTCACCGGCTTCGGCACCGGATGGATCTTCTCCGACATGGAACTCCTCCTCATGGGACATGCGACGGGCCAAGCGATCTACGAGCCCGAACTTCAAATCAGGGCAATTCATAGCAGGTCGCATCGCCACGGCAATTAGACAAAGGTCATTTGATTTCGGAAGAATTGCAATTCTGCGACAGTCCGGTTATATAGCGGCATATTTCCCGGACATTGTGGTGACAATCCACGGACCGCGACCGGCGCGGACGATAGAAGGACTATATCCATGGCTCAAACACTGCTCATGCCGAAGGCGACCGCCATCTGGCTTGTCGACAACACGGCGCTGTCTTTCGATCAGATCGCGCAGTTCTGCAAACTGCATCCGCTCGAGGTCAAGGCGATTGCTGATGGCGAAGCGGCGCAGGGCATCAAGGGCCTCGATCCGATCTCGACCGGTCAGCTTTCCCGCGACGAGATCGCCCGCGCCGAAGCCAATCCGAACCACAAGCTCAAGCTCTCCGAACCGAAGGTGCGCGTGCCGGAATCCAAGCGCCGTGGCCCGCGTTATACCCCGGTTTCCAAGCGTCAGGACCGCCCGAACGCCATTCTCTGGCTCGTTCGCAACCATCCGGAGCTGAAGGACGCGCAGATTTCCCGCCTCGTCGGCACGACGAAATCGACGATCGAGCAGATCCGCGAGCGCACCCACTGGAACTCCGCCAACCTCGCGCCGATGGATCCGGTGACGCTTGGCCTCTGCAGCCAGATCGATCTCGACATGGAAGTGGAAAAGGCCTCCAAGGGCCGGCCGCTGCCGACCGCCGCCGAGCTTGGCGCGACGCTGCAATCGGCTCAGGAAACCGAACGCCTGACGCCGAGCTACGAGCGCGAAGAGGAAAAGGAAAAGGAAATCGACGCCGATGCCGTCTTCCGCAAGCTGAGCTCGCTGCGCTCGGCTCCGAAGGACGAGGACGAAGACGATCAGTACTGAGATACTAGCGATCTCATCAAGCAAACCCCGCCGAGCGAACGCCCAGCGGGGTTTTTTATGGAGAATCGCCTGTCCCCGCATCAGCTGCGGAACAAGGTGAGACTACAGCGACGCGCGCCTTTCAGACGCGCAAAGGACGCTGGAGCACTTCAACTGCTGCATAATTTAGTCCTCAAATCGAGTCCGATTCAAAGAACCATGCAGCAGGCCGGTAAAGGCAACTGCGACATGCGAAGCTTGCTGTGCGCCTTTGCCCATGACAAAGCCTTGCGCAGCATGGTTACAGTTTCCCAATAGGCTTATTGAATACTTAACTTTTACATTGGCAGCGAGCCGAAACCGCGCTTGCGCAAGGCCTCGGCGATCTCCTCCAAAATCGCCGGATCGTCGATGGTTGCGGGCATTTTCCAGGGTATGCCATCGGCAATTTTCTGCATGGTGCCACGCAGGATCTTGCCCGATCGCGTCTTAGGCAATCTATTGACGGTGATGGCCGTCTTGAAGGCGGCCACAGGCCCGATGTGATCGCGAATCATCGCCACCACCTCCGATTCGATCACCGTCGATTCGCGCCGAACATGGCGCTTCAGGACCAGAAAGCCACAGGGAGACTGACCCTTCAGCGCATCGATCACGCCGATGACCGCGCATTCGGCTACATCGGGGTGACGCGCGCAAACCTCCTCCATCGCACCAGTCGAGAGCCGATGACCGGCGCAATTGATGATGTCGTCGGTCCGCGACATGATGAAGAGGTAGCCGTCTTCGTCAACATAGCCGGCGTCGGCGGTCTTGTAGTAACCGGGGAACTCGTCGAGATAAGCCGATCGGAAACGGTCGTCCGCATGCCAGAGGGTCGGCAGGCAGCCGGGCGGCAGGGGTAGCCTGATGACGATATTGCCGAGCGTCCCCGCCTCGATAGAATGGCCGGCATCGTCGAGCACCGTCACCTCGTAGCCCGGCATCGGCAGTGCCGGAGAACCATGCTTGACGGGCAGGGCGCCGAGGCCGAGCGGATTTGCGGCGATCGGCCAGCCGGTCTCCGTCTGCCACCAGTGATCGATGACGGGGATGGCAAGCATGCGTTCGGCCCATTTCAGGGTCTCCGGATCGGCCCTCTCGCCGGCGAGAAACAGCGCCCGCAAATTCGGCATCTTGTAGTTCGCAATCAGTTCGCCGTCCCCATCCTCGCGTCGGATGGCGCGAAAGGCGGTCGGCGCCGTGAAGAGCACGCGCACGTCGTGCTCCGCAACGACCCGCCAAAATGCGCCGGCATCGGGCGTGCCGACCGGCTTTCCCTCGAAGATCAAGGTCGTCACGCCCGATATCAGCGGTGCATAGACAATATAGGAATGGCCTACGACCCAGCCGATATCGGAGGCCGTCCAGAAGACCTCGCCAGGGGTCAAGCCGTAGATATTCCGCATCGACCAGTTGAGCGCGACCATGTGCCCGCCATTGTCGCGCACCACGCCCTTCGGCTGGCCCGTCGTGCCGGAGGTGTAGAGAATGTAGAGCGGATCGGTCGCCTTGACGGAAACACAAGCCACCTCGGCGCCGCGATGGCGCGCCACCGCTGCCTCGAAATCCTCATCGCGGCCGCCGACAAGTTCTGCCTGAAGCTGCGGCCGCTGCAGCACCAGACAGTGCTCCGGTTTTACCCGCGCAATCTCGAACGCCTGATCGACCAGCGGCTTATAGGCGACGACGCGGCCAGGCTCGAGCCCGCAGCTTGCGGTAATCACCAGCCTGGCGCCGCTGTCGTCGATGCGGGCCGCAAGCTCGCTGGCGGCAAACCCGCCGAAAACGACGGAATGGACCGCACCGATCCGAGCGCAAGCGAGCATGGAAAATACTGCCTGCGGCAGCATCGGCATATAGAGGATGACCCGGTCGCCTCTGGCGATGCCGAGCGCCAGCAGCGTCGCGGCGATGGCCTTCACCTCGCCGAGCACCTCGTCATAGGAGAACCGACGCTTCTCGCCGGTCATGGCGCTGTCGAAGATGATGGCCGTCTCGCCGCCGCGTCCGGCCGCGACATGCCGGTCCAGGCAATTGTGACAGGTATTGGTTTCCGCTCCCGAGAACCAGCGGCCGTAAATACCTTCGTCAGGCGAAAACACCCGGTCCGGCGGCGTGAACCAGTCGATTTCGTCGGCGGCTTCGCGCCAGAAAGCTTCGGGATCGCGTTTCCAGGCCGCATAGGCCTGATGATAGCCGTTCTGCATCTGCTCCTCCCCAGGACCTGCAAGCCTCGATGTTAATCTAGGCAGAGGGGAGGGGAACGGGAAGCCCGACCAAAGCAGCGTATCAGCGCGCGCCGAAAATCGCCGATCCGACGCGGACGCTGGTGGCGCCGAAGGCGATTGCTGTCTCGTAATCGCCCGACATGCCCATGGAGAGTTTCTCAACGCCGGATTTCGACGCGAGCTTTGCCAGCAGGGCAAAATGTGGTCCGGGATTTTCCTCGGCCGGCGGAATGCACATCAGACCTTCGATGGAAAGACCGAGCTTGTCGCGACACAGCGAGACGAAGGCCGGCGTGTCGTCAGGGGCAATGCCGGCCTTCTGCGGCTCGAGCCCGGTATTAACCTGAACGTAAAGCCGCGGCCTCCTGTCTTGCCGCTGCATCTCCTCGGCAAGGGCGCGGGCAATCTTTTCCCGATCGACGGTCTCGATCACGTCGAAAAGCGCCACCGCGTCCGCCGCCTTGTTCGATTGCAGCGGCCCGATCAGATGCAGCTCGATGTCGGGATGTTCGGCTTTCAACGCCGGCCATTTGCCCTGGCTTTCCTGCACTCTGTTCTCGCCGAAAGTGCGCTGACCGGCTTCGATCGCCGGGCGGATCGCCTGCGCCTCGAATGTCTTCGACACCGCGACGAGCCGAACCGAGCCGGCCGGCCGGCGGGCCGCACGTTCCCCGGCGGCGATCCTTGACCGTACGTCGTTCAAGCGCTCTTGAAGTTCCATTGTTCTGCCTCGACATTTCAGCATGAGAATGATGGCAATGAACTAGCCAGCCATTCTGTGCTTGCCAAGACCCGCTGCCGCGAAATCGCCCGGCCCGCATGAAGATCGGACGCTTGCAGCGCCTGCAAAACTTGACGCTACGGTGGTTTCATGGTGAAGGTCTCGACCAACCTCCCCTGATTTTCCGGAATTTCGAATACAATGGCCACCGAACGTTATAATCCGCGCGATGCCGAGCCCCGCTGGCAGCAGAAATGGAATGAAGACAAGGTCTTCGAGACCGACAACGCCGATCCGCGCGAAAAATATTACGTCCTCGAAATGTTCCCCTATCCCTCGGGGCGCATCCATATGGGCCATGTCCGCAACTACGCCATGGGCGATGTCGTTGCCCGCTACAAGCGTGCCCGCGGCTATAACGTGCTGCACCCGATGGGTTGGGACGCCTTCGGCATGCCGGCGGAAAACGCCGCCATGGAACGCGGCGTCCACCCGGCGTCCTGGACCTATCAGAACATCGCCTCGATGAAGGCGCAGCTGAAGGCCATGGGGCTTTCGCTGGACTGGAGCCGCGAGTTCGCCACCTGCGACGTCGACTATTACCAGCACCAACAGCATCTCTTCCTGGATTTCCTGGAGAAGGGTCTGGTCTACCGCAAGCAGTCGAAGGTCAATTGGGATCCGGTCGACAACACCGTGCTCGCCAACGAGCAGGTGATCGACGGCCGCGGCTGGCGTTCCGGCGCGCTGGTCGAACAGCGTGAACTGACGCAATGGTTCTTCAAGATCACCGATTTCAGCCAGGACCTGCTGGACGCGCTGGATACGCTCGACCAGTGGCCGGAAAAAGTTCGCCTGATGCAGAAGAACTGGATCGGCCGTTCGGAAGGCATGACCATTCGCTGGGAAATCGTGCCGGAAACGGCGCCGGCCGGCGAAACCGAGATTACCGTCTATACCACCCGGCCGGATACGCTGTTCGGCGCCTCATTCCTGGCGATTTCCGCCGACCATCCGCTGGCCAAGGATGCCGCCGCCAACAACGCCGAGATCGAGGCCTTTTGCGAGGAATGCCGCCGCGCCGGGACTTCGCTCGCAGCACTCGAGACCGCCGAAAAGAAGGGCCTGGACACCGGCATCCGTGTGCGCCATCCGCTCGATCCCTCCTGGGAGCTGCCCGTCTATATCGCCAATTTCGTGCTGATGGATTACGGCACGGGCGCGATCTTCGGCTGCCCCTCTGGTGACCAGCGCGACCTCGATTTCGCCCGCAAATACGGTCTGCCGGTCGTGCCCGTGGTCATGCCGAGCGATGGCGACGCAGCGAGCTTTTCCGTCGGCGATACGGCCTATGACGGCGATGGCGTCATGATCAATTCACGCTTCCTCGACGGCAAGACGACCGAAGAGGCCTTCAATATGGTTGCCGAGCGGTTGTCGGCCGCCTCGCTCGGCAATACGCCGCAGGCTGAGCGGAAGGTCAATTTCCGCCTGCGCGACTGGGGCATTTCGCGCCAGCGCTATTGGGGCTGCCCGATCCCGGTCATCCATTGCGATGCCTGCGGCGTCGTGCCGGTGCCGAAGAAGGACCTGCCGGTGAAATTGCCGGAAGACGTCAGCTTCGACCAGCCGGGCAACCCGCTCGACCGCCATCCGACCTGGCGCCATGTCACCTGCCCGAATTGCGGCAAGGATGCCCGCCGCGAGACCGATACGATGGACACCTTCGTCGATTCGAGCTGGTATTTCACCCGCTTTACCGCGCCGTGGGAGGGCAAGCCGACTGATCCTGAGGCGGCTAACCGTTGGCTGCCGGTCGATCAATATATCGGCGGCATCGAGCACGCGATCCTCCATCTGCTCTATTCGCGTTTCTTTACCCGCGCCATGCGCGAGACCGGTCACGTCGCGGCGAGCGAACCCTTCAAGGGCCTGTTCACCCAAGGCATGGTGGTTCATGAGACCTACAGCCGCAACGCCGGCGCCGGCCGTGAATGGGTGGCTCCCGCCGATATCCGCATCGAGGAGATCGACGGCAAACGCCGTGCCCTGCTCTTGGCGACAGGCGAGGAGGTCGCCATCGGCTCAATCGAGAAGATGTCGAAATCGAAGAAGAATGTCGTGGATCCCGACGATATCATCGCCTCCTATGGCGCCGATACCGCCCGCTTCTTCGTGCTGTCCGATTCTCCGCCGGAGCGCGACGTCATCTGGTCCGAAGCGGGTGTCGAAGGCGCTCACCGTTTCACCCAGCGCCTGTGGCGGCTGATTTCCGAAGCAGCCGGCGTCCTGTCCGCCGTTGACGCCGCACCGGCAAGCGAGGGCGAGGCGCTGGCGATCTCGCAGGCGGCGCACAAGACGCTGAAGGCCGTTCAGAACGATTACGACAAGCTCTGGTTCAACAAGGCCGTCGCCCGCATCTACGAACTCGTCAATGCGCTCGCCTCGCCGCTGACGAGGGTTGCGGCAGGTGAGGGCGATATCGCCTATCGTGCCGCCGTGCGTGACGCGGCCGAGATTCTGATTCAGCTCGTCGCCCCGATGACGCCGCATCTCGCTGAAGAATGCTGGGCCACGCTTGGCAATACGGAGCTGCTTGCCCGCACCGACTGGCCGCGTTTCGTCGAAGCGCTCGTTGTTGAAAACGACGTTGTCCTGCCCGTGCAGATCAACGGCAAGAAGCGCGCCGAATTGACAATTTCTCGCGATGCGGATCAGAATACCGTCACCGACGCCGTGCTGGAACTGGACGCGGTGAAGAATGTGCTGAACGGTCAGGCACCGAAAAAGATCATCGTGGTTCCCCAAAGGATTGTGAACATTGTCGTCTGAAATCGCTCGCAAGCTGGCCCGCAATGCCGGCATCGCCATGATCCTTGCCACCGCGACATTTCTGTCGGCCTGCCAGGTCCGGCCGCTTTATTCCGAGAGCTCGGGCGTCACCGAAAAGTTGTCCTCGGTCGGCTTTTCCGATGCATCCGGCCGGGTCGAACAACAGGTGCGCAATCGGCTGATCTTCCTGGCGTCGCGCGGCGCCGGCGAAGCGGCAAATCCGCAGTATCATGTTGAACTGCGGGCAACGTCGAGCGTCGCCGATACGCTCCTGCGGCAATCCGGCGATACGTCGCGCGCCGGTCGTGTCACCGTCACCGTCACTTATACGCTGAGCGCCATTGCCGACGGTCGCGTCATCAAGGCCGGCAGCCGCCAGACGACTGCTCTGGTGGATTTCTCCGAGCAGGAATTTGCCAAGCAGAGGGCGATCCGCGATGCCGAAAACCGCGCGGCCGACCAAGCGGCGGAATTCGTAGGAGCCGACCTCGCCGCTGCCCTCAGCCGCTGAGGGCGGGGAGGTGGCGGAGATCAAGTCCCACGAGTTCGAGACCTTTCTGCAGAAATCGGTGCGGAACTACCGGATTTTCGTCATTTACGGGCCGGATCGCGGTTTGGTATCAGAGCGCGCCGGCCAGCTCGCCGGCAAGACCGGCGTCGCGCTGGACGACCCTTTCTCGCTGACAAAACTCGATATCGCCGATCTGCAAAAGGATCCCGGGCGATTGGTTGACGAGGCCCAGTCCATCGGGCTGTTCGGCGGCGAAAAACTCATCTGGATCCGCGGCGCCGCCAACGAGAAATACCTCGTCGAATCCCTGGCGCTCCTGGCTGAAAAACCGCTCGAGGCCGCCTATCTGATTGTGGAGGCCGGCGATCTGAAAAAGGGATCGCTGCTGCGCAAGACCGCGGAAGCCGCGCGAGCCGTCATGACGGTGCCGTCTTATGCCGACGACAGCCGCGCCTTGAACGGCTTGATCGATGCTGAACTCGGGGCGGAAAAGCTTGGCATTACACCGGCGGCGCGCCAGGCACTGATCGCACTGATTGGCGGCGATCGTATCGCTTCACGCAATGAAGTGCGCAAGCTCGCCCTTTACTGCCGCGGCCTCGATACGGTGGAAGAACATCACGTTACCGAAATAATCGGCGACGCCAGCGCGATCTCTGTTGACGATGCCGTCGACGCCATCCTAGGCGGCGACCTCAACGGCTTCCTCCATGCGATGCAAAAGATCAGCAGTTCGAAAACGGCGATCTTTCTCGTGCTCCAGGCTTGCCTGAAGCAGTTCCAGCTTCTGGATACCCTACGTGCAGAGATGGAAGACAAGGGCTTGCAGGCGCCGCAGGTGATGCAAACGATGGGCCGGCATCTGCATTTTCGCCGCAAGCCAATCCTCGAGCAGGCGCTTCGCCAATGGTCCGCGGAGAGCATCGCGCGTGAATCCAACCGTCTGCAGGCGGCTATTCTTCAGAGCCGGCGTCGGCAGGTGCTGGAAGACAGCGTTGCGATGCAAACACTTCTCTCCACCACTCTGCAATCCGGTCGCAAGTCGGCGTGATTAACGCCTCTCCAGTAGGCGACAGACTTCCTCGAGCTGCTCGAGCGACTTATAGGAAATTTTGATCTGGCCGCCACTCGTTTTGTGATTGATTGACACATCGAGCCCGAGGGCATCGGACAGAGTGCGCTCCAGCGCCAGCGTATCCGAATCCTTTTGATCACGGCGTAAGGCCGTCTGCTGCGGCACCGATTGCGCCTTGATATTGTTCTGCGCCAGTTTTTCGGCGTCACGCACTGACATGCCCTTGGCCACGATCGTGCGGGCAAGGCTCGCCGGATCGGGCGTCGACACCAGCGCACGCGCATGTCCGGCCGAAAGACTGCCGGCGGCCAGCAGATCGCGAACCGGATCCGGCAATTTCAGCAAACGCAGCGAGTTGGCGACATGGCTGCGGCTCTTGCCGATAATTTCGCCAAGATCGTTCTGGGTATAGCCATATTCCGCGATAAGCTGTTCATAGCCCAACGCCTCTTCAAGAGGATTGAGATCCGCGCGCTGAACGTTTTCGACAATGGCAATCTCAAGCGCCGTTTTATCATCGACATCACGGATAATGACGGGGATCTCGATCAGGCCGGCAAGCTGCGCTGCGCGCCACCGCCGTTCGCCGGCGATGATTTCATAGCGGTCCCGCTCCATCGTTCGCACCACGATCGGCTGCACGATGCCGTGCTGCCGGATCGAGCTGGCAAGATCGTGCAATTCGGTGTCGTCGAAGAAACGACGGGGGTTGCGGGGGTTACGACTGACGAATTCTATCGGGATCATCCGGTCGGCGCTGACGGTTCGTTCAGCTTCCACCGGAACAGGTTGATCCATTTCACCAATCAGCGCCGCAAGGCCACGGCCCAATCGCCTTTTCGATATATCGTCATTCATGATCAACACTCACCTGCATCCTGAAATGATTTTACGCGGCCAGTCTCTGGCGCTCCCGCTGAATGACCTCGGAGGCCAGCTGCAGATAGGCCTGGCTACCCGCGCATTTCAGATCATAAAGAATGGCCGGCTTGCCGTAGGACGGCGCCTCGGACACCCGGACATTGCGCGGAATTAACGTATGGTAAACCTTCTCGCCGAGATGCGTGCGCACATCATTGACCACCTGCTGGGCAAGATTATTGCGGGCATCGAACATCGTCAGGACGATGCCCTGGATATCCAGCCGCGGGTTGACCGTCCGGCGCACCTGACTGACGGTTTCGAGCAGCTGACTTAGCCCCTCGAGCGCGAAAAACTCGCACTGCAGCGGCACCAGCACCGAATGGGCTGCTGCCATGGCATTCATCGTCAGCAGGTTGAACGAAGGTGGGCAATCGAGAAGAATATAGGAAAACGCCATGGCTTCAGCGGACGACAGCGCCTTCCGCAATTTAAAGACACGATCGCTCTGCTGCGAGATTTCCATCTCGATGCCGAGCAGATCCATGGTCGATGGCACGATAAAGAGGTTGGGTACCGCAGTTTCCAGCGTCACCTCACTGATTCCGCGCTCTCCGACCATCAGGTCATAGGAGGAAAGCTTGCGATCGCGACGGTCGATGCCAAGGCCGGTGCTGGCATTGCCCTGCGGATCGAGATCCACGATCAGGACGCGCTCGCCGATGGCGGCCAGCGCTGTTGCCAGGTTGATGGCGGTGGTCGTTTTGCCAACGCCACCCTTCTGATTTGCGATGGTGATTATCCGATGTCGTTCGCCAGCCATTGCCGCAATATCCGATCTGTTAAACCAAGCGCCGGAGATTCGATATTTCCAAAATAACAGATTCCTGCTCGACGGCGCTCTTATGTTCTAACAGATCGAATTCCCACCGGCCACGTGCTTCGTCGATTTCTCTCAGGTAATCCCGGCCTTTATGAAAAAACCCACGACAATTTTCCTTGCCAAGCATCCATGGCGCTGCATAGCCGATCAGCCCGTCAAGGTCGGCGAGGGCTCTGGCTGAAATCGCATCACATTCGCCGATCTCGGCAGGGGCATCCTCGATTCGGATGGCATGAACGCTCCCGCGTGCATTTGTCTCCCGCAGTGCGGTTCGCAAAAATGCTGCCTTTTTGCGGTTGCTTTCGACAAGATGCACCCACCCATCCTGTAGTTCCGCTAGGAAGATCGCGGTAATCACGCCGGGAAAGCCACCGCCGCTGCCGAGATCGACCCAGCGAACCGGCTCGGGGTAAATCTGGAAAATCTGGCTGCTATCGGCGATGTGACGCCGCCAGAGATCGTCGAGCGTCGATGGCGCGACGAGATTGATGGCTTTTGCCCATTTCTGAAAGAGTACCGCAAAATGTTGGAGTCGTGCCTGTGTTTCACGTGAAACACGCAAACCGTTCAATTCCATTCAAAAGACTCGCTTGTGTTAGGCAGTTTGGCGCTCTGCGCTGCTCTGCCGGCGCAAATGCACCAGCAACAGCGCGATAGCGGCCGGCGTCATACCCTCGACAATGGCTGCCTGCGCGACGTTGAACGGGCGGGCCGCACTAAGCTTTGTCTTGAGCTCGTTCGACAAGCCGGAAAGCGCAGAATAGTCGAAATCGTCAGGGATACGCCGCTCCTCGTCGCGCTGCTGGTCGGCAATGGCCGAAGCCTGGCGGTCGAGATAAACCGAGTAGCCCGCTTCGATCTCCAACGCCTCGGCAACCGTCGGTCGGATCGCGCCCAGGGCATGCGGCCAGACCTGCCGGAGCGCGGCAAAGTCGTAATCCGGGTAGGACAATAAATCATAGGCCGTCCGGCGCTGACCATCCAGATTGATGTTCAGTCCGGCGCGCCGCGCTTCATTGGGGGTCACCGTCAGCGACATCAGCTGGGTCCGCCCGGCGTCGACTTCCGCTTGATAGGCCGTGAACCGCCGCTCGCGCGCACTGCTGACGCAGCCAAGCCGCATGCCAAGTGGTGTCAGCCGAACATCAGCATTGTCAGCCCGCAGAGTCAAACGATACTCCGCGCGCGACGTAAACATCCGATACGGTTCCGTAACGCCGCGAGAGGTGAGGTCATCTATCATCACCCCAATGTAAGAATTCGTTCGGCTAAAATGGAACGGAGCCGAATCGGTACTTCGCTGTGCAGCATTCAAGCCCGCCGCCAGCCCCTGCGCCGCTGCCTCCTCATAACCGGTGGTCCCGTTGATCTGGCCGGCGAGAAACAGGCCTCTCAGCCGCTTGACTTCAAGCGACGGCGTCAGCTCCCGCGGGTCGACATGATCATACTCGATGGCATACCCCGGCTGGAGGATCCGCGCCGTCTCGAGTCCGGGAATGGTCTTGATGAATTCCGCCTGGACCTCGGCCGGCAGCGACGTCGAAATGCCATTGGGATAGACCGTATCGTCGTCGAGGCCCTCGGGCTCGAGAAAGACCTGATGGCCGTCGCGTTCGCCGAACTTGACCAGCTTGTCCTCGATGGATGGGCAGTAACGCGGCCCCACACCTTCGATCTGGCCGGAATACATGGCCGAGCGCTTGATGTTGTCTACGATGATCCGGTGTGTCGCTTCGGTCGTCCGGGTGACGCCACATTCGATCTGCCGCGTCGCGATCGAATCCGTCATGAAGGAAAAGGGCACAAGGTCCTCGTCCGCACCCTGCCGACCGACGGATTGCCAGTCGATCGTCTTGCCGTCCAGCCGGGCCGGCGTGCCAGTCTTCAATCGCCCGAGGCGCAGCCCCAGCCGGGCCAGAGTCGCCGACAGCCCGAGCGAAGGGGGTTCGCCGACGCGGCCGGCGGGTGTCTTCTCCGAACCGATATGGATCAGACCGCGCAAAAAGGTGCCGGTCGTCAACACGACTGCCGGCGCTTTCAGCCGCCGGCCATCCTTCATGATCACGCCGGCAACACGGTTATCGACGACGTCGAGATCGAATGCGTCGCCTTCGACGACATCCAAGCCTGGTGTCGCTTCGATCGCCGCCAGCATCGCCAGTCGATACAGCTTCCGATCCGCCTGCGTTCGCGGACCGCGGACGGCCGCACCCTTCTTCCGGTTCAGCATTCTGAACTGGATACCGGCTATATCGGCGACCCGGCCCATCAGACCGTCCATCGCGTCGATCTCGCGGACCAGATGTCCCTTGCCAAGCCCGCCAATCGCCGGATTGCAGGACATGACACCAATCGTGTCTCGCCTGTGGGTGACTAAGGCGGTTTTCGCCCCGAGGCGCGCAGCTGCACTGGCAGCCTCCGTGCCAGCATGGCCGCCGCCGATCACAATCACATCATAGACATTGCCGGTCATCTCAAACTCCAACTCGGCGGGGTTTCATGTGAACTCGGGCTCCAGCCTCGAGAAGGTTTCACGTGAATCATTTGCCGATACAAAACTCCGAGAAGATCACATCGAGCAGCTGCTCGACATCCACCCGCCCGGTAATCCGTCCCAAATACTCAGCCGCTAGGCGAAGCTGCTCCGTGCGCAGTTCGAGGCTCGTCTCGCTCTGCGAGATTGCCGCATCGAGCGCTAACAAACATTTCGCCAGCGAATCCTTATGCCGCTGCCGGCTCGGGATCGCCATAGACAGGCCATCAAACCGCTCTTTGACGACGCGTCCTATCAGCGCCCGCAATTCCGGCAGGCCCTCACCGGTTGCCGTCGAAATTCGCAGATCATAGCGATCGGATCCAGTCTCGATGAGGTCCTTCTTCGTTCCGACCCTAACATGCGGCAAAGCCTGGTCCAAGTCGGCAGGAATGACGGGATCGCTCACATCGACCAGCAACAGCACAAGATCGGCATCGCGAAGCGCAACCCGCGCCCGCCGCACGCCTTCCATCTCGACCCGGTCGTCCGCCTCACGCAGACCGGCCGTGTCATAGAGTTTGACAAGATAGCCGTCAATGTCGAGATCGACCTGCAGGACGTCACGGGTGGTTCCGGCAATATCCGTGACGATGGCGACGTCACGTCGGGCGAGAGCATTCAGCAGGCTCGATTTTCCCGCATTCGGCGCGCCGGCGATGACCACCTTAAAGCCGTCCCTGATAATCTCGCCTGCCGAAGCCGCGTCGAGGTGATGGCGGATATCGTTGCGAAGGCGATCCATGTCGGCCCAGACCATATCCGACACCGATCCCGGGACATCATCCTCGTCGGCAAAATCGAGTTCCGCCTCGATCAAGGCGCGCGCACGGGTCAATCGTTCCGCCCACGAATCGTATACTGCCGAGAGACCACCAGCGCTGTGTTCCACCGCAAGGCGGCGCTGCATCTCGGTCTCAGCCCCGATGAGATCGGCCAGGCCCTCGACCTCGACCAGATCAAGCTTGCCGTTTTCGAAAGCACGTCGCGAAAACTCGCCCTCGATCGCCATACGAACACCGGGGGTATCACCCAGCGCCTGAAACAGCGCTGCCAGGACGGCCTTGCTGCCATGGATCTGCAGCTCGGCGACATCTTCGCCGGTAAACGAGTTTGGAGCGGGAAAAAACAGCACCAGACCGCTATCGATCGGTTGGTTGTTACGAGCCCGAATCGTTCGGATGGAAGCCAGCCGATCAGCCGGCACTGACCCGGCCAGCCTGGTTAGCAGTTCTCTGGTCAACGGACCGCTGATTCGAATGACCGAAACACCCGAGGGCGGGGCGCCGCTCGAAAGCGCATAAATCGTATCATTTACCATGGCCATGCGTCCGCGTGTCAGTTCGAATCCGAATCGATTCCTCTCAAATAAAAAGCTGGCGACATCGAGGCGATGCGCCAGCTCTGGTAGGATGAATCCGGCTAAGGATCAGGTATTCATCGAGTCGAAGAAATCGGAATTGTTCTTCGTCTGCTTGAGCTTATCGATCAGGAATTCGATCGCATCGGTGGTGCCCATAGGAGCGAGGATACGGCGAAGAACGAAGATCTTCTGCAGATCCTGGCGTGGAACGAGCAGGTCTTCCTTACGCGTGCCGGACTTGAGAATGTCCATCGCCGGGAAGATGCGCTTGTCGGCGACCTTGCGGTCGAGGACGATTTCCGAATTGCCGGTACCCTTGAACTCTTCGAAGATCACTTCGTCCATGCGGCTGCCTGTATCGATCAGCGCCGTTGCGATGATGGTCAGAGAACCACCTTCCTCGATGTTGCGCGCGGCGCCGAAGAAGCGCTTCGGCCGTTGCAGCGCATTGGCGTCGACACCACCTGTCAGCACCTTGCCGGAGGAGGGGACAACGGTGTTATAGGCGCGCCCGAGGCGTGTGATCGAATCGAGCAGAATCACAACGTCGCGGCCATGCTCAACGAGACGCTTGGCCTTTTCGATGACCATTTCGGCCACCTGGACGTGACGCACCGCCGGTTCGTCGAAGGTCGAGGAAATGACCTCGCCGCGGACGGAACGCTGCATGTCCGTCACCTCCTCCGGACGTTCGTCGATCAGAAGGACGATGAGATAGCATTCCGGGTGATTGGCCGTGATCGAATGGGCGATGTTCTGAAGAAGGACGGTCTTACCGGTGCGCGGCGGCGCGACGATCAAGCCGCGCTGGCCCTTGCCGAGCGGCGCCACCAGATCGATCACGCGGGGCGACAGATCCTTGGAGGTCGGAATGTCGAGTTCCATCTTGAAGCGCTCATTCGGATAGAGCGGCGTCAGATTGTCGAAATGAACCTTGTGACGAATCTTTTCCGGATCGTCGAAATTGATGGTGTTGACCTTCAGCAGCGCAAAATAGCGCTCGCCTTCCTTTGGTCCGCGGATCGGTCCCTCGACCGTGTCGCCTGTCTTCAAAGAGAAACGGCGGATCTGCGACGGCGAGATATAAATATCGTCAGGGCCGGGCAGGTAGTTGGCGTTGGCCGAGCGCAGGAAGCCGAAGCCGTCCTGCAGCACTTCGACCACCCCTTCGCCGATGATCTCCACATCCTGGCTGGCCAGCATCTTGAGGATCGCAAACATCAGCTCCTGTTTGCGCATCGTGCTTGCATTCTCAACCTCGAGCGATTCGGCGAAAGCCAGAAGATCCGTCGGGGATTTGCTCTTAAGTTCCTGAAGCTTCATTTCAGCCATGAAGTGACCAATACTCTTTTCATTTTCGAAGGGGAAAGGCGATGTTGGGTCGTATTCGGTACTGCGAAAGGGGCTCGCAGACGACTGAACTCTTCACACATGCCACGTAGATGAGATGCGCGGAAAATAGCGAGTCGCAATCGCGCCCGCAAGGGGGCTGATTAAAATGAAGCAAATTTAACCTGAGGAGGATTTTCCTCAGAACGGCTTCACCACGGCGAGGATCACGATCAGGATCATCAGCAGTGTCGGCGCCTCGTTCATGAACCGCCAATAGCGTGCCGAGCGGCGATTTTCGTCGCGCTCGAAAGCGCCGACCGCACGGCTGAAGAACATATGAACAGCGGTCAGCAGCACGACCAGACCGATCTTGGCATGCAGCCAGCCGCCCTGGAATCCATAGACCGACCAGGCGAGATAAAGACCGAAGATCCAGGTCAGCATCATCGCCGGTGTCATGATGATCCGCAGCAGCCGGCGCTCCATCACCTTGAAGGTTTCCGACTGCACCGAGCCCGGCTCCGCGTCGGTGTGATAGATGAACAGCCGCGGCATGTAGAACAGCCCAGCCATCCAGGAAATCACCGCGATGATGTGAAGCGCCTTGATCCAGAGATAGAGATTGTCGGGGTTCCAGGCGAAAAGCCCGACCGCCATCAGGGCGAAGAAGGCCAGCGCAAAATGGGCACGGCGCCGGGCATAAGCGCCAGGTTTCCGATCCGTCTGCCTTTCAGTCGTCACTTCGCGCCCCGCACGCGTTCGACCAGCTGACGCACATGGTCCGGGTCGGCCTGCGGCGTGATGCCGTGGCCGAGATTGAAGATCAGCGGTCCATGGCCGAGATGCTGCAGAATATCATCGATACCCTCTTCCAGCGCCCGGCCGCCGGCAACGACGCGCATCGGATCGAGATTGCCCTGCACCGGTCCATCCTTCTGAAGTTCGGCGGCAAAGGCCAATGGGACCGACCAGTCAAGGCCGATGGCATCGGCGTCGGTCTTCTGACGATAGGTTTTCAGCTGAGAGCCGGCCCCCTTGGCGAAGGCGATGACCCGCGCATGCGGGCGCTGCGACTTGATCGACGCGATCATCCGAGCAACCGGCCTGATTGCGAAAGCTTCGAACTCCTTCTCCCCGAGAACCCCAGCCCAGGAATCGAAGATCTGAACGGCATCGGCGCCGGCGTCGATCTGGGCGACGAGATAGTCTGCCGACACGTCGGCAAGCAGCATCAGCAGATGTTCGAAGGCGCAGGGATATTTGTAGGCGAAGAGACGGGCAGGGGCCTGATCCGGCGTGCCGTGTCCGGCGATCATATAAGTCGCAACCGTCCAGGGCGCCCCGCAGAAGCCGAGCAGGGTCGTCTCATCAGGCAACTCCTCCCGCAACCGTCGCACCGTTTCCAGAACCGGTCTGAGATAGGCGACGACCTCTTCCCCGTTCAATCGCCCGATCCCGGCTTCATCGATCGGATCCATCTCCGGCCCATGCCCTTCGGTGAACCGGACATTCCGTTTCATTGCATCGGGGATGACCAGAATATCGGAAAACAGGATGGCCGCATCGAAGCCATAGCGGCGGATCGGCTGCAGCGTCACTTCAACAGCGTAATCGGGGGTGTAGCAGAGATCGAGAAAACTTCCGGCCTTTGCCCGCGTCTCTCTGTATTCCGGCAGGTAACGTCCCGCCTGCCTCATCAGCCAGAGAGGGGGAGGGCTCAGGGTTTCGCCATCGAGAACCCTCATGATCTTTCGGCGCGTGTCTCTCAAGCGCTTCTTCCCTATAAAAAATCAAAGATATTTTAAAAGGTTTCTATTTCTTAGAGTCGGTGTCTATCAAGGATTAAAATCCATCCACTGCCGATGCCATTTGTCGCGCGCCCGCACCAAAGCTCGAAAAGAATTTTCCGATCCTGCGAAAATTCGGGGAGAGAGCGAATCGGAGAATGATTCCAAAACTTTACTGGGAAGCCAATTTTCTCCTTCCTGTGGATAAGTTGTGGAGCTTTCTTCGACAAACCGATTTCGTCCCCATCCTCCACAGGACCTGACAAAACAGGTCCGCAAAATTCGAAATGTGGATAAGGCGGCATGTTTTCCCTTGCCCGAGGCAGCCTCACCGCCTTAGCTCTCCATCATCCAGTGTTTTCAACAGGCAGCGGAAAATAGCGTGGAGAACAGAACGAACTTCTTTCATCTGCATCTGATTTCTGACTCGACGGGAGAGACTCTGATCTCCGCCGGCCGCGCCGCCTCGGCGCAGTTCCGATCCGCTCAGCCGATCGAGCACGTCTATCCGCTGATCCGCAATCGCAAGCAGCTGCTGCCGGTTCTGCAGGCAATCGACGATGCGCCCGGCATCGTGCTCTACACCATCGTCGACCGGGAACTGGCGAGCCTAATCGACGAGCGCTGCACCGAAATGGGCGTCGCTTCGGTCAATGTGCTGGAGCCGGTCATGAATGCGTTCCAGATCTATCTCGGCGCTCCGTCGCGTCGCCGGGTCGGAGCCCAGCATGTGATGAATGCCGGCTACTTCGCCCGCATCGAAGCGCTGAATTTCACCATGGATCACGACGACGGCCAGATGCCGGACGATTACAACGATGCCGATGTCGTCATCATCGGCATCAGCCGGACATCGAAGACACCGACAAGCATCTATCTCGCCAATCGCGGCATCAAGACGGCCAACATTCCGATCGTCTACGGCGTGCCATTGCCCGAGAGCCTACTTGTCGCGACCAAACCCCTGATCGTGTGCCTGATCGCCACCACCGACCGCATCTCCCAGGTGAGGGAAAACCGCATCCTCGGAGCGACCCAGGGCTTCGATCGCGAACACTATACCGATCGCGCCGCGATCTCCGAGGAGCTGAAATATGCCCGCTCGCTTTGCGCCCGTCACAACTGGCCGCTGATCGACGTGACCCGCCGCTCGATCGAGGAAACCGCCGCGGCAATCGTTGCCCTGCGCCCGAAGCTGCGCTAAGCGCTGACGCAAAGCCGGCACTCCGAGGAGCCTATGACAACAAACATCATCCTTGCATCGTCGAGCCCGTTTCGCCGGATGCTGATGGAAAATGCCGGTCTATCTTTCGAGGCGCATGCCGCAAGGATCGATGAAAGGGCGCTGGAAGCGCCGTTGGAAAAAGCCGGCGCGACGCCGGATGCCGTTGCCCTCGCCCTCGCCAGGGCCAAGGCCGAGGATGTCAGCCGCCGTTTTTCAGACAGCCTGGTTATCGGTTCGGATCAGACGATGTCGCTCGGCGACCGCGTCTTCCACAAGCCGAAGGACATGGCCGACGCGGCGAGCCATCTTCACGCCCTGTCGGGAAAAACGCATCGATTGAACAGCGCCGTCGCCATCGTCACCAATGGCGTGGTCCTGTGGGAACATTTGGCCCATGCGGAGCTGACGATGCGGCCGCTGACGACGGATTTCATTGCCGGGCATCTGGCGCGGGTCGGCGACGGAGCGCTTTCGAGCGTCGGCGCCTATCAATTGGAGGGGCAGGGCATTCAGCTCTTCGAGAAAATCGAAGGTGATTATTTCACCATTCTCGGCCTGCCGATGCTGCCGCTTCTGAAGAAATTGCGCGAATTCGGAGCGATCGATGGGTGATTCACGTGAAACATTCGGGCCGAAAGCGTTTGTCACCGGCTTTCCGGTCAGGCATTCGCGCTCGCCGTTGATCCACGGATATTGGTTGAAGACCCTCGGCCTGCCAGGCAGCTACCGCGCTCACGAAGTCGCACCGGAAGCCTTTGCCGATTTCATCGCTTCGCTGAAGGACGGCAGTTCCGGCTTTATCGGCGGCAATGTCACCATTCCCCACAAGGAGTTGGCCTTCCGCCTCGCCGACAGGCCGGACGCGCTGTCGCACGAACTCGGCGCGTCGAACACGCTGTGGCTGGAGGATGGCCTTCTTCACGCGACAAATACCGACGGCCGCGGCTTCACTGCCAATCTTGACGAACGCCATCCGGGCTGGGACCGGCATGACACGGCGGTGATCTTCGGCGCCGGCGGCGCCAGCCGGGCCATCATCCAGGCGGTTCGCGACCGCGGCTTCAAGACGATCCACGTCGTCAACCGTACGGTCGAACGGGCCCGCGAACTGGCCGACCGTTTTGGCTCGAAGGTTCAGGCTCATCCGGCCGGGGCCCTTGCTGGGGTGATGAAAGGTGCTGGCCTCTTTATCAACACCACGTCGCTCGGCATGGATGGCGAGGCGGCGCCGCAGCTCGATTTCACCCCTCTTGCCGCCGACGCCGTCGTCACCGATATCGTCTATGTGCCGCTGAAGACGCCGATTCTGGCGCAGGCGCAAGAGCAGGGCTTTGCGATCGTCGATGGCCTCGGCATGCTGCTGCATCAGGCCGTGCCGGGCTTCGAGAAATGGTTCGGCAAGCGCCCCGTCGTCGACGCCGCACTGCGTGCGCTGATTATTGCGGATATGGAAGCACATTGATGCTGACGATCGGATTGACCGGCTCGATCGGAATGGGAAAGTCGACGGCCGGCAAGCTCTTTGCCGAGGCCGGGATCCCGCTGAACGATTCGGATGCCGTGGTCCACGATCTCTATGCCGGCGAAGCTGCACCGCTGGTGGATGTCGCCTTTCCCGGCACGATGAAGGAGGGCGTGGTCGACCGGCACGAACTCGGTCGCCAGCTGGCACTCGATCCCGACGGCTTCAAGCGGCTGGAAGCAATCGTTCACCCGCTGGTCCGCAAGCGCGAAACGGAATTTCTGGCACGCCACCGCGCCGCCGGCGCCGAGATGGTTCTGCTCGATATCCCGCTGCTTTTCGAAACCGGCGCCTGGGAAAGGGTGGATGTCATCGTCGTCGTCAGCACCGATCCACAGATTCAGCGTCAGAGGGTGCTTGCGCGCGAAGACATGACCGAGGAAAAATTCGACATGATTCTCTCTCGCCAGACGCCGGATGCAGAAAAACGGCGCCGTGCCGATTACCTGATCGACACCAGTCACAGCATTGAGCAGACGAGGGAACGGGTGCTTGAGATCGTCGCCGATCTGAAAATGCGAATTGCCAAGGGAGATTTCCGGAATGCGTGAGATCATTTTCGATACGGAAACCACCGGCCTCGACAACCGGATGGACCGCATCATCGAAATCGGCGGCATCGAACTCTTCAATCACTTCCCGACCGGCAACACGCTTCATATCTACATCAATCCAGGAGATCAGAAGGTCCATCCGGATGCGCTCGCCGTGCACGGCATTACCGACGAATTCCTGAAGGACAAGAAAGCCTTCGCCGAGGTCGCCGAGGAAATTCTCGCCTTTTTCGGCGATGCGAAATGGATCGCCCATAACGCTACTTTCGACATGGGCTTCATCAATGCTGAATTCGCGCGGATCGGTTTGCCGCCGATCCTGCCGGAAAGGGTGGTCGATACGCTGTCCATGGCGCGGCGCAAACATCCGATGGGACCAAATTCGCTCGACGCGCTTTGCCGGCGTTACGGCGTCGACAATTCGCACCGCGCCAAACACGGCGCACTTCTCGACTCTGAACTGCTGGCCGAAGTCTATATCGAAATGATCGGCGGCCGGCAGGCGGCCCTTGGCCTCGGCCTATCGGGTCAATCCGGCCAGGCGGCGCGCGGCGAAATGGCAATGGAAGATGATGGCGTGATAGCAGCGGTGCTTGAGCGGCCCCGCCCGCTTGCACCCCGCCTCAGCCAGGCCGAAGCGCAGGCGCATGAGGCGCTGGTCGCCAAGCTCGGCGAAAAAGGCATCTGGTCGAAATTCGGCAGCGCGGCGTCGAATTGAAAATGCCCGGGAGTTGCCCGGGCATCCGCACGTCGGAACGAAGGAATTCGATCAGTTCGGAACGGCCTGAACCTTGGCGCGGGCCTGCTCTTCGGCAACGCGCTGGGCGAACATCTGCGTGAAGTCGATCGGGTCGATCATCAGCGGCGGAAAGCCGCCGTTGCGGGTCACGTCGGCGATGATCTGACGGGCGAAGGGGAAGAGCATGCGCGGGCATTCGATGAAGAGAACCGGCAGCATGTGCTCCTGCGGGAAGCCGGCAACGCGGAAGACCCCGCCATAGACGAGTTCGGTGTGGAACACCGTTTTGTCATCGTCCTTGGCCTCGGCATTCAGCGACAGCACGACATCGAAATCCGTGTCGGAAAGAGGATTGGCGTTGACGTTCACATTGATGTTGATCGTCGGCGCCTTGTCGCGCGCCTGCAGCGAACGCGGCGCACCCGGATTCTCGAAGGACAGATCCTTAGTATATTGCGCAAGGATCGAAAGGGTGGGGTTGGTCGCACCGTTGCTGTTGTTGTCGTCTGCCATTGGCTTTTCCTCGAAGGGCATGGGAATGGTGCCGCCATCTAACATTTCGGGGAGGGGCTTACAACCCTGGGCGCTGGGCGCCGTTGCTCGGTCGAACCACCTCAATCACTGAGATGTTTGCCGGACCACGGCGAGTTGCGGTCCGGCCGCCTATGATAATCCTCCTCGTCGAGATCCACCACCTTCGAATTCCGGTTGCCGTCGCGGAAATCCGGCTTCGGGCCGGCGGAAAAGCCGTGCTGGGCGTTGACGACGACGAACCGCTTGGCGATCGAGCGCCAGACGAGATCGCGCACCGGCGGAATGAGAATAAGGATGGCGATGATATCGGTGAGGAAGCCGGGAATGATCAGAAGCAGCGCGGCGATGACGTTCATCGCCGGCTTCAGCAGATCGCTGCCGGGCATCACGCCGTTTCGTCCTTCGCTCGACATGCGGCGCAGGATACCGACGCCCTGCCGACGCAGCAGGACCACGCCGAAAACAAAGCTCGCTACGACGAGCGCAAGTGTCAGCGCCAAGCCGAGCGCCCGGCCGACGACGACGAAACCGGCAATTTCGCCAAGCGGCAGCAACAGAATGAAAGCCGGCAGGATTGAAAAACGCATGGTCGTCATGTCCCGGACTGGCCGGTCTCCTCTTGGCGCCGGCGAAGATGCCAGCCATCATTTGAATCATCTGTATAGGCGGACTATATGGGAGTACAAATCAGAGATGTTAACGGCGGTAGCGATACGATATGAGTTCGAACGACTTCATCACATTATTCTTCCTGGTGGCGGCGGTGCTGATTTTCTTTCAGCTCCGCTCCGTACTCGGCCGCCGCACGGGAAACGAGAAGCCGCCGCGCGATCTCTATACGCCGCGGGACGCGGCGCCTGCTGAAGCTGCCGATGCCGGCAAGGTCGTGACGCTGCCGCGGCGTGATGCGACGGCCGAGGATGAGGATCGCTTCTCCGCCATCGACGCCGTTGCCGCACCTGGAACGCCGCTCAACGAATCGCTGCGCGCCTTGAACAAGGCCGATCCCTCCTTCAGTCCAAAGGAGTTTCTGAACGGCGCCCGCATGGCCTATGAGATGATCGTGATGGCCTATGCCGACGGCGACCGGAAAACGCTGAAGAACCTGCTGTCCCGCGAAGTCTATGACGGCTTCGATGCGGCGATTGGCGAGCGCGAAGCCCGCGGTGAGAAAGTGAAGTCCACCTTCGTTGGCATCGACAAGGCCGAAATCACCCATGCCGAGACGAAGGGCAGCGAAGCGCAGATCACCGTGCGCATCGTCAGCCAGCTGATATCGGCCACTTACGACAAGGCGGATGCGCTGATAGAAGGCGATGCCGAGAACGTCGCCGAGGTCAATGACTTCTGGACCTTCGCCCGCGATACCCGCTCGCGCGATCCGAACTGGAAACTTGTGGCGACCGAATCGGAACATGAGTGACCACGCATCGGACTTCGTCCTGCAGGCTATAAGCTTCGACACTTTGGAAGGCTGGAAGGATGATGATCCCTCCGGCCTTTTTGAAGTCATGCGATGCTGTCGGCGCCAGATCACCGATGTCAAACCTTACCGCGCCGGCTCGCTCGGCCTGAGCTCGGAGGATTTGCTTCCGCTTCTGATCGCCGCCGAAGATTTCACACCGTCCTCTCCTGCATCGGCACGCGGCTTTTTCGAAACACACTGCCGGCCATTCCTGATCCGCCGCAAGGACGGCAATCCTGGCTTCGTCACTGCCTTCTATGAGCCCGAGATCGAGGTGTCAGAAAGGCCGGATGACGTTTTTCGTTTTCCCTTCTATCGCCGTCCGGACGATCTCATCGATCTCGACGATGGCAATCGCCCGGCCGAACTGGACGACGCCTATGCCTTCGGCCGCCGCCATGATGACGGCCGCATCGGCGCCTATCCGGATCGCCGCGCGATCGACCAGGGTTTCCTCGAAGGCCGCGGCCTTGAAATCGCCTGGGCGAAGTCGAAGGTTGATGTCTTCTTCGTCCATGTGCAGGGCGCCGCCCGGCTGCGCTACAGAAATGGCCGGATCGGGCGCATCACCTACGCAGCAAAGGCCGGCCATCCCTTCTCGGCGATCGGCAAACTGCTGATCGAGTGCGGAGAAATCGACCGAGCCGAGATTTCGATGCAGTCGATCCGCGCCTGGCTGGCGCGCAATCCCGAGCGGGTGGATGAAGTGCTATGGCATAACCGCTCCTATATTTTCTTCCGGGAAGCGCCCTCGCGGGCTATCTGCTTGCGAACCGCCGATCCTGAGGTCGGTCCGATCGCCGCCGCCAAGGTGCCGCTCCTCGCCGGCCGCTCGCTGGCCGTCGACCGGCTGATCCATACCTTCGGCTTTCCCTTTTTCATCCGCGCCGAAAGCCTCACCCATCTCGATCAAGGCAGACCTTTCCGCCGGCTGATGTTGGCGCTCGATACCGGCTCGGCGATCGTCGGGCCGGTTCGCGGCGATATCTTCACCGGCTCGGGGTATATGGCGGGAGAAAGTGCGGGCACCGTCCGCAACGACGCCGATTTTGCCATCCTCATTCCCAATGCCGCCGCCGGACGATTCGACTGATGGTTAGGGATCGCAAGCTCAGCGCCGATGAAAGGATCCTCTGGGGCAAGGTTGCCCGCAGCACGCGGCCGATGCCCGGCAAGGCAGGTGAGCTGAGCGAACTCGATACCTTTCTTGCCGAGACGGAAGCGGCGGCCGAACGGGAGAAGGCCGAAAAGCAGCGGCCTGCCTCATTCACGCCGGAACAGCCGGCAACGCCGTCGGCGTCGAAACGGCCGGCTGGGGTGCATCATCCGCTGGAAAAGCCGGTCAAGCGCAAGATCGCCAAGGGCCGGCTGGCGCTGGAAGCGCGCATCGACCTGCACGGCTTGGTGCAAAGCGAGGCCCATGTAATCCTTCTCGATTTTCTGATCCGCGCCCATGAGCGCGGCGTGCGCCACGTGCTTGTCATCACCGGCAAGGGCAGTTCGATGGGCAGCGCCGGTGCGCTGAAGCGAGCCGTGCCGCTCTGGTTCTCGAAGCCGGAATTCCGTTACCTGATTTCTTCCTATGAGCCGGCCGCACAGCATCATGGCGGCGAGGGCGCGCTCTATATTCGCCTGGCGCGGCGGCATGGGGAACGGCCATGACTCCCTTCGGCGAGGCGGTTCGCCGGCTGAGGGCGCGCAAGGGCGTCTCGCAGAAGGAGATGGCGGAAGCGCTGAACGTCTCCCCCGCCTACCTCTCGGCGCTCGAGCATGGCAAGCGCGGTCTGCCGACATTCGATCTGCTGCAGCGCATCGCCGGCTATTTCAACATCATCTGGGACGAGGCCGAGGAACTGTTCCTGCTCGCCCGTTCTTCCGACCCGCGGGTCGTCATCGACACCTCGGGCCTGCCGCCGGAATATACCGAATTTGCCAACCGGCTGGCCCGGCGGATCCGCGAGCTTGACAGCGCCGAGATCACCCGGTTATCGGCTCTTCTCGAAAATGGCGGCAAAGGCGACGGAAAAGCGTCATAATCCCCTGTTTTATGGCTTGCTCAGGGGACTTGCCATTGGGAACCGGGCTCAAAAAACCTATATACGAGGGTGAAGAAAGCCGGTGATTCGCAAGGCGCGCCGCCGCTTTACGACAACAGGGAAAATCTCGACAGAATGAGCGATACATCCGCGACGGAAAACGGCGTAAGCACCGAATATGGCGCAGATTCCATCAAGGTCCTGAAGGGCCTCGATGCCGTGCGCAAACGCCCCGGCATGTATATCGGCGATACCGACGACGGATCCGGCCTGCATCACATGGTCTATGAAGTCGTTGACAACGCGATCGACGAAGCGCTGGCCGGCCATGCCGACATCGTCACCGTCAGCCTCAATCCGGATGGTTCGGTGACGGTGACCGATAACGGCCGCGGCATCCCGACCGACATCCACACCGGCGAAGGCGTGTCGGCCGCCGAAGTGATCATGACGCAGCTGCATGCCGGCGGTAAATTCGACCAGAATTCCTACAAGGTCTCCGGCGGTCTGCACGGCGTCGGCGTTTCCGTCGTCAATGCGCTTTCCGTCTGGCTGAAGCTGAAGATCCGCCGCCATGGCAAGATCCATGAAATGAGCTTCACCCATGGCGTCGCCGATGCGCCGCTGAAAGTCACGGGCGACGCCCCGGATGTGACCGGCACGGAAGTGAGCTTCATGCCGAGCAGCGAAACCTTCACCATGACGGAATTCGACTACGGCACGCTGGAGCATCGCCTGCGCGAACTCGCCTTCCTGAATTCCGGCGTGCGGATCCTGCTGAGCGACAAGCGTCATTCCGATATCAAGCAGGAAGAGATGCGCTATGATGGCGGCCTCGAGGCCTTCGTCGCCTATCTCGATCGCGCCAAGAAGCCGCTCGTCGACAAGCCGGTCGCCATCCGCGGCGAAAAGGACGGCATCACCGTCGAAGTGGCGATGTGGTGGAACGACAGCTATCACGAGAACGTGCTCTGCTTCACCAACAATATTCCCCAGCGCGACGGCGGCACGCACATGGCCGGCTTCCGTGCGGCCTTGACGCGCCAGGTGGTTTCCTATGCCGACAATTCCGGCATCACCAAAAAGGAAAAGGTGACGCTGCAGGGCGAAGATTGCCGCGAAGGTCTGACGGCGGTCCTGTCGGTCAAGGTGCCTGATCCGAAATTCTCCTCGCAGACGAAGGACAAGCTCGTTTCCTCGGAAGTCCGTCCGGTTGTCGAAAGTCTGGTCAACGAGGCGCTGAGCACCTGGTTCGAAGAGCATCCGAGTGAAGCCAAGATCCTCGTCGGCAAGGTCGTCGAGGCGGCAGCGGCGCGCGAAGCGGCCCGCAAGGCCCGCGAATTGACCCGCCGCAAGGGTGCCCTCGATATCGCCTCGCTGCCCGGCAAGCTTGCCGACTGCTCCGAGCGCGATCCGGCAAAATCCGAAGTTTTCCTGGTCGAGGGTGATTCCGCCGGCGGCTCGGCCAAGCAGGGCCGCTCGCGCGAAAACCAGGCGATCCTGCCGCTGCGCGGCAAGATCCTCAACGTCGAGCGCGCCCGTTTCGACAAGATGCTGTCGAGCCAGGAAATCGGCACGCTGATCACGGCACTCGGAACCGGCATTGGCAAGGACGAATTCAACGCCGAAAAACTGCGTTATCACAAGATCATCATCATGACGGACGCCGACGTCGACGGCGCCCATATCCGCACCCTTCTGCTCACCTTCTTCTTCCGCCAGATGCCGGAGCTGATCGAGCGCGGCCACCTCTACATCGCCCAGCCGCCGCTCTATAAGGTCGCGCGGGGCAAGTCGGTGCAGTATCTGAAGGATGAGAAGGCGCTCGAGGAATATCTGATCGCCCAGGGTCTGGAAGATGCGGCGCTGAGGCTCGGCAGCGGCGAGGTCCGTACCGGCCAGGATCTGCGCGAGGTCATCCTTGATGCGCTGCGGATGCGCACTCTGCTCGACAATCTTCATTCGCGCTACAATCGCGCCGTCGTCGAACAGGCGGCAATTGCCGGCGCCCTCAACGCTGAACTCGTCAGTGACCAGGCGAGAGCCCAGGCATTGGCGAGCGAAGTCGCAAGCCGGCTCGACATCATCGCCGAGGAAACCGAGCGCGGCTGGCAGGGCGATCTGACCAGCGATGGCGGCCTGCGCCTCGAGCGAATGGTCCGCGGTGTCAAGGAAATCGTCGTGCTCGACATGGCGCTGATCGGCTCCTCGGACGCCCGGCACATCGATCAGCTGACGTCGCGTCTCAAGGAAATCTATCAGACGCCGCCGTCGTTGCATCGGCGCGAAGGCGACATCGAGATTTCGGGGCCGCGCGCCCTGCTTGACGCGATCTTCGCCAGCGGCCGAAAGGGCCTCACTATGCAGCGCTACAAGGGGCTTGGCGAAATGAACGCCGAACAGCTCTGGGAAACGACGCTTGATCCGAACGTCCGTTCGCTGCTGCAGGTCAAAGTCAACGACGCCACCGATGCCGACGGCCTCTTCGCCCGGCTGATGGGTGACGAAGTCGAACCGCGGCGCGAATTCATCCAGGACAACGCGCTGAGCGTCGCAAACCTGGATATCTGATCAATATTTTCTCAGCAAAAGGCCCCGCTGTCCTCGAACCGCGGGGCCTTTTGTTTGTCCGGTTTCGCTCAATTCGCGACGAAACGGCCGTTGAAGGCAACTTCGGAGAGCGGCTTGCGCTGGCTAGGGAATTCGCGCGCCTGGTTGCGTTCGGAGAGGACGCCTTTATCGGCCAGGCGGCCGATGGCGACACCCGCCTCGACCCTGTACCCATCGGGAATGCCGAAGGTCTTCATGATGTCTTCGTGTTTGATGCCGCCCATGCCATGGGCGTAGAAACCGGAGAGGCGCGCCTGCAGCGCCAAGTGACCCCATGCCGCGCCGGCATCAAAGGAATGCGTGTAGCTCGGCTTTTCCTCGCCGGAACCGGCAACTCCGGTGAAGCTGCGCGACACGACGAAGATCAGCGCTGACGCATTCTTCGCCCATTCCTGATTGGCATCGACGAGCAAAGCGACGAATTTCTCCCAATGTTCCGAACCTTTCAGGGCATAGACGAAGCGCCAGGGCTGCTGGTTCGAAGAAGACGGCGCCCAGTGGGCGGCGTCGAGCAGGCTGAGAAGCTGTGCCTCCTCGATGATTTCGCCGGTGAAGGCGCGCGGCGACCAGCGGTCGAGAAACATCGGATCGATCGGATATTGGGATTCGCGGCTATTGCTTTTCGTCATGCTTTTTCCTGGGGACATGAAATCGGGGTGAGGCTAGTCGGTCCAGACGATGTCGAGTTCCTCGCGGAAAGCGAAGCGCTTCAAATGATCGTTGATGACGCCCTGCATCCTTGCCTGCTGCGCGTGATCGGCAACGGAAAGCGTGAGAGTCAGGCCCGCGTCGTCGGCGGCAAAAGTCACCTCCGCCGTATCGCTGAACGGCACCCGGCCCTTGTGTGGATCGAAATCTACGCTGAACTTGTGGCTCCAGTGCTTGCAGAGCTGCTGCAGGTAGCGGCTTGCATGCTCGGTGCGCACCGTTGCCTTGGAGAGGTGGTGCATGTCAAACTCCGTCTCATCTTGGACTGCAGCAAAGTCATATTTCCTGCCTCGCCAGCTTGGCAAGCGTGTCGTCGTCGCAGTCGGGTGGGACGGACTGTCTTCATTACATAGATCCGAGGGCGCGCATGCTGGTAAATGGAAAATGGACGGAAGATTGGGGTCCCGTTCAGGCAAAAGACAAAAATGGTGGCTTCGTCAGACAGGTCGCCAGCATCCGAAACGGGGTGACGCCGGACTGCAGCGCGGCACCGACGGGCAAGGGCGGCTTCGAAGCCGAGCCCGACCGTTACCATCTCTATATCGCCTATATCGCCTTGGGCCTCGAAAGCATCGCTCCGACGAAGATCGTTCCACCCGGGCTCTGACCTGTCAGAAATTTTCTGAAGGCCGTACCACTTCCCGGCAAAGCCGTAATGACACCGATGAATAATTCGTTCATAGGTGATCGCAACTTCGTTTTTGATGAGGAGGAATTCCATGAAGCTGATGCGTGTTGGCGAAGCAGGTCGGGAAAAACCGGCACTTCTCGATGCCGATGGCAAAATCCGCGATCTCTCCGGTCATGTCGCCGATATCGGCGGCGAGGCAATCTCGCCGGCGGGCCTTGCAAAGATCGCCGCGATCGACCCCAACAGCCTTCCCGAACTCGGCGCCGGCCGCATCGGCGCCTGTGTTGCCGGCACCGGCAAATTCATCTGCATCGGCCTCAATTTCTCCGACCACGCCGCCGAAACCGGCGCCACGGTACCACCGGAACCGGTGATCTTCATGAAGGCGACGTCGGCCATAACAGGCCCGAACGACACCGTTCTTATCCCGCGCGGTTCGGAAAAAACCGATTGGGAAGTCGAGCTCGGCGTCGTCATCGGCAAGACCGCGAAATATGTCAGCGAAGCCGACGCGCTCGACTACGTCGCCGGTTACTGCGTATCGCACGACGTTTCCGAACGCGCCTTCCAGACGGAACGGGCGGGCCAGTGGACCAAGGGCAAATCGTGCGACACCTTCGGACCGATCGGCCCCTGGCTTGTTACCAAGGACGAGATTGCCGACCCGCAGAACCTCGGCATGTGGTTGAAAGTCAACGGCCAGACGATGCAGAACGGCTCCTCGAGGACGATGGTCTACGGCGTCGCCCACATTGTTTCCTATCTAAGCCAGTTCATGTCGTTGCATCCGGGCGACGTCATCTCGACAGGCACGCCGCCCGGTGTGGGCATGGGCATGAAGCCGCCGCGCTATCTTCGGGATGGCGATGTCGTAGAGCTCGGCATCGAAGGCCTCGGCAGCCAGAAGCAGAGCTTCGTCGCCGATCGTTAACGATGCTAACTGCGCTGAAGCTTAAGCTTTCAGTTTTATGGTGATGCCAGAGATCAACACTCTGGCATTTCCTGTGCAGGTTCGGCACGCCCATGTTGCTGCGCAACAAAAACCTGTTAGTCTGCGTTACGTGCCAGCGTGCGGAAAGACTCGATGTCTATCAATCGACGTCATCTTTTCGATAAAGAAAGGCGGCGCCTTGTATGTTTTATCAGCTTTATGAATTGAATCATGCTGCCATGGCACCGTTTCGCGCCGCGGCGGATATCATGCGTTTTGCCTATGCCAATCCGCTGAACCCATTTGCCCACACGCCGTTCGGCCGCACGATTGCGGCAAGCCTCGAAATGTTCGAGCGCACGACACGCCGCTACGGCAAGCCGGAATTTGGATTGAAGCAGACGACGGTCGGCGACCAGACGGTTTCCGTCCGTGAAGAGGTCGTCTGGTCGCGCTCCTTCTGCAATCTGCTTCATTTCGCGCGGAACGTTCCGCCCGGCCACGCCGGCGACCCCCGCATCCTGATCGTGGCGCCGATGTCCGGTCACTATGCGACGCTGCTGCGCGGCACGGTCGAGGCGCTGCTGCCGAGCGCCGATGTTTACATCACCGATTGGATCGACGCCCGTATGGTGCCGATGACGGAAGGCAGGTTCGATTTCGACGATTATGTCGACTACATCATCGAGATGCTGCATTTTCTCGGTCACGACACGCATGTGATCGCGGTCTGTCAGCCCTCCGTCCCGGTGCTGGTCGCAGTTGCGGTGATGGAGGAAGCCAACGATCCGCTCTCGCCATCCTCGATGACGCTGATGGGCGGCCCGATCGATACTCGCATCAATCCGACCGCCGTCAACAAGCTCGCCCAGGAACGATCGCTGCAGTGGTTTTCCGATAATGTGATCATGAATGTGCCCTGGCCGCAGCCGGGCTTCATGCGGCCTGTCTATCCGGGATTCCTGCAGCTTTCGGGCTTCATGTCGATGAATCTCGACCGGCACCTCGTCGCCCACAAGGAATTCTTCATGCACCTCGTGAAGAACGACGGCGAACCGGAAAAACATCGCGATTTCTACGACGAATATCTGGCAGTGATGGATTTGACGGCCGAATTCTACCTGCAGACAGTCGAGCAGGTCTTCATGAAGCATTCGCTCCCTAAGGGCGAATTGATGCATCGCGGCAAACGCGTCGATGCCGCGGCGATCCGCAACGTCGCGCTTCTGACTGTTGAAGGCGAGAATGACGACATCTCGGGCGTCGGCCAGACCAAGGCGGCGCAGACCATCTGCGTGAACATTCCCGAAGATATGCGCATGCATTACCTCCAGCCGGACGTCGGCCATTACGGTGTTTTCAATGGCTCGCGTTTCCGCCGCGAGATCGCGCCGCGCATCGTCAATTTTGTCCGCCAGCATTCGCGTGCCGCGGTCAAGCGCCGCCCGTTGCCGCGCGTCATCAAGGGCGGCCGGACGGCGTAAATCAGGGCAAACTGAATTAGAAAAATGGATTCAACGGCTTGTCCGATTTCGCGGGCAATCGTCTTGAAGCCTGCTATTACGGTAACCACATCGATTTCAGCGTCCGGCATCTTGCCGGGCGCAGAACGCGAGGATACCGCACGATGAACCAGTCAGCATTGCTTCGACCGGATTGGACTCCGGCTACCATTGCCCTGATGATTCTCGGCTTCATGGTTTTCTGGCCTCTGGGTCTGGCCATGCTTGCCTACATCATCTTCGGCGAGCGTCTGCGCGGCTTCAAGCGCGACGTAAACCAGGCGACCGACGGCTTCTTTGCCTCCTGCCGCCGTTCGCATGGCCATCACCGCCCGCATTTCTCGACCGGCAACGTCGCCTTCGACGACTGGCGTAAGGCCGAACTCGACCGGATCGAGGAAGAGCGCCGCAAGCTGGACGAAATGCGCAAGGAATTCGATGAGTATCTGCGTGAACTCCGCCGCGCCAAGGACCAGGAAGAGTTCGACCGTTTCATGCGTGACCGCAAGAATGCCAAGCGCGACGATAACGGCGGCCCGGTCGCGGAATTTCAGACGCCGTGAGCAGTTGAGTGATGAAGCGATGACCGGCATCTTGACCGATGCCGGTTTTTCCATGTCTGCCCGCCGGGCAATCGTTTAGATTCGCCGGCGAATCGTATAGAAAACACCCATGTTTCCGCTTCTGAAAACACGGCCAAAGGCGCGCAAGCCGGCTCCGCCCGAAATGCGGACGCTTGATGTCGCCGGCCGGCTGATGCCTCTCACCATTAAGCATCATGAACAGGCGACGCGCATTACGCTGCGCATCGAGCCGGGCGGCCGGGCCTTGAAGATGACGGTTCCGAAAGGGCTTGCACCGCGCGAGGTGAATGCCTTCCTTGATCGTCACCAGGGCTGGCTGCTCACTAAGCTCGCCAAATTCTCGACCGATGGCGGCCTGCGCGATGGCGGCAAGATCCTCTTGCGCGGGGTTGCCCATCGGATCGAGCATTCCGGCAGCCTGCGCGGATTGACGGAGGTGGTCTCCGCGGCGGGGGATGAGCCGGTCCTGCGCGTCAGCGGCATGCCGGAGCATCTGGGACGGCGTCTTGCGGCCTTTCTCAAGAAGGAGGCGCGCACCGATCTCGAGAAACTCGCGGCGATGCATGCCGCAACCATCCGGGCGCCGATCCGCTCGATCGCGCTGAAGGATACCCGCAGCCGCTGGGGTTCCTGCTCGTCGGAGGGAAATTTGAGTTTTTCCTGGCGGATCGTCATGGCGCCGCCTGCGGTGATCGATTATCTTGCCGCTCATGAGGTTGCCCACCTCAAGGAAATGAACCACGGTCCGCACTTCTGGGCCCTTTGCCGCAAGCTTTGTCCCGGCATGGAGGAGGCGAAAGCCTGGCTGAAGCGGCATGGCAGCCAGCTGCACGCCATTGATTTTGATTAGCCGAAAGCCCCGCTAAATACAGCTTTGCATGCAAATTGGCTCGACTCTTTCCGCATTTCGTGTCACTTCGCTGCCATGAAACCGGATATCAAAATCTGTGGCTTGAAGACGCCGGAAGCTGTCGATCGCGCGCTGAAACGCGGTGCGACCCATATCGGTTTTATCTTCTTCGAAAAAAGCCCGCGCTACATCGAGCCGGACCTCGCGGCAAAACTTGCCGAGCCGGCGCGTGGCAAGGCGAAGATCGTCGCCGTCGTCGTCGATCCCACCAACGACGAGCTGGACGAGATCGTCTCGCTGCTGAAGCCGGATATCCTGCAGCTCCATGGCAGCGAAAGCCCCGAACATGTGCTGACCATAAAGGCGCTCTATGGCCTGCCAGTCATGAAGGTCTTTTCGGTGCGCACGGCCGACGATCTGAAGCGGGTCGAGGCCTATATCGGCATCGCCGACCGTTTCCTGTTCGATGCGAAAGCGCCGAAGGGTTCCGAACTGCCGGGTGGTAATGGTATTTCCTTCGACTGGAGCCTTCTCGGTTGGATCGACGAGAGCATCGACTACATGCTTTCCGGCGGCCTGAACAAGAACAATGTCGCGGATGCGCTGGCAAGCACCAAGGCGCGTGGTATCGACGTCTCCTCGGGTGTCGAAACCGAGCCCGGCGTGAAAAGCGTTGCATTGATCGATGAATTTTTCGACGCGGTCGAAAAGGCGGATGCGCCTGTCATGGCCCCAGGGAGTTGAGAGTGAACGAGACGCCTAAACCGAATTCCTTCCGTTCCGGCCCCGATGAAGATGGCCGCTTCGGCATTTTTGGCGGTCGTTTCGTTGCCGAAACATTGATGCCGTTGATCCTCGACCTGCAGGACGAGTGGAACAAGGCGAAGACCGATCCGGTCTTTCAGGCCGAATTGAAGCATCTCGGCGCGCACTACATCGGCCGCCCGAGCCCGCTTTATTTTGCCGAACGGCTGACGGCCGAACTCGGCGGCGCGAAGATTTACTTCAAGCGCGAGGAGCTAAACCACACCGGTTCGCACAAGATCAACAATTGCATCGGCCAGATCCTGCTCGCCAAGCGAATGGGCAAGACGCGGATCATCGCCGAGACCGGCGCCGGCCAGCACGGTGTCGCCTCCGCCACCGTTGCCGCCCGCTTCGGCCTTCCCTGCGTCGTCTATATGGGCGCCACCGACGTCGAACGTCAGGCGCCGAACGTTTTTCGCATGAAGCTGCTCGGCGCCGAAGTCAAACCGGTGACTGCCGGCAGCGGTACGCTGAAGGACGCCATGAACGAGGCGCTCAGAGATTGGGTGACCAATGTCGAGGACACCTATTATCTGATCGGCACGGCGGCCGGTCCGCACCCCTATCCGGAGATGGTCCGCGATTTCCAGTCGGTGATCGGCACGGAAGCAAAAGACCAGATGCTGGCAGCCGAAGGCCGCCTTCCCGATCTCGTCGTCGCGGCCGTCGGCGGCGGTTCGAACGCCATCGGCATCTTCCACCCCTTCCTCGACGATTCCTCCGTCAAGATCGTCGGCGTCGAAGCCGGGGGCAGGGGCCTGCAGGGGGACGAACATTGCGCGTCGATCACCGCCGGTTCGCCCGGCGTGCTGCACGGCAACCGCACCTATCTGCTGCAGGACGGCGACGGACAGATCAAGGAAGGCCATTCGATTTCGGCCGGTCTCGATTATCCCGGCATCGGTCCGGAACATTCCTGGCTCAGTGATATCGGCCGTGTCGACTATGTGCCAATTATGGATCACGAGGCGCTCGAAGCCTTCCAGACCTTGACCCGCCTTGAAGGCATCATCCCGGCGCTCGAGGCCGCGCATGCGATTGCCGAAGTGATCAAGCGCGCGCCGACGATGGGCAAAGACGAGATCATCCTGATGAATCTCTCCGGCCGCGGCGACAAGGATATCTTCACCGTCGGCAAGATTCTGGGAATGGGACTGTAAGACATGACCGCACGCATGGACAAACGCTTCGCCGAGCTGAGGGCCGAGGGCCGTCCGGCGCTCGTAACCTATTTCATGGGCGGCGATCCTGATTACGACACCTCTCTCGGCATCATGAAGGCACTGCCGGAGGCAGGGTCCGACATCATCGAACTCGGGATGCCCTTTTCCGATCCGATGGCCGACGGCCCGGCGATCCAGCTAGCCGGTCAGCGTGCGCTGAAAGGCGGCCAGACGCTGAAGAAGACGCTGCAGCTGGCGGCCGATTTCCGGAAGACCGACGATGCGACGCCGATCGTGATGATGGGCTATTACAATCCGATCTACATCTACGGCGTCGAAAAGTTCCTCGATGATGCGCTCGCCGCCGGCATCGACGGCTTGATCGTCGTCGACCTGCCGCCCGAGATGGATGACGAACTCTGCATTCCGGCGATCCGCAAGGGCATCAATTTCATCCGCCTGGCAACACCGACCACCGACGAGAAGCGCCTGCCTGCCGTGCTGAAAAACACCTCGGGCTTCGTCTACTATGTCTCGATGAACGGCATCACCGGCTCAGCGCTGCCCGATCCGTCGCTGGTTTCCGGCGCTGTCCAGCGCATCAAGCAGCATACCGCGCTGCCCGTTTGCGTCGGCTTCGGCGTCAAGACGGCGGAACATGCCAAAGTCATCGGCGGCTCGGCCGACGGCGTCGTCGTCGGCACCGCCATCGTCAATCAGGTCGCCACCAGCTTGACCAAGGACGGCAAGGCGACCGCCGATACCGTTCAGGCGGTCGCAACGCTGGTGCGCGGCCTCTCATCGGGAACCCGTTCGGCGCGCCTTGTTGCTGCCGAATAGTTTTCCCACATTGGCACTCGTCAATCAGGAGTATTCGAGTTGAACTGGATCACTAACTACGTTCGCCCGCGGATCAATTCCATGCTGGGCCGTCGCGAAGTGCCGGAGAACCTCTGGATCAAGTGCCCGGAAACGGGCGAGATGGTTTTTCACAAGGACCTGGAATCCAACAAATGGGTCATTCCGGCGTCCGGCTATCACATGAAGATGCCGGCCAAGGCCCGGCTAGCCGATCTCTTCGACAACGGCGAATACGAATCGCTGCCGCAGCCGAAGGTCGCCCAGGATCCGCTGAAGTTCCGCGATTCCAAGAAATATATCGATCGCCTGCGCGACAGCCGGTTGAAGACCGAACAGGAGGACACGATCCTCGCCGGTCTCGGCAAGGTGCGGGGGCTGAAGCTCGTCGCCGTCGTGCACGAGTTCAACTTTATCGGCGGCTCGCTCGGCATTGCCGCCGGCGAGGCGATCGTCAAGGCGTTCGAACGTGCGACCTCGGAAAAGTGCCCGCTGGTTATGTTCCCCGCCTCCGGCGGCGCGCGCATGCAGGAAGGCATTCTCTCCCTTATGCAGCTGCCGCGCACGACGGTTGCCGTCGACTTGCTAAAGGAATCCGGCCAGCCCTATGTCGTCGTGCTGACCAACCCGACGACCGGTGGCGTAACTGCCTCCTATGCCATGCTCGGTGATATTCATCTGGCCGAGCCCGGCGCCGAAATCGGCTTTGCCGGCAAGCGCGTCATTGAGCAGACGCTGCGCGAAAAGCTGCCGGAGGGCTTCCAGACCTCCGAATATCTGCTGGAACATGGTATGGTCGACATGGTCGTCAAGCGTCACGATATTCCGGAAACTCTGGCGCGCATGCTGAAGATCCTGACGAAAAAGCCCGTCTCGGCGGCCAATGACGTGAATGGCAGCGCCATCGCCCTGGCGGCGAGCGCCTGATAACCGACAAGCAGGCGGGTGCCGAATTGATACCCAGAGGCCAAACCGCGGTGAGTGAGGCAGCGCAAGAGATAGAGAAGCTCATGGGATTGCATCCCAAGGGGTTCGATCTGTCCCTCGATCGCATCACCCGTCTTCTCGATGTGCTCGGCAACCCGCACAGGAAACTGCCACCGGTGATCCACGTCGCCGGCACCAATGGCAAGGGTTCGGTCACTGCTTTCTGCCGTGCCCTGCTCGAGGCCGGCGGCTACAGCGCCCATGTTCACACCTCGCCGCATCTCGTCAATTGGCACGAGCGTTATCGCATCGGTGTGGCCGGCGGACGGGGGCAGCTCGTCGATGATGCCGTGTTTGCAGATGCCGTACGTCGTGTTGCCGAGGCCAATGCCGGCCAGCACATTACCGTCTTCGAAATCCTGACGGCGGTTACCTTCATTCTGTTTTCCGAACAGCCGGCCGACGCGGCGATCATCGAAGTCGGTCTCGGCGGCCGCTTCGATGCCACCAATGTCATTTCCGATCCGGCCGTCTCGGTGATCATGCCGATCTCACTCGATCACCAGCCCTATCTCGGCGACAGGGTCGAGCTGATCGCAGCCGAAAAGGCCGGCATCATGAAGCCGGGATTGCCTGTGGTCATCGGCCACCAGGAATATGATGCTGCGCTCGAGGTGCTGATGTCGACGGCCGAGCGGCTGCATTGCCCGAGCGCCGTTTTCGGGCAGGATTTCATGGCGCACGAGGAATATGGCCGGCTCGTCTATCAGGACGAATACGGCCTTGCCGACCTGCCGCTGCCGCGCCTTCCCGGCCGGCACCAATATGCCAATGCCGCTGCCGCCATTCGCGCCGTCAAGGCCGCGGGCTTCACCGTCACCGAGACGATGATGGAGAAGGCGATGAATACGGTCGAATGGCCGGGCCGGTTGCAGCGCCTCAGCGATGGCCGCCTGCTGCAGCATGCGCCGGCCGGCGCCGAAATCTGGGTCGATGGTGGGCACAATCCCGGTGCCGGCGAAGTGATCGCCGAAGCCATGGCCAATTTCGAGGAACGCCAGTCTCGGCCGCTGTTCCTGATCATCGGCATGATCAACACCAAGGACCCGGTCGGCTATTTCAAGGCCTTCGCCGGGCTGGTCGAGAAGGTTTTCTGCGTGCCGATCCGGGGCAGCGATGCGATGATCGATCCGGTGATCTTGTCGAATGCTGCCTATGATGCCGGTTTGGTTGCCGAACCGATGTCGACGGTCGGCGAGGCGCTCGAAGCTATAAAGGCCGTTACCGATCCGCAGGCGTTGCCGCCGCGCATCCTCGTCGGCGGTTCCCTCTACCTTGTCGGCGACGTACTTTCCGACAACGGCACGCCGCCGAAATGAGCGCTGCCCATTGAAAAAGCCCGGTCGAAGCCGGGCTTTTCATCAATCTGACAATCGGAATATATCAATCAAGCGGCGTTCGAAATCCAGTTCGAAAGCGCGGTCTTCGGCTTGGCGCCGACCGAGATATCAGCGACTTCGCCGCCTTTGAAGATTGCAAGCGTCGGAATGGAGCGCACGCCGAACTGCGCGGCAAGCTCAGGATTCTCGTCGATATTCAGCTTGGCCACCTTGACCTTGCCTTCCATCTCGACGGCGATTTCCTCGAGGCTCGGAGCAATCATTTTGCACGGTCCGCACCATTCAGCCCAGAAATCGACGACGACGGGTTCTGCGGATTCCAGAACTTCCGACTGGAAGTTATTGATATCGACTTTCACGGTAGCCATGGGCTGCTCCTTTGGAGGAATTGGGTGTTGAACCACATGTGATGGTGCGGTGCCGAATTTTCAATGTCCGGTATTTCACTTTGTCTTGAGTCCTGCAAGCGCCAAACCGAGCGCCTTTTCGCTCAGCGTGTAGAGCGAGGCATTCTCGGTATACACAAGCATGCAGTCGATGCGCTTGCCGGGATAGAGCGGCGCCAGGATCTCGCGATAGATGGCCAGCTGTGCCCGGTGCGCGAAGGGGATGGCCTCCTCGGCCGCCGGCGGCACCCGATTGGTTTTGTAATCGAGAATGACGACGCGATCGGCAAGCACGGCCAGCCGGTCGATGCGGCCGGAAACGGCATAGCGTCTGCCGTCGAGCATCAATGTCCCCATGATCGAGACCTCAGGCCGGGCCTGCTCCCCGAGGACGGGCTGCAAGTCCTTCTCGTCCAGTAGTTTCAGAACCGAATCGACCAGCTTGCGCCGTTCGGCCTCCCCCCAGAAACGGGCAGCCCGTTCGCCGTAACGCTGCGCCGCACCGGGCCGCTCCTCCGGCGGAATATCGGGAAGCGCTTGCAGCATGCGATGCAGCAGCCTGCCTTTCTCCAGCGAGCGATCGCTGCGTTGCTTCTCGGAAAAGAGCGGCGAAGCGACAACCAGGCCTCCTTCATCTTCGTCGATGATCGTCCCGGCGCCGGAAGGGCTGAGGGGCCGGGGCAGTTCCGTCTGTGGCGGCAATGGTCGCAACAGGCCCTCCGGCAGGCTGATTTCGTCGTCGCGCGCCTCGCTGCGGTTGATGCGCTCGAAGCTCCGCTCCACCCGCGGCACGCGCCATCGGATGCCGGGCCATTCCCCGTCGGGGTCGGAGAAGCTGGCCGCCTCCACATGCGGATGGCCTTCGCTGAGTGCGGTGGAAATCATCATGTGCCAGCTGTCGTTGTTGGCGCGCACCCCGCGATAACCGCAGACGACCAGCCGGTCGGCGGCCCGCGTCATGGCGACATAGAGCAGCCGGCGATACTCCTCTTCGGCCAGTATCTGGATTCGCGCAGCATCGTTCTGTGTCAGCGAATTGGCGAGGTCGGCGACGGGAACCCAGGCAGGCATCGGCGGTTCGTCCGGGTCGTTTTCGATCAGGCGGAGCTTCGGCAGATGCGTATGCGTGAAGGCTTTGGAGCCGCCGTCGACCAGGAAAACGATCGGTGCTTCGAGACCCTTTGAGGCATGCACGGTCATGATCCTGACCTCGTTGCGTCCCTTGTCCTGCTCGCGTTTCACTTCGGGTGCTTCGAGCTCGAGCGTCGAGACGAAGGATTGCAGCCCGGGAAGGCCGGAGCTCTCATGGTCGAGGGTAAAGGTCAGGAATTCGTCGAGGATATCGCTGACTTCGGTGCCGAGGCGGGCAAGAAACTGCCGCCGTCCACCGTGGCTGCCCAGCAGGCGTGCATAGAAATCATGCACCGGCAGGATTTTCGATTGTCGGAGGAACAGTTCCAGTTTCTCGACCGCCGCGCGGAAACGCTCGTTACCGTCGGCGGCAAATTTCTTGAGATGGCTCCAGACGCTCTCATTGTCGCCACGCAGCGCCGCGGCTGCAAAGATGTCCTCCTCGGAGAGATCGAAAAGCGGGCTCTTGAGCACGGCGGCGAGCGAAAGGTCGTCTTGCGGCAGAAGCAGGAAGCGGCCAAGTGCCAGCAGATCCTGCACGGCGATATGGCTGGTCAGCACCAGCCTGTCGGCGCCGGCGACGGGAATGTCACCGCGACGTTTCAAGGCGCGGGTCAACGCATTGACGAAGGCGTCGCGCTTGCGCACCAGCACCAGGATATCGCCGGCCTCGATCAGCCGCTCCTTGCCTTTGTCGATGATCGTCTCGCGGCCGACGAGTGCGCCGATCGAATGGGCGATCCGCCGCGCCAGGATAGCGGCCGGCGCGCTTTCCGGCGTCGCATCGAAGGGCGCCGTCCAATCCTCTTCCTTCACCACCGCTTCCGGCGCGACCATTTCCCAGAGATCGACGGCGCCGGGATGTCCGATGCGGCTGGAACGATGCACGACCGGCTCACCGACGGCGCTGAGGCCGCGCGCATTGTCGGATGTCCTGAAGATCTCGTCGACGGCCTCGAGCACGTCGGCGGTCGAGCGGAAGGAGAGCGGCAACCGCACGGAAGAGAAGCTCTGCCCGCTGTCGGAGACACGCCGCCGCGTCCTGTCGCTCTCTTCGGAAAAACGCTCCGGCCGCGCCCCCTGAAAGGAATAGATCGACTGTTTCTCGTCGCCGACGGCAAACAGCGTGCGCACGATCGGCCGAGCGCTCTCGCCGGAAAAGAAATCCTCGGCGAGAGATTGGATGACGCTCCATTGGATCGGACTGGTATCTTGCGCCTCGTCGACGAGGATATGATCGATACCCCGGTCGAGCTTGTAATGGATCCAGGGACCGACGCCGCTCTTCGTCAACAGGTCGGCGGTGCGGGTGATCAGGTCCTCGAAATCGAGTTGGCTGCGCTGTTTCTTCAGTTCCTCATAATCGCGGTTCAGCCGGTCGGCGAGCACGAGCGCGGCCCGCGTGGCGCCATGCATCCGCATCAGTTTCAGCCGGTCGCGGCTTGCCGCGACATGCGCGCGGGCGGCGGCGACGGCGTCCGTCAATTGCGGAGCTTCGGCAAGCATGGCCTTGACCAGGAACTGCGAGTCCGTTTTCGGCTCGCCCTTGGCCGTCAGGAAAATTTTCTCGAGCATCGCGGCACGTCTGGCTTGATCCGGCTCCCGGCCGGCGAGTCTAAGGCCATAGGCAACCTCCTGCGCCTTGGCGCCGCCCTTTTGGTCGGCCAGCGACAGATAAAGTTCCAGCGTGCCGCTCGAAAGTCCCGGCAGCGGCCAATATTGCGCCGCGATCCCTTTCTCGGTGTCATCGGCGGCGAGACCGAGCCTTTTGCGCAGGACCACGTCCACGCCGCCCTGCTGTTCGGCCGCGGCGGTGAAACGGCGGATGGCGTTGCGGTTGGCGACAATGTCGCCGAGCAGGTTCTCCAGGCCGGATTCGTCGCCGAGATTGAGCACGGCGGCGAAAGCCTCTGCAAGAGCGCTGCCTTCTTCCGGCGCGGTCGCCGTCAGCAGCGCCCGGCGCGCATCGGACAGCAGCGCCGCGGCGGCGCGATCGTCGAGAACGGAGAAATGCCCAGCGACATTGGCCTCCAGCGGGAACTGATGCAGCAGCGCCTCGCAAAAAGCGTGGATCGTCTGGATCTTTAAGCCCCCCGGCGTCTCCAGCGCCTTGGCGAACAGCCGCCGGGCCTCGGCCAGTTTTATCCGGTCGGGTACCGTACCTTCGATCTCAATGATCCGCCGGCTGAGATCGTCATCGTCAAGCACTACCCAGTCGGCCAGTCGTTCGAAGACGCGGTTCGACATTTCCGAAGCCGCGGCCTTGGTGTAGGTGAGGCAGAGAATGGCCGAAGGCCGGGCGCCGGCGAGCAGAAGCCGGATGACGCGCTGGGTCAGGACATGCGTCTTGCCGGAACCGGCATTGGCCGACACCCATGCCGAGCGCACCGGATCGGAGGCGATCGCCTGCTGGATGGTGGTCCAGCCGATCCAGGCCCCGGGATCGTCGCTATCAGGAAGGTCGCTCGCCTCACTCATCGCCGCCACCTTCCTCATTCTCGGCCGTTGACCATTCGGAGACGCGGGCGAGATGATCGTAGTCGCCGCCGAAATCAAATTGCTGTGCCGGAATGAGCCGCGAGGTAAAGCCCTTTTCGCCGGATTGCAGCAAGCTGACGAATTTGATCAGCTGGTCGACTGATTCCTCGGCAAGGTCGATCGCCGATTTCGCCTTGTCGCTGCGGGCGGCGTTTTCATTGTTGACCATATCGACCTGGAACCGGTTGCCGGGACGCAGGCGGACATAGAGCAGATCCTGCGGCGTGAGGCTGCCGGCATCGCGAAAGGCGCCGGCGCGCAAGGCGGCCGCTTCCAGCGCGAGCTGTGGATCGAGAAGCGCGCGTGCCTGTGCCGGCGAGGGGTTGTAACCGGTCTTGTAGTCGATGATATCGGCGGCGTTCGGCCCGGTAATGTCGATCCGGTCGGCGACGCCGTTGAGGCGGATATTGATCGCCTCCAGCTCCACGCCGCCGCGCACCTCCGTCAACGTTCGGCGAATGGCAGGCCGTCGTCCGGCCTCCCATTCCAGGAAGGCGCGCGCCACTTCGCGAAAGCGTGGCCGCCATACGGCATCGATATGAGGCGGCAGCTTTTCCATGTCGAACAGCTCGCTCAGAATCTGCTCCATCGCCGCTGCCGCCTCCGGCGTGCCGGCGACATGGGCCGCGCGGATGAACCGGTCGATAATCGTGTGATAAAGCGTACCGCGTTCGGCCGCTCCTGGGTCGCGATTGAACGCGTCCACCGGATCGAGCCGCAGGATGCGGCGGGCGTAGATGGCATAGGGATCGCGGCGCAGCCGCCCGACCTCGCTGAAGGAGTAGGATTTCGGCTGCAGCGTCAGCGGCGGTTTCGGCGAGGGCCGCTGCGCCGGCGCCTGGCTCTCTCCACGATCGATGAGACCGGCCCATTGCAGGAACCGGGTGCCGCGCCCCTTGAGTTCCGCTTCGAACGCCTCCCCGCCGAGCGCCAGCAGCCGCTGCAGCCAGCGCGAGGCGACCGTCGGCGTCGAACCCTGGCGCAGCGCCCTGGAATAGATCAGGTGACGGGTGCCGTTCGCCATCTCGAAATCATGCGCCAGCTGGCCGATGCGCCGCTCCGGCGGTTCAAGCCCGATCTCCGTCTTCATCATCCGCGGAATGAAGGGATTGTTGGCGCTCTGCCCGGGCCATGAGCCCTCGTTCAGCCCGCCGAGGATCAGTGTATCGACGCTCTGCAGCCGGGCTTCCAGCGTGCCGAAGATGAACAGCCTGGGGTGGCTCAGCGCCCGAGGCTTCACCGCATGGCCGGCGGCGAGCGCGGCCATGATGTCGATCCATTGCGGCCCGTCCGCCTCCATCTGCCCGTCCGTGTCGATGACTTCGCCGAGAAGCGAGGCAAGCGCGTCCCCCGCCTCGTTCGACCAGAGATCGGCAAGATTGCCCTGCGGATCGGCCGCGACCGCTTCGAGAGCGCGACCGGTTCGCTCGGCCCATTCGGACAGCGTGAAGCTCGCCGTCTTGCCGCGCTCCTCCGGCCGGTGCCGGAAGAGCGCAGCGGCGAGAGGCTCGGTGGCCCGGGTAATCCGGCGGGCAAGCTCGTATGCGGCCTCGGCGGCGTCGGCGGGAAGCGCCTTTCGCCATTGCGGTGCGTGCCGGTCCAGGGCCTGTTCGGCAAGCTGATGGGTCAGCAGCACCTCGAGCGCGCTGATATCCACCTCCGTCACGCCGCCGCGCAGCGCCAGCAGCTCGAGCGCCTCGGTGGCGGAAATCAGGATGTCGCGTTCAAGGCCGAAGCGGGCCAGGGGGTGTTTGAGCAGAGCGACGGTCGCGACCGGATCGCCCGGCCGCAGTGCCGCCTCCAGCAGCAATTGCAGAAGCGTGCCTTGCGGCGTGGCCGAAAGCGGCGTGCCGGCCGAATCGTCGGCGAGGATGCCGAAGCGGGAAAGCTCCGCCATCACCCGACGGGCGAGGTTGCGGTCCGGCGTGATCAGGGCTGCCCGGCTCTCGCCGTCCTGCCCCGGCCGTTCCAGCGCCAGTCTGAGCGCGACGGCAATCGCGGTTGCTTCCTCGCGCTCATTGGCGGCTTCGATCAGCGCAACGTTGTTGAAGGCCGAAGTCAGGGCTCCCGCGGGCAGCTCGCTCTTCCATGTGCCCCAGTCGCTGGTCGCCTCTGCCGGGGCAAGCGCCCGGGACAGGATTTCGGCGCGCCGGTCAAGATCGGCCTCCGGTCTGTCAAGGGTGCTGACATCGGCCCGTGTCAGCCTCAGCCTCTTCAGCAGCGACGACAGCCCGTATTGCGGATGGCTCCGGCTGGCGGGATTGGCATGCTGGCCCGGCGCCGGTTCCGGCGCGACCATCTGCCAATGTCCTTCGGGCATGGCGAGATCGAGGCCTGGAAGCACGATCACGCCTTCGGGCAGATCGGCGACGGCGGCAATCAAATCGGCGGTTGCCGGTACCGAACCCGTCGAGCCGGCGATGATGACCGGCCCGCCAGGCTTTGCCGCCGAAATCCGGGCCGCTTCGGCCCTGAGAATGGCGTTTCTGTGCCGCGCCAGCGACGATTTGCCCAGTTCGGAAAGTCGCGCCGGCCAGAAGGCGCTGGCGATCTGCAGAAACTCCGCGGTCAGTTGCCACCAGGCGGCATAGTCGCCGGTATCGAGCTTCGACAGTTCCGACCAGTCGAGATCCTCGGTTTCGATGGAATCGATCAGCTCGGCTAGGTTGCGGGCAAGCCAGATCGCGTCCGCCGGGCTTGCCGGCGCAACCAGCGGCGAGTCCGAATGAATATGGCGGACAATCTCCGGCAGTTTGTTGCGCCAGGCAAGGATCAGGCGCGCCAGTTCGAGCAGCCGCGCAGTATTCGACAGCGGCTGGGCGAGGTCGATCGTCGCCGGCAGTGCCTCGTCGAAATAGCCGCTGTCATCGTCGGTTTCGCCGAGGGGGCGGATGACCGGCAGGATCGCCGACCGGCCGCCAAGGAGATCGACGAATTCCGAGCGCAGCACACGCACGGCACGCCGGGTCGGCAGGTAGATGGTTACTCTGGCGAGCGACAGCGGGTCGTCGGCGTCATGCCGAAAGAGCGGCGTCAACCGGCCGTCGCAGAGTGTCGTCGCGAGGGTTTTCAGGAAGGGAAGGCCCGCCGGGATCGTCAGGATTCGTGGCTGGTGCCGCTCCCTCATGGTTCACGCGAACGCCCGCAACCTGCGGATCGTTTCCTCCGCCTCGTCGATCGCCTCCGGCGTTCCGACAGTCAGCCAGTGCCCATCGAGCACCAGGCCGAAAAGCCGGTCTCGTGCGATCGCCTTGTCGAAATAGATATTCAGATTGAAGGCATCCTGTGGCGCATCGTCGAACAGCGACGGGTTCATGGCGATCGCGCCAGCATAGACAACGGGATTGGATGGATCGTCGCGGTAACGCCTCAGCCGGCCGTCGGCCGCGAGGCTGAAGTCGTTCTTGCCGTTGTGACCTGTGGTATCTTCGATGCCGACACAAAGCAGCGCCATGTCCATCTGATCGGCATCGAAAAATCCGGCTAAGCGCTGCAGGTTCGTCGGCCGTCCCGGCTGCTCGCCGATCCAGAAGAGGTCGGCATTCATGACGAAGATATCGTCTCGATCCAACAGCCTCAGTCCCTTCGCCAGCCCGCCGCCGGAATTCATCAGCCCGTCCCGCTCGTCGGATATGATGATCTCGAGGCCGCGATAATTGCCGAGATGATCGATCATCTGGTCGGCATGGTGGTGAACGTTGACGACGGCCCGTTCGACGCCGGCCGCCACCAGCGCGTCCAGCGCATAATCGATCATGGCCTTGCCGTCGATCTTCACCAGCGGCTTCGGGATCGTGTCGGTGATCGGGCGCATGCGGGTTCCGAGACCCGCTGCCAATACCATGGCTTGTCTGATGGTCATCTTGATCCGGAATTTATGATTCGCTTTGGCCTATTCCAGCCCTTGCGCACCAATCGCGCAAGGGGGCAAGCGTCTCATGCTCGAGCGCGACGTTGAGATAGGCGAGCGTCCGCGGCATATGCTTGAGATAGCCGGGCTTGCCGTCCCGCTGCAGCAGCCGCACCCAGAGACCGGCAAGCTTGCAGTTGCGTTGCGCCGACATGATCGCCCAGGCCTTCATGAATCCGGCTTCGTCGAAACCGCCCTGCGCATGGCGAAGGGTGAGATAATCGTTCATCAGCTGCCGGAAGAGTTCCGGCTCGATCGTCACGCGTGCGTCCTGGACGATCGAGGCAAGATCATAGGCCGTGGGGCCGATCATGGCATCCTGGAAATCGATCAGGCCGATCCGTTTGACGCCGGACTCCCAGGGCCGCCAGATGATATTCGGCGAGTGGAAATCGCGCAGCAGCACGTTCTTTTCCGCCGCAGCGAGTTCATCGATCAGCGCGTCCCAGATCGCCAGATAGTCCTTGCGCTCTGCGTCCGAGGGTGCGGAGCCGCGCTTCCAAGCGATGTGCCAGTCGAGCACAAGCTGCACTTCCATCTTCATCGCCGTGCGATCGAAGTCGGGAATGTGATGCGTGTGCGCGGCGGAAACGGGGATATCCTGCGGAAACTGCATGGAATGAAGATGGGCAAGGCAGGCGACGCTTTGCCGGTAACGCTCGGCGATCGGCCGGCCGGCGTCATCGAGCACGCCTTCGGTGCCGAGATCTTCGATCAGCAGGATGCCCTGCTCATAGTCGACCTTGTAGATCTCCGGCGCTGCAAACCCCCGTTCGCGCAGTGCATCGGCAATCGCAACGAAGGGATAGGCGTTCTGTGCCAGATGCGCGACCTTGGGATATGGCTTGCCGTCGTAGACCGGCGGCCCCTCGGGATGCGGGCGCCAGTCCATCAGGATTTTTCGCGGAGCGGCATCCGGATAGATCGCTTCATAGGCGCGCAGCGACGCATCGCCTGTCAGGAAGCGGCGTTTGGCGTCGGGATAGCCGGCCCCGTCGAGGAAATCGCGGATCGCGAAGACCCGGCGGATGCGCTGGGCCTGCTGGCCGGCGGCTTCGATCGTTGCCCGGCGGCCGCTGCCCTCATGCACCAGCGTCAGGGCGATGCGCTCTGCCGGCAATTCGCTGTCAGCCATCTCCGGCCATTCGACGAGGCAGATGCCGTTCTCCAGCGCCTCGTCGAAGCCGAGCTCCGTCAATTCGCTGGCGTCGCCGAGCCGATAGAGGTCGAAGTGCGAAACCGGGATTCGCAGGTCGTAGGATTGCACCAGCGTGAAGGTCGGGCTCGGGACCTCAAGCCCATCGTCATCGGCCATGGCACGCAGAATCGCCCGGGCGAGCGACGATTTGCCGGCACCGAGATCACCGGAAAGGACGAGGCAATCGCCGGCCTTCAAGGCGAGCGCCAAGTCTTCGCCGAGGCGAATGGTGGCCGCCTCGTCCTCCAGGAAAAGCGAGATCGTATCGGTCGTCGTCATTCGGCAGCGGCGGAATGGGGGATATCGACCGAGGGGATACGGCAGACGACCGTCGTGCCCTTGCCCGGCTCACTGTCGATCGTCACGTCGCCGTGATGCAGGCTGACGAAACTGTCAACGATCGAAAGACCGAGGCCGGCACCGCCGCGTTTTCCACTTTTAGCGCCCGTCGCGAACCGGTCGAACACGGTCGCGATCATGTCGGGCGAGATGCCGGGGCCGCGATCGCGGACGGAGAAGACGAAATCCGTGCCTTCGCGTTGGCATTCCAGCGAAATTGAGCTGCCCTCCGGCGAGAAATTCGCCGCGTTGGAGAGAAGCTTGAGCAGGATCTGCTTCAGCCGCTGCGGATCGGCGACGATCGAGCCGAGATAGGCAGGCGCGGTAATTTCGAGCGCCACGCCGCTTTCCTGCAGCCGATCGGCGATCTGCATCGAGACGTCGTCGAGCAGGTCGTTGAGATCGATTTCCGCATAGTTGAGGCGCATGATCCCGGCATCGACGGTCGCAAGGTCGAGAATATCGTTGACGAGCGTCAGCAGAACCGAGGACGAGGTGGAGATATGGTCGATATATTCGGCCTGCCGCTCGTTCAGCGGCCCCACACCCTGCGTGCGGAGCAGGTCGGTGAAGCCGATGATGTTGGTCAGCGGCGAGCGCAATTCATAGGAAACGTGCTGAACGAAGTCGTTCTTCAACTCGTCCGCCTTGCGCAGCGCCTCGTTCTTTTCGGTCAGCGCCCGCTCGGCCCGCACGCTGTCCGTCATATTGACGAAGGTCAGCATGGTCTGCGCGTTCGGCAGCGGGATGACGGCGTAGTCGAGCACGAGGCCGGAGAACAGTTCGAGCGTCCCCTGGCCCGAGCGGCGCTCGTCGTCGAAGCTGGTGATCAGTTCCGTGAAGGTCTTCCAGCCGTCCGGGCGGTCATAGGAGGGGGCGCAGGCCTCGCCGAGCGCCCGGATATGGGTGCCGGGCTTTGCCTCGGCTTCGGTGATCCCCCAGAGCGCTCGGAAGGCGGGGTTGGACAGGCGGATGCGTCCATCCGGGCCGAACACAGCCACACCTTCGGAAAGGTGGTCGATCGTTTCGCCCTGCACCTTGACCAGCGTGTTGTAGCGCATTTCGAGATCGACCTGTTCCGTCAGATTTTCGAAGACCCAGGTGGCGCCGCCCTGCGGATGGGCGGTGGCGAAGACGCGCAGCGTCTGACCGTTGGGCAGGTGCCAGAGGTCCGATTGCGTATTGAGCGCGCGATAGACCGAAAGTGCCGCTTCCTTCCAGCTTTTCCAGCTGAGCTGGTCCGGCAGCTTCTTGGCCGCCCGCAGGCGCTCGAGCAGTTCGCTATTGTCTGGCCGGCCTTCGAGAAAGGCGATATCGAGCTCCCAGAGCGCCACGAAGGCCTGGTTGTAGAATTGCAGCCGGCGCTCGCCGTCGAAGATGGCGACGGGCGTGGCGAGATGGTCGAGCGTCTCGGCATGGCTCTTCAGCGTCCGGTCCAGCTCGGCGCGCACCGCCTCGATATCGGACACGTCGATTGCGATCCCGGCCGAGCCACCGGGAAGCGTGACGTCGACGACATCGAAGAATGTACGGTTGCCATGGACGACCGTCGAGATCGTGTCGTGGAACGGCGATTCCGGCGTCGTCGTCGCGCGGATGCGTTCGCGCGCTACGGTCGTCAGCATTTCGCGGCCTTCATTGATCGCCTGCTGCGGCGAGCGCGCCTCGACCGCGTCGCCATAGGCCTGGTTGACCCAGGTCAGGCGACCCGCCGGATCGCGTTGCCAGGCCGGCATGTCGATCGCGTCGAGCATGGTCTGGAAGGCCGAGATCGAGGTCATCAGCCGGTCGCGCTCGATCCTGAGTTCGGCAAGCTCGGCGCGCAGATTATTGAGCGCGACAAAGCGGACGAACGCGCGTCCGCCGGACACCCGGCCCTGGGCCTCGAGGACCTCGTCGCGGATGGTCTCGACCACCATGTCGAAGCTCTGCGCCTCGTCGCGCAGCCGGTCGATCGCCTTTTCCAGGTCAGAGGCTGAGCGTGATTTCAGCCAGAGGCCGAAGGCCAGGAATTCGCCATCCTGCGGCGCGCCGGTCTCCGGCGGAAGCTGGCCGAGCAATTCAGGACGGGCATTGCCGTCCCAGATGACGATCCGCCGGTTCTTATCGGCGATCAGGGCCTGATATTGTGAAATGCGTTGCTGGGCGTCTGAGAGCGCCGAGCGGATTTCCCGGCTCTCGTTTTCCAGATTGCCGCGCTGGCGCACCAGCCAGAGCGTCGAAAGCAGTGCCGCCGATATGACGCCGATGACGACGGAAACGCCGATGACCTGCGAGGAGGTGAAGAGGTGAGCCGAGGCTGCCGCTTGTTGCTCGCCCTGGGCCAGAACCGGCCGCGCCAGCGCGGCAAGCGCCGTGCCGGCCGCGCAGGTTTTCAAGAAGCGCACCAATGATCCATGCTCTTGCTTTGCGGCCTCGTGTGCCGTTGCAGATTTATGGTCTTGGCCCGCACGGCGATGGGCGCGAGCGCCGTCGTCCGCCTGACCGGGCAGGCTGTTTTTCAATTCCGACATCCGCGGTATGTCTCCGTCCTTCAATGTGCCGCATTACGACAAGACATCCCATTTTCGGAGCGGTCGGACGGGGTCCGGCGCCACGAATCAAGTCTTAAAACAATACTTCGGAAGGGAATCTGCGGGAAGGGAGCGGCCAAAAAATAAGCCGCGGCATTTGTCAATGCCGCGGCTTCTACATCTTGTGGATATCGATGATAAGATCAATATCTGTAGTGGTCGGACTTGAACGGGCCCTTCGGCGAGACGCCGATATAGGCAGCCTGCTCCTCGCTAAGCTGAGTAAGCTTCACACCGAGCTTGTCGAGATGCAGGCGCGCGACCTTTTCATCGAGGTGCTTCGGCAGAATGTAGACCTTGTTCTCGTACTGGCCGGGCTTGGTAAAGAGCTCGATCTGGGCCAGCGTTTGGTTGGTGAAGGAAGCCGACATGACGAAGGACGGATGGCCCGTCGCATTGCCGAGGTTGAGCAGGCGGCCTTCGGAGAGAAGGATGATGCGGTTGCCCTTTGGGAACTCGATCAGGTCGACCTGCGGCTTGACGTTGGTCCACTTGAGGTTCCGCAGCGCGGCGACTTCGATTTCGTTGTCGAAGTGGCCGATATTGCCGACGATCGCCATATCCTTCATCTCACGCATATGGTCGATGCGGATGACGTCCTTGTTGCCGGTCGTGGTGATGAAGATGTCGGCCGAGGAAACGACGTCCTCGAGCAGGACGACTTCATAGCCGTCCATCGCCGCCTGCAGGGCGCAGATCGGATCGGCTTCGGTGACCTTGACGCGGGCGCCGGCGCCGGAGAGCGAAGCGGCAGAACCCTTGCCGACGTCACCATAACCGCAGACGACGGCGACCTTGCCGGCCATCATCACGTCGGTGCCGCGGCGAATGCCGTCGACGAGTGATTCCTTGCAGCCGTACTTGTTGTCGAACTTCGACTTGGTGACGGAATCGTTGACGTTGATCGCCGGGAAGGGCAGCAGGCCCTTCTGGCTAAGCTGGTACAGACGGTTGACGCCGGTCGTGGTTTCTTCGGTAACGCCCTTGATCGCATCGCGCTGCTTGGTGAACCAGCCCGGCGAAGCGGCAAGGCGCTTCTTGATCTGTGCGAAGAGGATTTCCTCTTCCTCAGAATGCGGATGGGACAATACGTCCTCGCCGGCTTCGGCGCGGGCGCCGAGCAGGATATACATGGTGGCATCGCCGCCGTCATCGAGGATCATGTTGGAAAGGCCGCCATCGGCCCACTGGAAGATCTTGTCGGTGTAAACCCAATAGTCCTCGAGCGACTCGCCCTTGATGGCGAAAACGGGAACACCGGCAGCGGCGATCGCGGCAGCGGCATGGTCCTGCGTCGAGAAGATGTTGCACGAGGCCCAGCGGACTTCGGCGCCGAGGGCCACTAGCGTTTCGATGAGCACGGCCGTCTGGATGGTCATGTGCAGCGAACCGGTGATGCGCGCGCCCTTCAGCGGCTTTGCATCGCCGAATTCGGCGCGGCAGGACATCAACCCCGGCATTTCGGTTTCGGCGATCGTAATTTCCTTGCGGCCAAAATCCGCAAGCCCGATATCGGCGACGACATAATCTTTTTCAGTGCTCATAGAGGTCTCCAGGCTGAAAAACGTCTCAAAAATTGGCGCAGGCGGAAAGATGACCGCGCGACGGATAGGCCGCGTGCCGATGCATATCGCCCGGATATGTGCAGCAGTTCCGGGATCGCGAGATGCACAACACCAAAGAGCCAAACCGCATCGCATGAACCAGTGTTCGATGCGACACGCTTCAGCGCACGGCATGTCCGCCGTTTAGCAGGCTTCTGGTGGGAAGGCAATAAGCATATAAAGAAGTCTTTATATGTTTATATGAGCTCGGCCTATGCTCACATCTCTTCGCCGAACCGGTTTTGGATCAACTGGTCCAAGGCCTCCAGCGCTTCCTCGGCCTGGCTGCCGCTCGCCGAGACCACGACGCTGGAGCCCGGGCTTGCCGCAAGCATCATCAGGCCCATGATCGACGTGCCGCCGACCGTCATTCCGTCCTTGGAGACGGTGATGGCGGCATCGAAGGTCTCGACCATCTGAACGAACTTGGCCGAAGCGCGTGCGTGAAGGCCGCGCTTGTTGATGATGAGGAGTTCCCGGGAAAGCGATGTCATGAAGCGCCGTTATTTTCCGCTGAGCACACGGCTCGCGACATTGATATATTTCCGCCCGGCTTCGGAAGCCTCGACCAGCGCCTTCTCCATGTTGTTCTCGCCGCGCACCCCTGCGAGCTTGATCAGCATCGGCAGGTTGACGCCGGCGATAACTTCGGTATGGCCGCTGCTCATGACTGATATGGCGAGGTTGGACGGCGTGCCGCCGAACATGTCGGTCAGGATGACGACGCCATGGCCATCATCGGCGCCGGAAACGGCTTGCAGAATGTCCTGTCGTCTCTGGTCCATGTCGTCTTCGGGGCCAATACAGACCGTCTCGATGAATTTCTGAGGACCGACGACGTGCTCGACAGCATGACGAAACTCTTCAGCCAGCTTGCCATGAGTGACAAGCACAAGTCCGATCATGATATTACTGCTCCCATATACGCAAACGATGGCTGAGATATCGCAATGCAGCAATTACGTCCACCGGTGGGGGCACATCTTGGCGATGAAAAGCCGAAGTGCAAGATAAAAATGCAAACATATAAGGCAGATTGATCAATCGGGAAGCCTTCAATCCCCGATATCAGGCGCTTTCGCTATTAGGACTGCCAGCGGTGACGGCACACCTGTGAGCAACCGCAACGCGGGAAGCGAAAAACCGGCGGCAAGGCTGACGATTTCGCCCTCGGGGGGGACGCGGTTTCCGCCGGAAGCACTGCCCGGAAGCACGGCATAATGCATGGCCGCCTGAGGGATATGGTCCAGCCGGACGATGCCGGTGCCGCGCAGTTCGATCAGCCCGGCGATCGATGGCGGGCAGGTGGCGATTACCGTGCCTGCCTCTTCTGACAGAAGCACCTGATCGTCGGCAACCAGCGCCGTGAACAGACCGAGACGCCGAGCCTCGGTCATGCAGGTGAAAGCCAGCATCGATTTCCCCCAGCCGGAGGGCCCGCTGAACAGGAGTCCCGTCCTGCCCACGACGATCGCTGTCGCATGGATGTTGGGAGCCTCGCTCATGCTGCGGCATCGAGAGGCAGGGCGAGGATGAAGCGCGCGCCGAGTATGCGCCCGCTATCGCCCTCGGTGATGTTTTCCGCCCTCAGCGAACCGCCATGGGCTTCGGCGATCTGCCGGCTGATCGAAAGGCCAAGGCCGGAATTCTGGCCAAAACCTTCCGATTCCGGCCGGTCCGTATAGAAGCGCTCGAAGATGCGGTCAATATTCTCCGCCTGGATGCCGGGACCGTTGTCCTCGATGGTGGTGACGCAGCGCGACCGTGTGCGCATCAGTCGCACGGTGATCTTGCCGCCCTTCTCAGGCACGAAGGATCGGGCATTTTCGATCAGGTTCGTTATGATCTGGCCGATGCGCAGGTCGTGGCCGTTGACGACGAAGCGCGTCTTGATGTTCGGCTTGCGCTCGATCGCATATTCGATCTCCACCTGCTTCTTGCTGCCCCTGATCTGGCGGGACACTTCGATTAGGTCGCGCAGCAGCACTTCCATGTCGACGGAGCCGGCATCGACGCGTGCGAGTTCGGCATCGAGACGCGAGGCATCGGAAATATCGCTGATCAAGCGGTCGAGACGGCGCACGTCGTGCTGGATGACATCCAGCAGTCGTTTCTTAGAATCCTCGGATTTGGCGAGCGGCAGCGTTTCGACGGCACTGCGCAGCGAGGTCAGCGGGTTCTTGAGTTCGTGGCTGACATCGGCCGCAAAGCTCTCGATCGCATCGATGCGGTCGTAAAGCGCCGTCGTCATCTCGCGCAAGGCGATGGAAAGATTGCCGATTTCATCCTGGCGGGCGGAGAAGTCGGGGATCTGCTCGCGTGTTTTGGCGCCGCGGCGCACCCGGATGGCCGCTGCCGAAAGACGGCGCAGCGGATTAGCGATGGTCGACGACAGCACCAGCGAAAGCAGCACGTTGACAAGCGTCGCCACGCCGAAGACCCGCATGATGGCAAGCCGTTCGGCATGCACGATATTGTCGATGTCGCCGGCCTGCGTCGATAAGAGCAGCACGCCAAGCACGGCGCGGAAGCGCTGAATCGGCACGGCGACGGAAACGATGAGTTCGCCCTTCTCCGTGGTGCGCACGACCGCGCCGCGCACGCCAGTCAGCGCGTTCATCACCTCGGGATAGATCGAACCGTCTCCGCCCGGTGCTTCCTTATAGAGCGGCAGATTGCCGGGCTGCAGCGCCTTGTTGAACAGGGTCGCGAACCAATCGCTCCAGGTCTGCTTCTCTTCCTCGACCGGCGGCAGGTCGAAGCGCAGCACCTGGCCACGCGAATAAAGGTGACGCGAATCGAGCAGCAGATTGGCGTCGGCATCGAAGATCCGGGCGCGCGTGCGCGTTGGAGAGATCAGCCGGCGCAGGACGGGGGCGACCTTCTCGGGATCGATCGGAAACTCCAGGTCCTCGTCGTTCGGCACCGGGGTGATGCTCTGGCCGGCCTGCAGTTCGAGCAGCTTCTGCGGATCGATGGTGATCGAATTCGTATCGACCGATGCGGAGGCCGAAACGGCCCCCGCGATGATTTCACCCTGCGTCAACAGGCTTTCTGCGCGGGCGTCGATCAGGCCTTCGCGAAACTGGTTGAGGTAGAGGATGCCGCCGACGAGCACCAGCAGCGCGACGAGATTGAAGAAGACGATGCGCCGCGTCAGGCTCGAAAAGACGGCATTGCCGAAGATGCGGCGAATCAGCGTGAAGGGATGCGACCAACGGCGGCCGCGGACGCGACGGGTGCTCACGCCCTCCGCATCGTCCAGATCCCTTTCCTGCACCAATTGTGCCAATGACAGGCCCTTTCGAAGGGCGGGGCCGGATAACCGGCCCGCAACCCTCAACTATGTCTCGCGCTGCGCCGTCGAGGCTCAGGCTGCTTCGCGGAATCGGTATCCCACTCCGTAGAGCGTTTCAATCATATCAAAATCAGTATCGACCATCTTGAATTTCTTGCGCAGCCGCTTGATGTGGCTGTCGATCGTCCGGTCGTCGACATAAACCTGTTCATCATAGGCGGCATCCATCAGCGCGTCGCGGCTCTTGACGACGCCCGGACGCTGGGCCAGCGAATGCAGGATCAGGAACTCGGTCACCGTCAGCGTCACCGCTTCGCCCTTCCAGGTGCAGGTATGCCGCTCCTGGTCCATGACCAGCTGGCCACGCTCCAGCGAACGGGCCTGCTGCACGGCCCCAGCCTTCGGCGTGCCGCTCGGGCTCGTGCCGCCAGCGGCCGCGGCTTCGCGGCTCGAAGCGCGACGCAGGACGGCGCGCACACGCTCCACCAGCAGGCGCTGCGAGAAAGGTTTGGTGATGAAATCGTCGGCGCCCATCTTCAGGCCGAACAGCTCGTCGATCTCCTCATCCTTGGAGGTGAGGAAGATGACGGGGATATCCGATTTCTGCCGCAAGCGGCGCAACAGCTCCATTCCGTCCATGCGCGGCATCTTGATATCGAAGATCGCCAGCTGCGGCGGTCGCGCCAGAAGGCCGTCGAGCGCCGAGGCACCGTCCGTATAGGTCTCGACCTTATATCCTTCGGCCTCCAGTGCGATCGACACCGAGGTGAGGATGTTGCGGTCGTCGTCAACGAGCGCGATTGTCGGCATGGTGTTGGTCTCCGTCATCAGTGCGCAATCTCCCGGATTTTCGTCGTCCCCAGGCGGTCTCAATGACCGGATGCGCTTATGGAGGATAAAGGTGGAACAAATTGTGGCAAAGATAAAGGGAGGATTGTCGTAAAATTTCCCCACAATCGTAAGTGGCGCGACAAACTGTTGCAACGCGACCTCTTCAAACGATTTAAAATACCATCAAGAAATTTAAATCGATTAATTATTTGATATTGCTGAACTTTCTCAGTTTTAGTCTCTTGTGTTTTAAAATTTCTACCCTTATTTTCGCAGTCAGTTTTAACGGCAACGCGCCTGAGCGAAGGGAAGTAGCCATGGAAAAGTTCGGAGTTCATAACCCGGCAACGGAGCTTGCAACGGTTGGATTGGGCGGCGCAGCCAGCGTTCGCTATAACTTTTCTGCCGCAGCGCTCTATGAAGAGTCCATCCGCCGGGGTGAAGCCGAACTGACCGCTCAGGGCGCGCTCAGAGCTCTCACCGGTCAGCATACGGGCCGCTCGCCGCGCGACAAGTTCGTCGTTCGTGACGCCAATACCGATAGCCAAATCTGGTGGGACAACAACAAACCGCTCTCGCCGGACCATTTCGCGCTGCTGCGCGACGACATGCTGGCGCATGCACTGGGCAAGGATCTGTTCGCCCAGGATCTCGTCGGCGGTGCCGAGGAAGGCCATGCCCTGCCGACCCGCGTCATCACCGAATTCGCCTGGCATTCGCTGTTCATCCGCAATCTGCTGATCCGCCCCGAGGCGGCGGCGCTGCCGACCTTCGTGCCCAAGTTGACGATCATCGATCTGCCGAGCTTCAAGGCCGATCCGGCGCGCCACGGCTGCCGTTCGGAAACGGTGATCGCCTGCGATCTCACCAACGGTCTCGTTCTCATCGGTGGCACCTCCTATGCCGGCGAAATGAAGAAGTCAGTCTTCACCGTGCTCAACTACCTGCTGCCGGCCAAGGGTGTCATGCCGATGCACTGCTCGGCCAATGTCGGTCCGGACGGTGACGCGGCGGTCTTCTTTGGTCTTTCCGGCACCGGCAAGACGACGCTTTCGGCCGATCCGGCCCGCACGCTGATCGGTGACGACGAACATGGCTGGAGCGAGAACGGCATCTTCAACTTCGAAGGCGGCTGCTACGCCAAGACCATCCGGCTCTCGGCCGAGGCAGAGCCGGAAATCTATGCGACAACCCAGCGCTTCGGCACCGTGCTCGAAAACGTCGTCCTCAACGAACGGCGTGAGCCCGATTTCGACGACGGTTCGCTGACTGAAAATACCCGATGCGCCTACCCGATGCATTTCATCCCGAATGCCTCGGAAACCGGCCGGGCCGGGCATCCGAAGACGATCATCATGCTGACCGCCGACGCCTTCGGCGTCATGCCGCCGATCGCGCGCCTGACGCCCGATCAGGCGATGTATCACTTCCTCTCCGGCTACACCGCCAAGGTGGCCGGCACCGAAAAGGGTGTCGTCGAGCCGGAAGCGACCTTCTCCACCTGCTTCGGCGCGCCCTTCATGCCGCGTCATCCGGCCGAATACGGCAATCTGCTCAAGGAACTGATCGGCCGCCACGGCGTCGAGTGCTGGCTCGTTAACACCGGCTGGACCGGCGGCGCCTATGGCACTGGTAAGCGCATGCCGATCAAGGCGACGCGCGCCCTTCTCGCTGGCGCCCTCAGCGGCAAACTCGGCCAGATCGAATTCCGCACGGATGCGAATTTCGGCTTCGCCGTGCCGGTTTCCGTAGACGGTGTCGACGGCGGCATTCTCGATCCGCGCTCGACCTGGGCCGACAAGGCGGCCTATGACGCCCAGGCCGAAAAGCTGGTCTCGATGTTCATCGCCAACTTTGCTAAGTTCGAGGATCACGTTGACGGCGGCGTCCGCGATGCGGCACCCGGCAGCGTCAAGGTTGCGGCCGAATAAACCAATAAGTCTTTGACTCACGTGAAACCCGGCATCGAAAGATTACCGGGTTTTGCTTGTGAGGCCGATATTTTCAATTGGCGGCCGATATGAGATAGAACGCCGCATGGCCAGCGACGCGCTCTACATCGATGACAGGATCACCATATCAGGATGGGAGCTGACGGAGCAGTTCGTTCTGGCGGGCGGCCCCGGCGGTCAGAACGTCAACAAGGTTTCGACGGCGGTTCAGCTGTTTTTCAACGTCGCGAATTCGCCCTCCCTCAATGACCGCGTCAAGGCCAATGCGATCAGGCTTGCCGGCCGGCGGCTGTCGAAGGACGGCGTGCTGATGATCGAGGCAAGCCGCTTTCGCAGCCAGGATCGCAACCGTGAGGACGCGCGCGAACGGCTGAAGGAGCTGATTCTGGAGGCTGCCAAGCCGCCGCCGCCGCCGCGCAAGAAGACCAAGCCGACCAAAGGTTCGGTCGAGCGCCGTCTGAAGGAAAAATCTGGCCGCTCGGAAGTCAAGAAAATGCGCGGCCGTCCCGGTGGCGGCGACTGACATGCCCGAACTCTCGAACGGCGTCCGCCATCTGCCTGAATATCTCGACCGGTCGCGTCAGGAAGCGCTGGTCGAGGTGATCCGTGCCGTGGTCGCCGAGGCGCCGCTTTTCGTGCCCGTCATGCCAGGCACCGGCAAGCCGATGTCGGTGCGCATGACCAATTGCGGGCCGCTTGGCTGGGTGACTGACAAGGAGAACGGCTATCGCTACCAGCCGACGCATCCTGTCACCGGCAAGCCCTGGCCTGATATCCCGCAGTCGTTGCTCGAGATCTGGAATGACGTGCCGGGTTATGAAAAACCGCCGGAAGCCTGCCTCGTCAACTTTTATTCCGACGACGCGCGCATGGGCCTGCACCAGGATAAGGACGAGCGCAATCTGCAGGCGCCTGTCGTCTCGATCTCGCTCGGCAACAGCTGCCTCTTTCGCGTCGGCGGATTGAGCCGCAACGATCGCACGCTGTCTTTCAAACTGTCGAGCGGCGATCTGGTCGTATTGGGCGGCGAGGGAAGGCTGTGTTTCCACGGCGTCGACCGGATTCATCCGGCAACATCGACGCTGTTGAAGAATGGCGGCCGCATCAATCTAACGCTGCGCCGCGTCAATCCCTGAGACTGATAGATCGACTGCTACAATTTTCGCAGCGCCACCTGTTCGATCAGGTGATCCTTGCCCTTTTTGAGGATGAGATCGGCGCGTGGCCGTGTCGGCAGGATGTTCTGGCGCAGGTTCTTTAGGTTGATATTCGTCCACAGATCTGCGGCGATATCGAGAGCTTCCGCATCGCTAATCGAGGCATAGCGATGGAAGTAAGAGTTCGGATCGCGGAAGGCGGTCTCCCGTAGCCGCATGAAGCGCGTGACGTACCAGTTATGAATCTGGTCTTCCGCGGCATCAATATAGATCGAGAAGTCGAAGAAGTCAGACACCATCGGCACGATCTTGCCGTCGGCCGGCAGGTCGCGCGATTGCAGCACATTGATGCCTTCGAAGATCAGGATGTCGGGCCGGTCGACGATTTTGTACTCGTCCGGGAGCACGTCATAAACGAGATGCGAATAGCAGGGTGCCTGCACGTCCGGTCGGCCGGCCTTGATCGCCGAGAGGAAGCGCAGGATCGCGGCCGTGTCGTAGCTTTCCGGAAAACCCTTGCGCTGCATCAGCTTTTCCCGCTGCAGCACGGCGTTTGGATGCAGAAAGCCGTCGGTCGTGATGAGATCGACCTTCGGACTGGAGGGCCAGCGCCCCAGCAGTTCCTTGAGGATACGGGCGGTGGTCGATTTTCCCACCGCGACCGAGCCGGCGATGCCGATGACGAAGGGCGTTTTCGTCACGTCGGAGAGGCTCAGGAAGCGGTTGCGCTGTTCGAACAGCATTTGCGAGGATTCGACATGCGCTGACAGCAGCCGCGACAGCGACAGATAGATGCGCCTGACCTCGTCGAGATCGATCGGGTCGCCCATCGAACGCAGCCGCTTGACCTCGTCGCTGGTCAGCGTCAGCGGCGTGTCGGCGCGGAACTTCGCCCATTGTTCGGAAGAGAAGAAGTGGTACGGCGAATAGGATTCGGACTGGAAGTGATCCAATGTTTCCGGCACCCCAATGATCTCAGTCGCGATACTCATGAACTCTGCCGATTGGCCTTTTCCTTGAGACCGGACTGCGCGGTTCTGCGCTCGAGTTCGGCCATGACATTCTCTAACGGTATTTCAGCAATCTTCAATACGACCAATAGGTGATAGAGCACGTCGGCGGCTTCATAGGTCAGATTGTCACGATCGCCGGTCGCCGCCGCCATGACGGCTTCGATCGCCTCCTCGCCAAGCTTCTTTGCCGCTTTCGGCTGGCCGCCGGCCACGAGTTTCGCCGTCCAGGACTGCTCCGGCGAGGCCTTCGATCGCTCTTCAACAATCCTTTCGAGATCGGAAAGGGAAAATCCGCTCATATATCCGCTTTCAAGCCTCAGTCGAGACGCATGTCGATGCCGCACTTCGACATATAGTGTTTCGCCTCGCTGACGGAATAGGTGCCGAAGTGGAAGATCGAGGCGGCGAGAACGGCATTGGCGTGACCTTCCTTCACCCCGGCGACGAGGTCGTCGAGGTCGCCGACACCACCTGAGGCAATGACGGGCACGCGAACGGCGTCGGCGATCGCCCGGGTCAGTTCCAGGTCGTAGCCGACCTTGGTGCCGTCGCGGTCCATCGACGTGACCAGAAGCTCGCCGGCGCCGCGCGCCACCATCTTCTGGGCGAATTCGACGGCGTCGATGCCGGTCGCATTGCGGCCGCCATGCGTATAGATTTCCCAGGCACTGAGATTGTCCCCGCCGACCGCCTGCGTGAGCCTGCGCTTGGCGTCGATCGAGACGACGATGCACTGGTCGCCGAACTTGTCTGCCGCCTCGGCGACGAAGTCGGGATTGCTGACCGCAGCCGAGTTGATCGAAACCTTGTCGGCGCCGCACAGCAGCAGCCTGCGGATATCGGCGATGGTACGCACCCCGCCGCCGACCGTCAGCGGCATGAAGCACTGGTCGGCCGTGCGCGACACGACATCGAAGATCGTTTCGCGATTGTCCGATGAAGCGGTAATGTCGAGGAAGCAGAGTTCGTCGGCGCCGGCCTCATCATAGGCTTTCGCCGCTTCGACGGGATCGCCGGCATCGACGAGATTTAGGAAGTTGACGCCCTTGACGACGCGGCCGTCCTTCACGTCGAGGCAGGGGATGACACGGGCCTTGAGGGTCATTTAAGCGGTCTCCTTGGCTCTGCTGGCCTTGATCAGCGCCAGCGCTTGCCTGGGGTCGATACGGCCGTCATAAAGAGCCCGGCCCGAAATCGCGCCTTCGAGTTTCTGTGCATCGGGTTCCAGCATGCGTCTGACGTCGTCGAGCGAGGCAAGACCGCCGGAGGCGATGACGGGAATGGAGACGGCACCGGCAAGTTCCAGCGTAGAAGCCCAGTTGATGCCGGCAAGGATGCCGTCGCGGTCGATATCGGTGTAGATGATCGCGGCGACGCCCGCGCCTTCGAATTTTTGGGCGAGCTCGACGACGCCGAGTTCCGAAGCCTCAGCCCAGCCTTCTACGGCTACCTTGCCGCCCTTGGCGTCGATGCCGACGGCGACGTGACCGGGAAATTTCCGGCAGGCCTCAATGACCAGATCAGGATTTCTGACCGCCACCGTGCCGAGAATGACGCGCCGCAGCCCGCGCGCGAGCCAGGCCTCGATATGATCGAGCGTGCGGATGCCGCCGCCGAGCTGCACCGGATTCTTCGTCGCCTTTAGGATCGCTTCGACGGCGTCGCCATTCGCCGAATGTCCCGCAAAGGCGCCGTCGAGATCGACCACGTGCAGCCATTCGAAACCCTGGTCTTCGAAGGATTTCGCCTGGGCGGCTGGATCGGTGTTGTAGACCGTCGCCTGCTGCATGTCGCCGAGCTTCAGGCGGACGCATTGGCCGCCCTTCAGATCGATCGCGGGAAAAAGGATCATGTCGTCTTACGTCCCTAAAGTGGTCGATACCATCAGCGCATTCCACGCATCTACGATATCCGAGCGGAAAAAGACAGCGGCAATGGTGGCCGCGCCGAAAAGCAGAAGCAGCAGCAGGGTGACGGTCAAGCCAGCGCGAACCTGGCGCCAGAAGCCGAGGCGCCGCTTCATCGATTTCTCGATGTCGCGCACCTCCCGCAGCGCCTGGCTGTTGACGGCGGCGAGCCGGATTTCCGGCTCCATCGCCTCCACATAAGTTTCGGCATAACTTGCAAGGATCTGCGAGGCGCGGTCGCGCAGCGTATTGCGCAGGTCGGTCGAGAGATAATTGCCCGAGACGGCGGCAAGCTCTGCCTCGTTGGGCGAACGGCCGGCATTGCGCTTGCGGTAGCTGAGCACGAAATCGCGCTTCTGCCGCTCGTAGAGGGCGTAGGCAAGCAGGCCGATCAGATCGTCCTCGCCTTCGATATAAAATTCCAGCACGGCTTCAGTGATGTCGCCGGCGTTGATGCCGTTGGCGCGCAGCTGGGAATTCTCGTTGCCGGCAAGGAATTCATGGATCATCGGTCCAGCCTTTCTGTCAACGCCTTGGCCGCATTGGAAAGCGCTCTCCTGTGAATGGCCTCATCGACACGGCGAATGATCGTTCCATCGGGAAGCCGGATGTCCGAGAAGGGCGGCAGGTCTTCTCTGGAGGGTCTTAGCGTATAGAACACCTTGCCTGATTTCCGCGAAGCCGGCATCGAGCGCACTCCTGTTCCGTATTTCCCATAAAGGGAAAATAAGGCGGCGGTATTACGGGTTCCAGCGCAGGAAATTGGCGATCAGGGCGAGGCCGAGCTTCTGGCTCTTTTCCGGGTGAAACTGAGCGCCCACCATGTTGTCGCGCCCGACGAAAGCCGTCATCGGCCCACCGTAATCGACCGTCGCAATAACGTCGTCGGCATTTTCGGCGGCGAGATGGTAGGAATGCACGAAATAGGCGTGCAAGCCCCCGGAGCCCGTTGGAATGCCGTCGAAGAGCGGATGTTCGCGCTTCAGGTCGAGCGTATTCCAGCCGATCTGTGGAATTTTCAGCGCGGGATCGTAAGGTGTCATCTCGATGACGTCACCGGGGATCCAGCCGAAACCGCGCGTCACTGTCTTCTCAAGTCCGCGCGAGGACATGAGCTGCATGCCGACGCAGATGCCGAGGAACGGCCGCGCCCTCTTTTCGACAGCCTCAACCAGCACATCGGCCATGCCGGGCACGGCATCGAGGCCGCGCCGGCAATCGGCATAGGCGCCGACGCCCGGAAGCACGATGCGATCGGCGGCGGCAACGTTTTCCGCTTTGTCGGTGAGATCGATCTGCGCATCGATGCCCGCCTCGCGCGCGGCCCGCTCGAAAGCCTTGGTGGCCGAGCGCAGATTGCCGGAACCATAGTCGATAATTGCGACGCGCATCGTCAGCGTCCTCCATCAAATCCAAAGAGACCAAGCGATGTAGCCTGGCCATGCGGGCTGTTCGGTCGGGTCTTGTTCTCCCAGCCCGGCACGGTGGCTTCAGTATCGGCCTGGACCGCCTTGTCGGAAAAGTAGACGTCTTCGGCAATGCCCGTCGTATCGGCTGCAATGAGTGCGTCTTCAGTCCAGCCGTGGCCGGCGAGATTGCGAATACGGAGGTTCTGGCCCTCGAGGCCGACCAGCAGGTTCACGCCCAGCGTGATTGCCGCTCCCGCCGGCCAGAGACCCGGTTCGTCCATCAGCGCGCCGCCGATTGCCTGCAACAGAAAGGCCGCCGCCGCGTATAGCCACAGCCGATGGACCAGCAGCCAGACCCATGGAAACAGAAAACCGAGCCATGTGAAGCCGTCGCGGATCACCCGCGTCTCGTCAAGGTTAGTGCCTGCGCTGCCGGGCGGCGTCAGGAAAATATAGCTGGACGTCATTGTCGCCGCTCCCTTGAGAGGCTCAGACGAGCGTGCCCTTCGTTGAGGGAACACGGCCCGCCTGTCTCGGATCGATCTCTGTCGCCGTGCGCAATGCGCGGGCGACGGCCTTGAAGCATGTCTCGGCAATATGGTGGTTGTTGGCGCCATAATGGTTGAGAATATGCAAGGTGATGCCGGCATTCTGGGCGAGCGCCTGGAAGAATTCGCGGACGAGTTCGGTGTCGAAGGTGCCGATCTTCGGCGCGTTGAAGGCGACGTTCCAGACGAGGAACGGTCGGCCGGAAAGATCGACCGCCGCTTTGGTCATCGTCTCGTCCATGGCAAGATCGATCGAGGCATAGCGGGTGATGCCGCGCCGGTCGCCGAGCGCTTTGGAGATCGCCTGGCCGATCGCAATGCCGGTATCCTCGACCGTATGATGATCGTCGATGTGCAGATCGCCCTTCGATTCGATCTCCATGTCGATGAGGGAATGCCGCGAAAGCTGGTCGAGCATATGGTCGAAGAAGCCGACGCCGGTCGAAATCTTCGATTTGCCAGTGCCGTCGAGATTGACGGAAACGGAAATCGAGGTCTCGTTCGTCCTGCGGGAAACGCTGCCCGTACGGCTTGCTGCGGTCTCGGCCATTTGGCCCTCCATCGGAATAAGGCCGTTCCTTATCAGGCGCATCGGCAAATATCCAGAAGCCGGGGAAGAGAAAAGCCGGCCCATTTGCAATCGGCTCCGGCCTGCTTACATAGGGCTCAACAAGGCCGATGTACGGTCAAGGTAAAAGCCCGCGTCATGGGCAGACAGGTGTTTTATGACAACGATCATTACTGTTCGAAAAGGCGGCAAGGTGGTGATGGCGGGTGACGGCCAGGTGAGCCTCGGCCAGACCGTGATGAAGGGCAATGCCCGCAAGGTGCGCCGCATCGGCAAGGGCGAAGTGATCGCCGGTTTTGCCGGCGCCACCGCCGATGCCTTCACCCTGCTCGAGAGGCTTGAAAAGAAGCTGGAGCAATATCCCGGCCAGCTGATGCGCGCTGCTGTCGAGCTCGCCAAGGACTGGCGCACTGACAAATACCTGCGTAATCTCGAAGCCATGATGCTCGTCGCCGACAAGTCGATTACGCTCGCGATCACCGGCAACGGCGACGTGCTGGAGCCGGAACACGGCACGACGGCGATCGGTTCGGGCGGCAATTTTGCCCTCGCGGCTGCCCTGGCACTCATGGATACCGACAAATCGGCCGAAGAGATCGCCCGCCGCGCTCTCGATATCGCGGCCGACATCTGCGTCTACACGAACCATAATGTCGTAATGGAAGTGCTGGATGCCGAAGGCTGAACCCTATGCCTTCCGGCCGCTTGCCGTGGCTGATCTGCCGCTCCTTGCCAAATGGCTGGAAAGCCAACATGTCAGGCGCTGGTGGCGCGATCCGGCCGAGGCGCTGGCTTCAATGGAAGAGCATATCGATACGGCCTCCGTCTCTTGCTTCATGGTCACCCTGAATGGAAAGGAATTCGCCTTTATCCAGGCCGCCAATCTCGACGACGAGGACGATGAAGCGCTCGCCGGCCAGCCGAAGGGCACCTACGGCATCGACCAGTTCATCGGCACAGAGGAACTCGTTGGCAAAGGTCACGGACCGGCCTTTATGATAGGATTCTGCGATATGCTCTTTGCAAAGGGGGCGCAGCGGATCCTCGTCGATCCGCATCCTGACAATGTTTTCGCAATCAGAGCCTATACCAAGGCGGGCTTTCAAGGACTTGGCGAAACAACGACTAATTACGGCCGGGCGCTGTTGATGGCCCTGGACCGCCAGGAGAATGATACGCAATGACCACCTTTTCCCCCCGCGAGATCGTTTCCGAACTCGATCGCTACATCATCGGCCAGCATGACGCCAAACGTGCCGTTGCGATTGCGCTGCGCAATCGCTGGCGCCGCCAGCAGCTCGACCCGAGCCTGCGCGACGAAGTCATGCCGAAGAACATCCTGATGATCGGCCCGACCGGTGTCGGCAAGACGGAGATCTCCCGCCGCCTGGCAAAACTCGCCGGCGCGCCCTTCATCAAGGTGGAGGCGACAAAGTTCACCGAGGTCGGCTATGTCGGCCGCGATGTCGAGCAGATTATCCGCGACCTGGTCGAGGTCGGCATCGGCCTGGTGCGCGAAAAGAAGCGGGCCGAGGTTCAGGCCAAGGCGCATGTGAGCGCAGAGGAGCGTGTCCTCGATGCGCTGGTCGGCACCACGGCTTCGCCCGCCACCCGCGAAAACTTCCGCAAGAAGCTGAGGGACGGCGAACTCGACGACAAGGAAATCGACATCGAAGTGGCCGATACCGGTTCCGGCATGGGCGGCTTCGAGATCCCCGGCATGCCGGGCGCCAATATCGGCGTGCTCAATCTGTCGGAAATGTTCGGCAAGGCCATGGGCGGGCGCACCAAGAAGGTCCGCACGACGGTCAAGGCCTCCTATACCGACCTGATCCGCGACGAGTCCGACAAACTGATCGACAATGAGGTGATCCAGCGCGAGGCCGTTCGTTCGACCGAGAATGACGGTATCGTCTTCCTCGACGAAATCGACAAGATCGCAGCCCGCGACGGCGGCATGGGCGCCGGCGTTTCGCGCGAAGGCGTGCAGCGCGATCTGCTGCCGCTCGTCGAAGGCACGACCGTCTCGACCAAATACGGGCCTGTGAAGACCGATCATATCCTTTTCATCGCCTCCGGCGCCTTCCATGTCTCCAAGCCTTCGGATCTGCTGCCGGAACTGCAGGGCCGTCTGCCGATTCGCGTCGAGTTGCGTCCGCTGAACAAGGAGGATTTCCGCCGGATCCTGACCGAGACGGAGGCGAGCCTCATCCGCCAGTATCGCGCGCTGATGGAAACCGAAAGCCTGAGCCTGGATTTCAGCGACGACGCGATCGACGCGCTGGCCGATGTCGCGGTGCATTTGAACTCCTCCGTCGAGAATATCGGCGCGCGCCGCCTGCAGACGGTGATGGAGCGGGTGCTGGACGATATTTCCTACAACGCCCCGGATCGCGGCGGCACGGCCATCACCATCGACGCCGCCTATGTGCGCGAACATGTCGGCGATCTCGCGCAGAATACCGATCTCTCGCGCTTCATCCTGTGATCTCGGCGCACCGCTTCGTCTCTTTGCCGGCGTGAATGCCGCATTGTGACGAACTCCACTCTCGACAGCGGGCCTTTTACTTTCTAGTGAAGGCCCGTTTTGTTTTCCGCTCCGGCTTTATTCGGCCAAGATTCTGGTCCAGTCAGCCGCATCGCAAGCAGGACGATGAATGGACGGGATAGCGGATCGTGCGACGCCTTTTGACAAGCCTTTTGATTGCCGCTGCCCTGGTGAAATCGGCGCCGGCCTTCGCAATGCAGACGGTTCCGGCGGGCAACCGTCACGTCGAGCAGCCCGATATTCCGGGTGCTTCCGTTCGCCGCACCAAGGGCACGAAGAGCAGCTTCGATCTGAAATACGAAAAGGTCCATGAGCTTCTGGCGACCGATCGGGAGCTGATGGCGAAAATCCGCAAGGTCTCCACCGCTTACGGCATCAATCCCATCCATGTCGTCGGCGCCATCGTCGGCGAGCACACCTATAATGTCGATGCCTATGACCGGCTGCAGGCCTATTACGTCAAGGCCGCGTCCTATGCCGGAGAAAGCTTCCGCTTCGCCTATGACGGCGAAAACGTTGATGATTTCGTGGCGCGGCCGCAATTTGCTCAGTGCAAGGGCAAGAGCGATTCCTACACGCTCTGGTCCTGCCGGGAAGATGTCTGGGAAAGCGATTTCCGCGGCAAGACGGTCGGCGGCCAGAGCTTCCCCAATAACCGCTTCAGCGCGGTCTTCTTCCAGCCCTTTTATGCCGGCCAGACTTTCGGCCTTGGCCAGGTCAATCCTCTGACGGCGCTGATGCTCTCGGATCTCGTCAGTCGCGTGTCGGGTTATCCGAAGCTGAACGAGAAGAATGCCGGCGCCGTCTACCGGGCGATCATGGACCCCGATATCTCGCTCGCCTTCGTCGCCGCTTCCATCCGCAGGTCGATCGACGACTATAAAGAGATTGCCGGCATGGATATCTCGGGCAATCCCGGCCTGACGGCGACTCTTTATAATGTCGGCAATTCGCGCCAGCGCGCCGCGGCACTCGCTGCGAAAAACCGGTCTTCCGTTACGACCGTTTGGCCCGAAGAGAATTATTACGGCTGGCTGATCAACGACAAGCTGGACGAACTCAAGGGCCTGCTCTAGCTTCAAGCCTGACGGGAAGCGTTGATCTTCCCCGAAAGGCTTTTCCGATGGACATGCGCCCTGATCCCTTCGTTCCGCCGGCGCCGCTGCCGCGCACCGTGCCGCCGAGCCGGCTTGAGATCATCCGCATCATCCTGCGCAATCCGCTCGAACTGTGGGGCGAGCCGTCCTACACGCTGCCCTGGATCAAGACGAGTTTCTTCGGTCAGCACACCCTGATCGTCAACGATCCCGGCCTGATCAAGCATGTGCTGGTCGACAATGCAACGAACTATCGCATGTCTGACATTCGCCAGCTGGTGCTGCGGCCGATCCTGCGGGATGGCCTGTTGACGGCCGAAGGCCAGGTCTGGAAACGGTCGCGAAAGGCGGTCGCGCCCGTCTTCACACCGCGCCATGCCAAAGGTTTCGCCGGCCAGATGCTGCGGCAATCCGAAGAATACGTCCGCAAATACGAGGGCGCCGTTCCGGCTGGCCAGATCTTCGACATCGCCGCCGACATGACCGATCTCACCTTTGCGATTCTTGCCGAAACGCTTTTCTCCGGCGAAATCGTCTCCTCCAGCGGCCATTTTGCTGACGACGTCAACGAACTTCTCCACCGCATGGGCCGCGTCGATCCGATGGATCTGTTGCGCGCGCCCTCCTGGGTGCCGCGGCTCACCCGCATCGGCGGCCAGAAGGTACTGGAGAAATTCAGGGCGATCGTGCGCGATACCATGGACATGCGGCTTGCGAAGATGAGGGCTGACCGCGCCACAGCACCGGACGATTTTCTGACGCTGCTTCTCGAGCAGACCGGTCCCGACGGCCTGACCAAGGAGGAGATCGAGGACAATATCCTGACCTTCATCGGCGCCGGCCACGAGACGACTGCGCGGGCGCTCGCCTGGACGCTTTATTGCGTCGCTAACAGCCCGCATATTCGTGAAGCCATGGAGGCGGAGATCGATAGTATTCTGGCTACCGACGCCGAGCCGGTCGAATGGCTGGATCTCATGCCGGTGACGCGGGCAGCGTTCGAGGAGGCGCTCAGGCTTTATCCGCCCGCACCCTCGATCAATCGCGCCGCGATCGCCGATGACGTCTGGACCAATGCGAAGGGCGAAAAGGTCGAGATCCCGGCCGACATCACCGTGCTCATCATGCCCTGGACACTGCATCGTCACGAACTCTATTGGGACAGGCCACGCGCCTATATGCCGGAACGCTTCTTTCCTGAAAATCGCGGCAGCATCGGCCGTTTCCAGTTCCTGCCGTTCGGCGCCGGCCCGCGCGTCTGCATCGGTGCGACTTTCGCGTTGCAGGAGGCGGTGATCGCGCTTGCCGTCATGATGCACCGCTTTCGCTTCGACCAGACGGAAGCGACCAACCCCTGGCCGGTGCAGAAGCTGACGACGCAGCCGCAGAACGGACTGCCGATGGGCGTGACGCCGCGCATAATTTCCCGTGCGGCATAAATCTTTCGAATTATTGCGGAATTGACTGTGAATGAAAGCCGGGCAAAGTGGCAGCATTCAAAGTCGTTGCCAGGGAGAATGTCGCATGAGCCGCGTTGATAAGAACGGTCTTGCCGTCGAATCCGTCCTTCATGATTTCCTCGTCCAGGAAGTTCTGCCCGGTCTGGCGATCGATGCGGACAAGTTCTTTGCCGATTTTTCGGCGATCGTCCATGATCTCGCCCCCAGGAATCGGGCGCTGTTGAAGAAGCGCGACGAGCTGCAGCTCAAGATCGACGACTGGTATCGCCAACATGGCGCTCCGACCGATATGGATGAGTACCAGTCCTTTCTGCGCGCAATCGGTTATCTCCTACCCGAGGGGTCGGACTTCCAGGTTTCGACCCAGAATGTCGATCCCGAGATCGCCACGATCGCCGGTCCGCAGCTCGTCGTTCCCGTCATGAACGCGCGTTATGCTCTCAACGCCGCCAATGCCCGCTGGGGTTCGCTCTATGATGCGCTCTACGGCACGGATGCCATCCCCGAGAGCGACGGCGCCGAAAAGGGCAGGGGATACAACCCGAAGCGCGGCGAGAAGGTCATCGCCTGGGTGCGCGATTTCCTCGATACATCAGTGCCGCTGCAGGACAGCCACTGGAAGGATGTCGCAAGCTTCGCCGTCAGGGATAGAGCGCTCATCATCCGATCGACCGATGGCGAGCAGGCAGTGCTGAGGGACGGTGGGCATTTTGCCGGCTATCGCGGCGATGCCGCCGCTCCGACGCATCTTCTCCTGAAGAACAATGGCATCCACATCGAGATCGTCATCGATGCGGCAACGGCGATCGGCAAGACCGATCCGGCCCATATTTCCGATGTCTGGCTGGAATCGGCGATCACCACGATCATGGACTGCGAGGATTCGATTGCCGCCGTTGACGCCGAGGACAAGGTCGTCGTCTACCGCAACTGGCTCGGCCTGATGAAGGGCGATCTGCAGGAAGAGGTCGCAAAAGGCGGCGCGAGCTTCATCCGCAAGCTCAACCCGGATCTGGACTATATAGGTCCGGATGGGACCGCCTTCGAGCTGCATCGTCGCTCGCTGATGCTGGTGCGCAATGTCGGCCACCTGATGACCAATCCTGCCATTCTCGACCGCGATGGCAACGAAGTGCCTGAGGGCATCATGGATGCCGTTATCACCGGCCTGATCGCGCTTTACGATATCGGCCCGGCGGGCCGGAAGAAGAATTCCCGCACCGGCTCCATGTATGTGGTCAAGCCGAAAATGAATGGACCGGAAGAAGTCGCCTTTGCCGCCGAGATCTTCTCGCGGGTCGAAGATGCGCTTGGGCTGGTGCGCAACACCATCAAGATGGGCATCATGGACGAGGAGCGCCGCACCACGGTCAATCTCAAGGAATGCATCCGCGCCGCCCGCGAGCGTGTCGTGTTCATCAATACCGGCTTCTTGGATCGCACCGGTGACGAGATTCACACCTCGATGGAAGCCGGCCCGATGATTCGCAAGGGCGACATGCGTCAGGCCGCCTGGATATCGGCCTATGAGAACTGGAATGTCGACATCGGCCTCGAATGCGGCCTTTCAGGCCACGCGCAGATCGGCAAGGGCATGTGGGCGATGCCGGATCTGATGGCGGCGATGCTGGAGCAGAAGATCGCCCATCCCAAGGCCGGCGCCAACACTGCCTGGGTCCCGTCGCCGACGGCCGCGACCCTGCATGCCACCCACTATCACCGTGTCAATGTCGCCAAGATTCAGCAGGGACTGAAGGACCGCGCCCGCGCCAAACTATCCGACATTCTCTCGGTGCCGGTCGCGGTGCGGCCGAACTGGTCTCAGGAGGAGATCCAGCGCGAACTCGACAACAATGCCCAGGGCATCCTCGGCTATGTCGTGCGCTGGGTCGATCAGGGTGTCGGTTGCTCGAAGGTGCCCGATATCAACAATGTCGGCCTGATGGAGGATCGCGCCACTTTGCGCATTTCGGCCCAGCACATGGCGAACTGGCTGCATCACCAGGTGGTCAGCGAAGCTCAGATCGTCGAAACGATGAAGCGCATGGCCGCCGTCGTCGACCGGCAGAACGAGCAGGACCCGGCCTATCAGCCTATGGCCGGTAATTTCGACGGGTCGATCGCTTTCCAGGCCGCCCTCGAGCTCGTGTTGAAGGGCAGGGAGCAGCCGAACGGCTATACCGAGCCGGTGCTTCACCGCCGCCGCCTCGAGCTGAAGGCAAAGCGGGCCGGTTGAGAGGACAGTTGAGAAATGAAAAGGCCGCCGGAACGACAGTTCGGCGGCCTTTTTTATACCGAATTCGGTCTCTAGCTTACTGAATGACGATGACCTTGGAAGTGCCCTTGCCGGGACGGACGCGGCTGTAGAGGTCGATGACGTCCTGGTTCATCAGGCGAATACAGCCCGAGGAAGCGGCAGTGCCGATCGAAGCCCATTCCGGCGTGCCGTGCAAACGGAACAGCGTGTCCTTGCCATCCTCGTTGAAGAGATACATGGCGCGCGCGCCGAGTGGATTGGTGAGGCCGGGGCCCATGCCGTCTTCAACATATTTGGCGACATCAGGGCGGCGTTCAGCCATTTCCTTCGGCGGGTGCCAGGTCGGCCATTCCTGTTTCCAGGCGACGTAGGCGGTGCCGGCCCATGCAAAGCCCTGCTTGCCGACGCCGATGCCATAACGCATCGCCTTGCCGTTGGCGAGGATGTAATAGAGGAAGCGCTCGCGCGTGTTGACGATGATCGTTCCCGGACGCTCGGTGGTCTGGTAGCTGACGACCTGGCGGCGGAACTGCGGCTTGACCCGATCGATCGGGATCGCCGGTAGGGAGTATCCGGCATCCTTCGTCACGCCATAGGCGTCATTGAAGATTTGGGCCGTCTGGACCGTCGGGCCAGCGCCCTTGTCGTCGACGGAGGCGCTGTCGGAGCTCGTGGAGCAACCGGCCAGCGCGAGCGTCGTCAGCAGGCCAAATACAGGGAATGCATTGCGGAAGCGCATAGATGACTCTTGAAGTTTTGCGGCAGGGAGAACGGTCTTTCGACCATCGTTGATTATGGTTTATTTTCGATTAACTTGCGCTTTGCAAGGCTGCTGCGGCGCGGCGAATTCGTCCGCCGCGCAAATTAAAAGCGCATGGTTTTTTTGCAACAACCTGCACAGCCCCACGATGGTTATCCATGACGATTTTGAGCGTTTACAATAACAATCCGTTAATCGATGGCCGGCAATCGGACAGGGCCATGATGGTGCGGAGGGGCACGCAGATATTGCTGCATGAAATGCGCCACGCGGTGCTGCCCGAACTGCCGCTGGCGAGCGGGCGCCGCGCCGATCTGATCACGCTTTCGGAAAAGGGCGAGGTCTGGATCATCGAGATCAAGACCTCGATCGAAGATTTCCGGGTCGATCGCAAATGGCCGGAATACAGGCTGCATTGCGACCGCCTGTTCTTTGCCACGCATCAAGATGTGCCGCTCGACATCTTTCCTGAGGAATGCGGGCTTTTCCTCTCGGATGGCTATGGTGCCCACATGATTCGCGAGGCGCCGGAACATCGTATGGCGCCCGCCACCCGCAAATCCGTCACACTCAATTTCTCGCGTGCCGCCGCGCAAAGGCTGATGATGGCCGAATGGGCGAACGGAAAACCCTTCACCGTCGACGACGTCTGAGGGATGCCTCCCTATTTCGGGGCGCGTTTGGCGAGAATGCGCTGCAGCGTCCGCCGGTGCATGTTGAGCCGGCGCGCCGTTTCCGAGACATTGCGCTCGCACATTTCATAAACCCGCTGAATGTGTTCCCAGCGCACGCGATCGGCCGACATCGGATTTTCAGGGAGTTCGGCCTTTTCGCCCGGCCGCTGCGTCAGCGCCGAAAAGACGTCGTCGGCATCTGCGGGTTTTGCCAGATAGTCGACGGCTCCGAGCTTCACGGCCGTCACCGCCGTCGCGATATTGCCGTAGCCGGTGAGCACGATGATTCGCGTGTCGTCGCGCCGCTGGCGGATCGCTTCGATGACATCGAGCCCGTTGCCGTCGCCGAGCCGGAGATCGACCACTGCATATTTCGGCGGCCTGCCTTTCGATTTCGCAACGCCTTCCGCCACGGACTCAGCCGTTTCCACCTGAAAGCCGCGGGTCTCCATCGCCCGTGCGAGACGGCGCAGGAACGGCCCGTCGTCGTCGACGATCAGCAGGCTGGCGTCGGGCCCGATATGGTCTTCATCCGATGCGGCCAAATTTCCATGATTCTGTTCTGTCATCGTCTCAGGTCCCGGCGCTTGAACGCCCGATCTTGTTCAACCGTTTCTCGTTCTACTTATGCCGATAAACTCATTTTGTCGAATTTGCGTCGAGCAGCATTCGCGGCCATTCGATGCGGATGCGCGCGCCGGCTCTCTCCGGCTCGCGGTTCTCGAAAATCAGCGATGCGCCGGAGCGCTCCAGCAGCGTCTTGGCGATGAATAGTCCAAGCCCGAGGCCCCCGGCCGTATCTTCCTTCTGCCGTCTGGTCACATAGGGCTCGCCGATTCGGGTCAGGATGTCGGGCGAATAACCGTTGCCGTCGTCCTCGATGACGATCAGCACCTTGTCGTGATCGTGCTCGACGGTGATTGTCACTTTCTCCCTGGCATAGTCGACGGCATTCTCAATGAGGTTGCCGAGTCCGTACATGATCCCGGCATTGCGATCGGTGACCGGCTCGCTCTTGCGCGGGCTTTTTTCGATCAGCTCGAGCGCGATGCCGAATTCCCGGTGCGGCGCAACGATCTCCTCGATCATCGAGGAAAGCGGCAGCCGGCGCATATGCGCCTCGTTTTCGGAAGACAGCGTCGTCAGCCGCCGCAGGATGTCACGGCAGCGTTCGCTCTGGCTGCGCAGCAGCATGACGTCCTCGCGGAACCGATCGTCATCCTTCAGTTCCCGCTCCATTTCCTTGGCAACGACGCTGATCGTCGCAAGCGGCGTGCCGAGTTCGTGGGCGGCGGCCGCCGCCAGCCCGTCGAGCTGTGAAAGGTGTTTTTCCCGCTGCAGCACCAGTTCGGTCGCGGCCAGCGCATCGGCAAGCTGGCTCGCCTCCATCGAAACGCGGTAGGCGTAGAAAGCGGCAAATGCCATTGTGGAGGCGATAGAGCACCAGACGCCGAACTGCATGACATTGTGCACGTTGATCTCGACCCCGTCGAACCAGGGCAGCGGAAAAGGCGAAAAGGCAAGTACCGTGATGCAGACCATCGCAATGCCGATCAGTGCGGTGCTGTAGCGGATTGGCTGCGAGGCAAAGGAGATGATGACAGGCACGCAGACGAGGGCAGCGAAGGGATTGGCAAGACCGCCGGTGATGAAGAGCAGCGCGCAGAGCTGCAAAAGATCGAAGCCGAGCAGCGCAAAGGCGGCCGGCGGTTCCAGCCGATGCGTCGGCGGGTAGCGGATCGTTAAATAGAAATTCACCCAGGCAAGAGCGGCAATCAGTGAAGAGCTGGCGATCAGCGGCAAGGGAAATTTCAGCCAAAAGGCGACGATGAAAACCGTCAGCGCTTGCCCGCCGACGGCAAGCCAGCGCAGCCGCACCAGCGTCTGCAGGCGCAGTCTCCGGCTGCTGTGTCGATCCTCCATCGTATGGCTTACTGGCTTGTCGATCATTCCGCAGGGTTCCTTGGGTCGCCCTCATGTACCACGCGGCTTTGCCCGTGTCGTCGGTAATGCCTCTTCCGGCCGCTCCGGCCAGGGATGGCGTGGGTAGCGCCCCCGCATCTCGGCGCGCACGTCCTTCCATGAGCCGGCCCAGAAGCCCGGCAAGTCGCGTGTCGTCTGGATCGGCCGGTGCGCCGGCGACGTCAGTTCCAGCAGCAGCGGCAAACGGCCTCCGGCAATCGCCGGGTGCTGCTTGAGCCCGAACAGCTCCTGCACACGGATCGTCAGCACCGGCTCTTCGCCTTCATATTGAATCGGATGCCGTTGGCCGGTCGGCGCCTCGAAATGCGTCGGGGCAAGCCGGCTGAGATCACGCTGCAAGTCGTGCGGAACCAGTGACATCAGCCCGGTGGAGAGCCCGCCCGGCGATATGTCCGAGAGGCCGCGGGCGTCGCTCTGAAACGGCGCGAACCATTCGTCCATTCGGCAAAGTAGCGCGGCGTCGCCGACATCCGGCCAGGGGTCGCCGATCGTCCTGTGAAGGAACCCGATCCGCTCGCGAAGCTGAATGGCTTCCTTCGAGAAAGCAAGCTGATCGAGCCCGAGTTCGCGTACGCCTTGCATCAGCGCCTCGGTCACGGCTGTCCCGGAAGGGCGCGGTAGGGGCGTCTCGTCGAAGATGATCGCGCCGAGCCGGGTCGCGCGCCGCGCCCGTGTCTGCCGGCTCTGCCGGTCGAAGAATACCTGGTCGTCGGTTCTGATTTCGCCGGGCAGCTCGGCCTCGATATCGCCGCGCGTCACCTCGGCGGCCGCCAGAACCCGCGCCTGCGCCGCCCGGCCGGTGAGATCGGCGATGACAAGCATCCGGCTGCCGGCGAGCCTCTCGGTTTCCGGCACTTCCGCGCCCCGTCCGTTGGCCATCACGAATCGTCCGCGTCCGCCGCGCTGAAGCGCTATTCTGTCAGGGAAGGCGTGCAGCAGCAGCTGCCCCGCTAGCGCCGGCGCCGCTGCCTCAACTCTGTCGAGGCCGTTCGCCAGCCGCCCTGCCAGCCGCCGCGAGGCCTCCGCCCTTTCGCCGCGCTCGGCCTTGAAACGCCGCAGCCGCTCCTCGATATCGAGGCTCGTTCCGCCGATCCCCTGTTCGGTCAGCAGCACCGCGATTAATGCCGCGTCCCGGGCATGCCCCGATTCGCCCGCCGACACGACCATCGCGGCAAGCCGTGGCGGCAGGGCGAGATCGCGCATAACCTTGCCGCGCGCGGTCAGCATTCCGTCCTTGTCGAGCGCGCCGAGCTGAGCAAGCAGCGTCCGTGCTTCCTTCAGCGTGGTTTCCGGCGGCTGATCGACAAAGGCGAGCGATGCCGGGTCCTGAACGCCCCAGTGCGCGAGATCGAGCACCAGCCCGGAAAGATCGCTCGAAAGGATCTGCGGCGGCGTGAAGGCCGGTAGCGCCGCCGTCTGTCCCTGGTGCCACAGCCTAACCGCGATGCCCGGTTCCGTTCGCCCGGCGCGGCCGGCTCGCTGATCGGCCGAAGCCCGCGACACGCGCACCGTCTCGAGACGGGTGATTCCGGTCGATGCCTCGAACACCGGCAGACGCTGCAACCCGCCGTCGATGACGATCCTCACGCCGTCGATGGTGATCGAGGTTTCGGCGATCGATGTCGCAAGCACGATCTTGCGCTGACCGGCGGCGGCGGCCCGGATCGCGGCGTCCTGTTCCTTCTGGCCAAGGTTGCCGTAAAGCGGCGCAATCAGCGTTTCGGGGCCGAATCGTCCCTGCAGCCGCTCTGCGGTCCGCGTGATTTCCGCCTGGCCCGGCAGGAAAGCAAGGATCGAACCGGTTTCGCTGGCATGCGCGTCGACAATCGCCCGCGTCACGGCATCTTCGATGCGTTCGCCGCCCGGCCGATCCTGATAACGGATATCGATGGGAAAGCTGCGTCCCAAGCTTTCGATGACAGGCGGATCTTCCAGCAGGGCGGCCACACGTTCGATGTCGAGCGTCGCCGACATCACCAGGATGCGCAAATCCTCGCGCAGGGCCGATTGAACGTCGAGCGCCAGCGCCAGCCCGAAATCGGCATCGAGCGAACGCTCGTGGAATTCGTCGAAGATCACGGTCGAGACGCCGGAGAGTTCGGGATCATCGAGGACCATCCGGGCAAAAACCCCTTCCGTCACGACCTCGATCCGTGTCGCCGCCGATATCCTGTTGTCGAGGCGCATGCGGTAGCCGACCGTGCCGCCGACCTGTTGACCGATCAACGACGCCATCCGGCTTGCAGCCGCCCGCGCCGCCAGCCGCCGCGGTTCCAGCAGGATGATCCTGCCGTCGCCGCGCCAGGCTTGCTTGAGCAGGTAAAGCGGCACCAGGGTCGTTTTGCCGGCGCCGGGCGGTGCCGAAAGAACCGCGCGCTTCTGCTCGGCTAGCGCCGCGCCGATAGCCGGCAGGACATGTGAAACCGGAAGTTCCGGCAATGAAGGACTGATAGTCACTTTCGGCCCGTCACCGTTTCATACGCAAGAATCGCGCCGGCGAGATCTTCCAGCGCCGCGCCGACGGATTTGAACAGCGTGATTTCGGTCTGATCGCTTCGCCCGCCATGGGCGCCACTGACAAGTTCCGCAAGCTCCGCTCTTATGTCGCTTTCCCTCAGCACGCCGCTTTTCAGCGGCTGGACGATATCGCCCGCCTCGCTGATGGCGCCGGCGCGGGTATCGACATACACGCTGGCGCGGCGGATCGCCGCGTCATCGCTTTCGCGCATGCTCGGCTTGAAGGCGCCGACAAGATCGAGATGAGCGCCGGGTTTCAGCCATTCGCCTGAGATCAGCGGCTCGTTGGAAAGCGTCGCGCAGGAGATGATATCGGCCTTTCGCGCTGCGGCTTCCGCATTCGCCACCGCCTCGGCATTCAGCCCGAGCGCTCGTGCCTCGGCGGCGATCTTTTCCGCAGCCTGTCCGTTGCGACCCCAGACCTGGTATTTCTTGATCGGCCGGATCGTGCCATGCGCGAGCATCAGATTGAGCGACAGCCGGCCGGTGCCGCAGACAAGCATCTCCTCGGCGTCGGCGCGGGCGAGATAGCGGGCTGCCAGCGCCGATGCCGCCGCCGTTCGTCGTGCGGTCAGCTCACCGCCGTCGATTGCAGCCAGCATCTCGCCGGTGGCGCCGGACGAAAGAAGATAGGTTCCGAAGATCGCCGGCAGACCGGGCCGCATATTGCCGGGAAAGACGGAGACCGTCTTCACCCCAGCATAACGCCCGGGAACCCAGGCCGGCATCAGAAGCAACGTGGCGCTCTCCTCGTTCGGCACTTCCATTTCATGATGATGGCGCACCGGCATGACGCAGTCGCTGTCGAACATGTCGGCGATCGCCGCGATCAGTTCCGGCCAGGGCAAGGCCGCGCGCGTTTGTTCTTCATCGAGGACAAGCATTCTTCGCTCCGCTGGATCATCATCGCTGCCAAATTAGCGAGCGTGCCGCGCCATAGGCAAGTGCCCTGGAATTTCGCGTCCGGCTTCCCATATAGGATCTTGTCTTTCTTGCCGAATGTCCTTGCCTGAGGATTCGGCAAAAACGAATCTCAAAACCGCCCCATCGGACGGCGGATTTGCTCGTTTTCGGAAACAACAGACAAAAGCCCTTCGTTTTCAACCCGTTACAAAAATGTCAAAAAACTTTTGGTATGGCTGTTGACTTGGAAAAGGGGTTGGTTCTATAAGCCCACTCACTGAACGAGGGCGGCGGCGCTGCTGGCGACGAAGT